>JBDTBS010000185.1:0-16087 GCA_039924035.1 Aquihabitans sp. | reverse complement strand
CGCCGGCAGATCTACGGGCCGCTCCCGCGGCACTGGCCACAGCCATGGCCATGCCGAGGGCGAAAGCGTCGAAGTGGGCCGGTAACCACGTGTAGCCGAGGTGGCGTCCGTCCCAGCGGAGCCAGGCCCGAAAGCCCAGGGCTCCGAGGTACAGCACCACGCACCCCACATACTGCGCTCGCAACACATTCTGGCGGCTCCTTCCCACGTGTCTCAGCGCGGCGGCCCACACGGGAAGGAATAGGTAGAAGGTGAGCTCGGTGTTCAAAGACCAGGCCTGCGGCAGCCCCGCCAGCAGCGTGTCCTGCCAGTAGATCTGGATCAGCGCGTAGAGCCGGAATCGACCCCAGAGGCCGAGATTGGCCGAGTAGCCGAAGACGAAGAGCCCCACCGTCAGGGCCAGCCAATAGGCCGGGAAGATCCGAGTGATCCGACGCACCAGGTACGAACCCGTGTCGGGGCGAGGCCCGGCTCTTAGGTGGGCGGCCACGAACGGCCGATACAGCAGGAAGGCCGAGAGCACGAAAAAGACCGTGACCCCGACGTCGAGATGTCGTATCCAGCCACTGATCCCGTGGTCGTCGGCCTGTGCGTTCCAAGTCAGCCCGGTGTAAGTGCCGGCGTGGAACACGACGATGGCCACCGCGGCCAAAGCGCGGATCCCCTCGAAAGTGGGAAACGTCCGTCGTCCGGACGCGTGTGGGGCGGCGGTGGCAACGATCCCGGCATCGTAGGGGTGGTCCAGGGTCCGGTCGTTCCGATGAGCAGTAGGTGGGGACGACCCGCGGCCGGCGATGTCTGCACTAGACCCTTGGCGATGCCGTCGACCACCGAGGGGAGGCCCGACCCCCACCGACCCGAACGTCGCGAGAGGCTGGTCCTCATCGCGCTGTCTGTCGTGGTGACCCTCTGGTGCATCGGGCAGGCCCCAGGCCGAATCGTCCCCGAGACGAAGCTGGATCTAACCGTCGATCCGTTGCGGTTCCTCGGCCGTTCGCTCTCGGCCTGGGACCCGTCGGTGAGCTTCGGGCGGCTTCAGAACCAGGCCGTCGGCTACCTGTTCCCAATGGGTGGCTTCACTGCCATCACCCGCACGCTCGGGCTACCACCGTGGCTGGTCCAACGTCTGTGGGTCGCGCTCCTGCTGGTGGTGGCTCTCTGGGGAGCCCACCGGGTGGCCTCGATCCTGGGCATCGGATCCACCGCCGGTCGGGTGTTGGCCGCCGCTACCTACGCCCTGGCCCCGGCCACCTTGACCACCGCCGCCTTCCAAGCCGGCACCCAGCTCCCGTGGTCGCTGGCCCCCTGGATGCTGGTCCCGCTCTTGTCCGCTTCCCGACTGGGGCCTCGCCGGGCGGCGGCCCTATCGGGCTTGGCCGTAGCGGCAATGGGCGGAATCAATGCCACGGCCACGTTCGCGGTGCTGCCGTTGGCCGTGGTGTGGTTCATCACCCAACCGGCCAGTTCCGAACGTCGCCGGCTGTTCGCCTGGTGGGTCCCGAGCGTGGCCTTGGCCATCGGCTGGTGGCTGATCCCCCTGGTGGTCACCGTCCGCTACGGCTCGGACTTCACCCCTTTCACCGAACGAGCCGCGCTGACCACAGGAACCCAGACCGCCACCGACGTGTGGCGGGGGACCGGCAACTGGCTGCCCTACGTGGACAAGGGCGACCGAATCCTGTTTCCAGGAGCCAAGGGACTCGTGATGACCCCAGTGGCCATCGTTGGATCGATCGTGGTTGCTGCCCTAGGGGCCTGGGGGTTGGCCCGCCGTGACTCACCGGGCCGATCGTGGCTCCTGCCCGCCACCCTCCTGGGCGCCATGGTCCTCGGGGCCGGCTATGCCGGGTCATCGGGTGGGGCCGGTGCCGACCTGGTTCGGGCTGCCCTGGACGGACCCTTGGTGGTCTTCCGCAACGTGCAGAAGTTCGCCCCACTGGTACACCTCCCATTGGCCTTGGGTCTCGGGCATGGCATGACCGCGCTCTCAGACGCCCTCGCCGGCCGCAGGCTGACCGGTGGACCCCGCTCCCCGCGATATGCCCGAGCGATGGCGGCCGGCACACCGATCCTGGTTGGAGTGGCCGTGTTCGCAGCCATGTGGCCAGTAGTACCTGGACGGTTGAATCCAGAAGGTTCGTTCCGACGAATACCCACTGCCTGGCAGCAGACCGCCGACTGGGTAGAGGCCCAGCCCGGCCAGGCCCGCACCCTTCTGTTCCCCGGATCGCCCTTCGCTGAGTACCGCTGGGGGCGGCCGCTCGACGAACCGTTCGGGCTGCTCTCTGATGGCGAGTGGGCGGTTCGAGACCTGATCCCACTGGGCGGCGGTGGTTCCACCCGTTTGCTCGACGGGCTCGACCGGTCGTTGTCCATGGGCGAGCTCCCGGTCGGGTTCATCACGGCACTACAGCGCTCCGGCATCGGCCACCTGGTGGTACGCAACGACCTGTTCGACACCGATGACGGGTTGGCGTCGCCACGGACCATCCGCCGGCTGTTGGCCGACGTCGACGGCCTGCGTTTGGCTCAATCGTTCGGGGACCCGGTGACCGAACTGCCGACCGACCACCGCCCCGGCCCCTACCCCGGTGATCTCGGCGGCGACCGGCTGTCCGCCATCGACGTTTACGAGGTGACCAGGACCACGAACCTGGCTGCCGTCTATGACGGGTCGCTGGCCGTGGGCGGCGCTGCCGAGTCCCTCACCTGGCTGCCCCCCGATCTCATCGATCACCGGGCCGTGCTGTTCGGTGATGATGCCGGGGGGGACCTAACTCCGGGGCTCACCACGGTGGCCACCGATAGTGCCCGCCGTCGGGACGTGATCTTCGGAATGGTCCGTTCCAACCACACCTACACGCTCACCGCCGATGCCGACTCCCCCGTGTCCGGCGAACCGCCGGTCGACCGCTGGGCCGACGACGATCCACCCTCGTCGATCACCTCCGCCCAGGGGATCGGGGCCGCCACCATCAGCGACAACCTGCCCGGTAGCCGTCTCAGCCCGCCCGGCGCCCAGCCGTTCGCAGCCTTCGACGGTGATCCCGGCACTGTGTGGCTACCCGACGACTCCCCAATCGGACGGTGGGTACGAGTCGGCTTCGACCAACCCGTAGAAGCGGGAAACATCACCATCACCATTCCGACGGCAACCGGTAGACGCATCGACCGCCTCGTGGTGACCACCGACGGGGGTTCGACCGATGGTCGAACCGATGCCGATGGTCGGGCCGTTGTGACCGTGGATGGGGGCGCAACCCGCATGGTTCGCGTTGAGATCGCATCGGTGATCGACGGGCCGGAGGTGGCCCCCCTTGGCCTCTCCGACATCACTATCGACGGTGTCGACCTGGCTCGCCCCCTGAAAGCAGCTGTACCCGACGGCATCGACCGGGTGATCGAGGCCTCGCTCTCCCGGTCCCGGGTGGACCGCTACGACCTCACGACCATGGATGAGGACGGCCACCTCGACCGGCTCGTCCCCTTCGTGGCTGGTCACGTGAACCTGTCGGGCATAGCCAGTGCTGTCACCGGCCCAGACCTCGACCAACTCCTGCAGGACGCCTCGACGGGACCGACGGCTGGTTCCGTCGAGGCAACCGGTTCGCCACCCACCAAGGGACTCGCCGAATGGGGGCCACCGTCGTCGATCGACGGCGACCTCGGCACCGCATGGGTGCCGGCCATGGCCATCAGCGACCCGGTGCTGCAACTGGCGTGGCCCGAACCCATCACCGTCGACAACATCGCCGTAGGCGTGGTCGACGATCGGGGGCCCCGAGACGTCCGACCGCCGTTGCTCGACCACGTGGTGGTGAGCATCGACGACGAGGAGCTGATCCGCTACCTCGACGATCAAGGCCGGATCTCGATACCGGCCACCGAGGCCACCGACATCTCCATTCGCTTCGTCGCCCCGAACAGGACCTTCGACCGCCCACTGATGGTGACCGAAGTGGTCATCGGGGGAATCGGAGGCCTCACCGCTCCGGTACCCGACCGTGCCCTCCCGGTGGACCTGCCCTGCGGGTCGGGTCCTGCCCTATCGGTTGATGGCCAAGCGGTTGCCACCCAGGCCACCGGGACCGTCGACGATCTCCTCACTGGACGATCGCTCACCTGGGTGAGCTGCGAACCGGTAGCTGTCGACGGAGAGACCCGACTCATCGCCGAGCGGACCGGACCCATCGGCATCGACACCCTGAATGCCCGCCGCCCGGAGTCCGTCGACGAAGCGCCCACAGACCGAACGCTCGCCGTCAGCAACTGGGGATCCCAGGATCGCATGGTCGCCGTCGGACCGGGAGGGCCATCCATCCTGGCCACCACCGAAAACCTCAATGCCGGCTGGCGGGCCGACCTCGACGGCACCACCTTGGACCCGATCCGAGTAGACGGCTGGCGCCAGGGCTTCATGGTCCCCGCTGGCGAGGGCGGCACCATCCGACTCACCTACGCCCCCAACCGCGTACACCGGGTCGGGATCGCCGTCGGCCTGGTCGGGGTCGTCGGGCTGGCCGCTCTGGCCCTGTTGCGGGGACGTCGCACCGCCACCGGTCCCATCGGTAGACGCTCAGAGCTCGACGACGGAACCTGTGGCCCGAGGCCGGTGGTTGGTCTGGTGGCCGCCGCCACGGTGGGCCTCATCGTCGGGTCGTGGACGGTTCTGGCCCTGGCACCGTTGGTGATCGTCCAGCGTCACCGCCCCCGCTGGCTCCCTGGCGTGGTGGCTGTGGGGATCGCCCTGGCCGGCCTGGTCACCGTGGCCCCGGTCGGCAACGACTGGGCGACCACCAACGGTGGGTTCCGCCTAGCCGCCCAGATCCCCGCCGTAATCGCCTGGATGGCCCTGGCCCTGGCCTGGACCACCCCACCGGTTTCGACCGAGAACGAACCCGCTGTGGCCACCGCTGCCATCAAATGACGACAGCGTCGGAGTCGGCCTGAAGGCCACGAAGGAGAGCTCTACGCCCGAGGGGGTTGGTTCCACTCGGTCCAGGTGTGACCAGTACGGCCGTCGGCGGTGGTCACCTTGGTCCACGCCCGGGGAAAACGGGCCTCCCGGCCGTCGGCTGCCGTGAGCAGCACCGGGGAGTAGGCCACCGGTTCGTGGGTCATCTTCAGGTCACCGATCTGCCAGGCGGCGGACACAGGAAGTCCTTCGGGACCGAGTTCCTCCGAGCGGACGGCCACATCGGTCCCCACCATCGGTTCGCCCGACGGCTGGATGTAGCCGGTGCCGTAGACCGGCGTACCGTCGAAGTCGACGCTGGTGGCGTGAAAGCGAGTGCCGTCATCGAGGCGACCCGCGGTCCAACTCCAGGCCATGGCCCACCAGTCGCGCTCGCCCCACGAGTGGTCCCTCTGTCCCCAACCGTCGAGGTTGATTACTTCTTGCCCCACCAGCACCTCGCCGTGGACCCGGCACGGGATCTCATAACGGTCCACCCCTGGGTACGGGTAGGTGCCGCCATCGGTCTCCCATTCCAGGCCGAGGCCGAAGGGCACCCGCTCCCCTCGCAAGTCGCCGTAGGTCTCGGCCGGGTCGTCGACTGCTATCGCGAACGCTTCGAGGCCCACAGACACGTGGTCGAGCGGGGTCTCCAGGTTGTAATCGGCCCAAAGGCCTTCGGCCCGGATCTCCAGTGAGCGGTTGGCCGGGAGGGCGATCTCGTGTTCGATCACCGTCACCAGCGGACGGTCGGGGCCGACCACACAGGCCCAGTACCAGGCCGTGTTCTGGTTGGGTAGGAGCGCCATCCTCACGTAGCCACCGACCTGACGCTCCGGATCGAAGAAGTCGAGGTAGTAGCTCTCGCTCCACAGCGGGCCGGGGCCCGGCTCGTGCTGCTCCTCGTCGACCGCGGCCACCGCGGGTACTGGCGCTGTCATCGTTTCGGGCCTCCTCAGCTGGTCGGCGCACCGTACCGCGGCCCCGCACCGTTACCCTGCCGGACATGGCCCGCTTCCTGTCTCCAGAATGGATCGACCACCTCGATGCGTCCGTACGAGAAGGCGCCGGGTCGCCCGACGACCTCTCGTTGGTGGTCGAACAACAGATCACCCACCCAGACGGAGAGGTCACGCAGTTCCAGGTGGTGTTCGCCGACGGTACCGTTCGGGTCCGTCCCGGCACCGAGGCCGACGCTGACGTGCGCTTCATTCAAGATCTGGCCACGGCCGAGGCCATTGCCCGGGGCGAGGAGTCGGCGCAACGAGCGTTCATGACCGGCCACATGCGGGTGGGTGGAAACCTCCAGGTGCTGTCCCAAAACGGTGCCGCCCTGTCTCGCTTGACCGATGCGTTTGCCGCTGTCCGCCAGGGCACCACCTTCGACGAGGCCGACTCCGGCACTTCGGCCGACGATGCTTCCGCCGATGGGGCCAAGCAGCCCTCGGCCTGAGCGCCAGAGAGCCCCGTCATGCCCGAACTCCCCGAGCTGCAGGCCCACGTCGAACGGCTCGACGCGGCGTTCAACGGCTCGGTCATCAGCGGCTTCAGGGCGCTCACGTTCACGGCCCTGAAGACAGCCGCCCCTGACCCTTCGTCGGCTGATGGCCACCCGCTCGTGGCGGTGGGCCGGCGAGGCAAGTACCTGCTCCTCGAGACCGGCGACATCACCTTCGTGATCCACCTCATGCAGGGTGGCCGTCTCAAGCCCGATGAGAAGCAGTCGGCCAAACCACGGGGTGGCATCGCTCGCTGGACCTTCGCCGACGGCCGCGCCCTGCTGCTCACCGAGCCCGGCAACGAGCGCAAGGCCGGGGTGTGGGTGGTGGCCGGAGACCCTGGCGACCAGGAACCGCTGAGCCACCTCGGCCCCGATGCCGATCAGGTCGACGTTGCCACCCTCGCGAAGCTGCTGGCCGCCCACCCGATGCGACTCCACGGGTTGCTGCGCGACCAGCGGGTGCTGGCCGGCATCGGGCGTCGGTTGGCCAACGAGATCTGCCACCGGGCCCAGCTGTCGCCGTTCGCGCCGAGCGCCAAGCTCAAGGCCCCGCAGGTGGAAGCACTCCACGAAGCCATCATCGGATGTATCGCCGATTCTCTGGTCGACGAACGCAGCCGCGACGAGATGGTCAAGGCCTCCGAACGAACCAACGCGGTGCACCACCGGGCCGGGGAGCCCTGTCCGGTCTGCGGTGACACGGTGCGCAGCGTGACCTATCGCGCCTACGAGGTCAGCTACTGCCCCACCTGCCAGACCGGCGGCAAGGTGCTGGCCGACAACACCACCAGCAAGTTTCTCAAGTAGCGGATCGGTCAGCAGACGCGACGACGGGGTGGCCCAGGCCAACCGGCCCCTGCCACCCCGTCGTGGATTGCGATCAGATCAGGTCAGATCAAGCCGAGGTCGGCCACGGTGTCACGCTCTTCGACCAGTTCGGCCACCGAAGCATCGATGCGAGCCCGAGAGAAGTCGTCGATGTCGAGACCCTGCACGATCTCCCAGGCACCGTTGCGGGTGACGCAGGGGAACGAGCTGATGAGACCTTCGGGTACGCCGTAGCTACCGTCGGACGGTACGGCCATGGAGACCCAGTCGCCCTCGGGGGAACCGGCCACCCAGTCGCGCACGTGGCCGATGGCAGCGTTGGCGGCCGAGGCTGCCGACGATGCACCGCGGGCTTCGATGATGGCCGCTCCGCGCTTCTGGACGGTGGGGATGAAGTCGCCTTCGAGCCAGGCCTGATCGCCGACGGTCTCGGCGGCGTTGGCCCCCTTCACCTCGGCGTGGAACAGGTCGGGGTACTGGGTGGCCGAGTGGTTGCCCCAGATGGTCATCTTGGTGATGTCGTTCACGGTCGTGCCCGTCTTGGTGGCCAGCTGGGCCATGGCCCGGTTGTGGTCCAGGCGGGTCATGGCCGTGAACTGCTGGTTGGCGATGTTGGGGGCGTTGTTCATGGCGATGAGGGCATTGGTGTTGGCCGGGTTGCCCACCACCAACACCTTCACGTCACTCGACGCGCTCTCGGAGAGGGCCTTGCCCTGGGCAGTGAAGATGGCGCCGTTGGCCGACAGCAGGTCACCACGTTCCATTCCCTTGCTGCGGGGACGAGAACCGACGAGCAGCGCGATATCGGCCCCTTCGAAGGCCACGTTGGCATCGTCGCTCTTGGTGATTCCGGCCAGCAGCGGGAAGGCGCAGTCGTCGAGCTCCATGGCCACACCGTCGAGAGCGCCGAGAGCTGGGGTGATCTCTAGAAGCTGCAGGTGGACGGGCTGATCGGGGCCTAGCAGCGCTCCGCTGGCAATGCGGAAGAGCAGGCTGTAGCCGATCTGACCGGCTGCGCCGGTGACAGCAACGCGGACGGGCGTGGTCATCTGGAGGTCTCCTCGAGTGGGACGATTCGTGCGCGGAACGCCGTGCCCTCGAACCCTATCGACCCGTCAAAGGGGACTCCGCACGGCCACCGCCCACCCGGGCGGTCACCGCCACTAGACGCCGACGTCGGCCGGTTCGGGAGCTGGGGCCGAGGTCTTGCGAGGTACCTCGTCGAAGTCGCTCCATCGGGGGTAGGCGGTGCGGGCCCAATATTTGGCGGTGGTACCCGCCCAGTTGTTGGTGATCCGTCCGCTGGCCGTCTTGTACCAGGAGTGGCAGCTGGCGGACCACACCGTGTGCGACAACTCCTCGGTGAGCCGTTCGTTCGATGCCACCTGCGCTTCTGGCCTCACGTGGAGGGTGGCGATGCTCTGTTCGGTCATGCGTCGCAGGCAGGTGAGCACGTAGGTGATCTGGCGTTCGAGCATGAAGATGATCGAGTTGTGGCCCAGGTTGGTGTTCGGTCCGTACAACAGGAAGAGGTTCGGAAACCCGCTGACGGTGAGGCCGAGGTGGGCTTCGGCCCCGTCGCTCCACTCCTCGTGCAGGTCCTTTCCGTCCTGGCCGGTGACGGTCATCGGAGTGAGGAAGCCGGTGGCCTTGAAGCCGGTGCCGAAGATCAAGGTGTCGGCCCGGAACTTCTCGCCGTCGGCCACCACCCCGTCCGCTTCGATGTGGTCCACCGGGGCCGTGACCACCCGGACGTTGGGGCGCATGATCGCCGGGTACCAGTCGCTGGAGATGAGGATGCGCTTGCAGCCCAGCGGATCCGACGGGATGACCGCCTCCGCGGGTAGGTCCTCGGAAACCAAAGGTTCCAGGCGGGTCCGGAAGGTCTTGGCCAGGAGACGGCCGCTGCGCGACCGGTCGGTGAACCACATCCATCGGGCATCGAGGCGAGCCCAGATGGAAGCCCGATACAGCCGACGGATAGGGGGTACAGCCAAGGCCCGGCGGGCTCGGGGCGAGAACGGGGGGTCGGCTTTGGGGGCCACGTAGTTGACGCTGCGCTGGAACAACGTGAGCGATCGCACCCGCTCCGCTATAGCGGGCACGAACTGGATGGCACTGGCCCCGATGCCGATGACGGCCACGTCGCGGTCGCTCAGGTCGTGGTGGTGGTCCCAGCGGGCCGAGTGGAAGCACCGGCCTTCGAACGTCTCGAGGCCGGTTATGGCCGGAACGTAGGGCCGGTTGAGTTGGCCGGTGGCCGACACGACCACGTCGAAGCGCTCTTCACCACCGTCGGCGAAGCGCAGCGTCCACGGTCGATCCTGAGCAGACCCCTCGTCGAAGGTGGCACTGACCACTTCGGTGTTCAGCCGCAGATGAGAGGCCAGCCCCAATTGACCGACCAGACCCTGTAGGTACTCGAAGATCTCCGGCTGCTCGGGATAGCGACTGGTCCAGTCGGCCTTCGGGGCGAACGACAGCGAGTAGAGGTGGGAGGGAACATCACAGGCGGCACCGGGATAGGTGTTGTCCCGCCAGGTGCCGCCCACGTCATCGGCCTTCTCGAAGATGGTGAACGACTCGATGCCGGCCTGACGCAGGCGAGCGCCCATGCCCAGACCACCGAACCCAGATCCGATGATGGCCACCCGGGGCGTGGACCGACCGGGATCGATCGGCGGGGCCAGCGCTCCGGGTAGTCGCGATGCCTGCTCCTGTATCGACGCGGGCAGGCATCGAGACGCGCGGGCCACGAAGCCGGGGCGGAGTGCCGGAGGAAGTTGCACGCCGCGGACCTTAGCGACCTCGCCCTTGCGGGCGAGCCGCTCGATCAGAGCTGGAGCGACTTGGTCTGGAGGAACTCCTCCAGCCCATAGCGACCGAGCTCCCGACCGTTGCCCGATTGCTTGTAGCCCCCGAACGGAGCCATGGCATTGAACGATCCTCCGTTGACCTCGAGCTGGCCGGTGCGGATGCGACGGGCCACTGCGGTGGCCGCATCACGGTCGGCACCCCACACCCCACCAGACAAGCCGTACACCGAGTCGTTGGCCAGGTCGACGGCTTCGTCGACGTCTTCGTAGGTGAGGACCGACAGCACCGGCCCAAAGATCTCCTCCTTGGCGATGGTCATGTCGGCGGTGACTCCGGTGAACACCGTGGGCTTCACGAAGTAGCCGGTGACGTGATCGTCGGGCTGCTCGGCCCCGCCGGTCACCAGCGTGGCTCCTTCGTCGATACCGGTCTGGATGTAGCCCCGTACCCGTTCCCGTTGCGCCTCGGAGATCAGCGGGCCGAGCCGGCCCTCGCCGATGGCAGGATCACCCAACGAATAGGTCGACTCCACCTCTTCGCGCAGTAGTTCGATGATCTCGTCGTGCTTGTCGGCGGGGATCAGCAGGCGGGTGAACGCGGTGCAGGTCTGGCCAGAGTTGAGGTAAGCGCTGCTCACCGCGGCCTTGGTTGCCTTCTGGAGCTCATCGCCGGTGAGGTCGGGCAGCAAGATGTTGGCCGACTTGCCGCCGAGCTCCAGGGCCACCCGCTTGATGGTCTTGGCCCCCAGTTCGGCGACGCGGGTGCCAGCCCGGGTGGACCCGGTGAAGCTGACCATGTCTACGTCGGGATGCGAGGCAATGGCCTCGCCCACCACCGGCCCGGTCCCCGACACCAGGTTGAACACGCCGTGGGGCAGACCGATCTCGTCGATGATGTCGGCCAGGATGAACGCGTTCAGTGGCGCCACCTCGCTGGGCTTCAACACCACCGTGCACCCGGCAGCCAGCGCCGGGGCCACCTTGGCCACGATCTGGTGCAACGGGTAGTTCCAGGGGGTGATCGCCCCCACCACGCCAATGGGTTCCTTCACCACGAGCGAGTTGCCGATCTGCTCTTCCCAGGGGAACTCATCGACGATGGCAGGAATGGTGGCCGAGGTGGCCTGCGGCAGTCCGGCCTGGATGAGCTGCGAGAGGACGATCGGCATGCCGACCTCACCAGTGATGGTCTCGGCGATCTCCTGGTTGCGGGCGCCGATTCCATCGGACAGGGCCTGCACGAACTTGGCCCGATCTGAGGGGCTGGTGGCCGACCACGGACCAAAGGCCGCCTTGGCCGCGGCCACGGCTTTGTCGACGTCGACGGGGGTGGCGGCCGGGACCGAGCCCATCACCGCCTCAGTGGTGGCATTGATGACGTCGATGGTGTCGGTGCCGTCGGGTGTCACCCATTCGCCGTCGATGTAGAGCTGCGAGCGTTCCTGCACGTGTATCTCCAATGTCGATGTCCCCTGCCCTTGGAGCGTATCGGCGGTCTTTGGTGGTGCACTCCGACCGTTGGAGGGCCACGATTGGTGGATGGACGACGTGCACATCGACATCGAGGCTCCTGCGGAAGCCATCTATGACCTGGTGGCCGATATCACCAACATGGGTCGGTGGTCGCCCGAGACGTACAGGGCGGAATGGGTCGACGGGGCCACCGCCCCAGTCGTCGGAGCCCGTTTCAAGGGCTGGAACAAGCAGAAGATTCTCGGCCTACCAGCCAAGTGGTCGACCACCTCGGTGATCCGCCAGGCCGACCGGGGACGGGCATTCAGCTTCGACACCCCGCTCTCAGGGGCCCGCTGGACCTACCGCTTCGAACCGACCGACACCGGGTGTCGGGTCACCGAGAGCCGCGAGCTCGTACGGGTACCCATGGCCTCCCGCTTCATGGATCTCTTCATCGGTTCCACCCGAGATCGCCAGGTGACCGAAGGTATGGAAGAGACCCTGAATCGGCTCAAGGAAGCGGCGGAGCTCGAGGCGTCCGCTCTCTAGCAACCGATACCGGGCGAACGGCTACTCAGCTGGTGGCCACCGTCTCAGTATCTCGACCGCTGCGCAGCAGGGTCCCCGGTCGGGTCCCGGTGGCCTTGCCATCGACCACCGACACGGTGCCGTTCACCAAGACGTACCGGACCCCAATGGGCTCCGCAGTGAGCCGAGGCGAGTCTCCGGGTAGATCGTGGACCAGCGTGGCGTGTTCGGCACCAACCGTTTCGGGGTCGACCACCACCACATCGGCGTGGAACCCCGTCTCGATCCGACCTCGACCGGTCAGGCCGAAGAGCCGGGCCGGGTCGTCGGTCATCAACTGCACGGCCCGTTCGATCGACACCAGCTTGCGGCCACGAAGCGTGTCACCGAGGAAGCGGGTGGGGAACGGGGCCCCACACATGCGGTCGAGGTGGGCCCCGGCGTCGGAGCCGCCGAGGATGGCCCGGTCGTCGTCCCACACCTGACGTCGCAGTTCCCACGAGGCATCATCGCCGTCTGGCGGAATGGGCCACAGCACGGTCTCCAGCCCATCGGCGGTGACGATGTCGATCAGGGTGGCGAACGCGTCTTTCCCTCGTTCGTCGGCGATGTCTCCGACCCGACGGCCCTTCAGCCCGGCATTGGCCTCGGCGTAGGTGTCGCCGATCAGGTAGTTCTCGAAGTCGGCCAGGCGGCGGAACACGCCCGCCTCCTCGGACTGCGACCGTTCGATCATGTACGCCTGGGTCTCGGGGTCGCGGAGCTTCTCGATGCGCTCAGCCAACGGCAGGCGGAGAATGTCGCCCCAACCCGGGATCAGGAACAGGCCACAGTGGTTCAAGAAGCTCATGTTCATGGGGACCTGCACCGGCAAGGTGAGGGCCACGATCCGACCGCCCTTGGCGGCGGCCACATCGCCAGCACTGAGCTGGCGGGGGATACGGCCCGGCTCGCGAGAGTCGACGGTGAGCACGTTCCAGTTGAGCGGACGGCGGGCCGCGGCCGACATGTCGGAGAACAGTTCGATCTCCTCGTCACTGAACCGGTCCAGGCAGCCGTCGGTCATGGCTTCGAGGGTGGTGCCGGGATGGCTTCCCACCACTTCGCACAAGGCCAGTAGCTCGGCCGGGGTGGACCAGCGGGAGGCAACCGGCTGGCCATCGCCGTCGGAGTGGGTGCGGCTGAGGGTGGTCGAGAAGCCGAAGCCGCCGGCCTCGATCGACTCACCCAGCACCCGCTGCATCTCGGCGATCTGTTCGGGGGTGGCCTCCTGGCCCACGGCATCCGCACCCATCACGTAGCGACGCAGAGCGCAGTGGCCGACCAGGAACGCGGCGTTGACGCCGATGTTGCCGTCGAGCTTGTCGAGGAACTCACCGAAGGAGTGCCAGTCCCACGGGACACCTTCTTCGAGAGCCGCCACCGACATGCCCTCGACGCTGGCCAGCATCTCGCGGGTGTAGGCCGCGTCTTCGGCCCGCAACGGGGCAATGGTGAACCCACAGTTGCCTCCGATGACGGTGGTGACACCATGGATGTTGGACGGCGATGCGCCCGGATCCCAGAAGAGTTGGGCGTCGTAGTGGGTATGGGGGTCTATGACCCCGGGGATCACCAACAAGCCGGTGGCATCGATGACCTGCTCGGCGTCTTCGGTGATGGTGCCCGGATCGGCGACGGCCACGATCTGGCCGTCACGGATTCCGACATCGGCCGGACGGGCCGGGGAGCCGGTTCCGTCGACGACGGTGCCTCCCTGAATCAGGTGGTCGAGCATGGTGCAATGGCCTCCGACGGTCTACGGGATCTGACGGTCCGTCAGATCCTACCCTGACGTTCGGGTGGATCCCGAAGGCCCTCGTCCAGCACCTTCGGGCGGCACGGGGCGGGGAAGTCGGTATCGTCGCAGCGACGTTCGCTGCGATGGAAGAAGCCATGACCGATACCTCCAAGATCATCTACACCCATACCGACGAGGCCCCCGCCCTGGCCACGTACTCGTTCCTGCCGATAGTGGCCGCGTTCACCGCGGCCTGCGGCGTTGCTGTCGAGACCCGCGACATCTCGCTGGCCGGGCGCATCCTCTCCACCTTCCCCGAGCGCCTCACCGCCGACCAGCGCATCGATGATGCCCTGGCCGAGCTCGGCGAACTGGCCCTGCAACCCGAGGCCAACATCATCAAGCTCCCCAACATCAGCGCGTCGATCCCCCAGTTGGCGAAGGCCATCGCCGAGTTGCAGGCCCAAGGCTTCGCCATCCCGGACTTCCCCGACGAGCCGAAGACCGACGAGGAGCGCGAGGTCCGCGAGCGCTACGGCAAGGTGCTCGGCAGTGCCGTCAACCCCGTGTTGCGCGAAGGCAACTCCGACCGCCGTGCTCCCCGGTCGGTCAAGGAGTACGCCCGCAAGCACCCCCACTCCATGGGGGCCTGGTCGAGTGCTTCGAAGACGCATGTGGCCACCATGACCGCTGGCGACTTCCGGGCCAACGAACAGTCGATCACCATGGCCGACGCCGATGTCCTACGCATCGAACACGAGGCGGCCGACGGAACCGTCACCGTCCTCAAGGACCGGCTACCCGTCCTGGCCGGCGAGGTCGTCGATGCCACCATCATGAGCCGCCGCGCTCTGGTGGCATTCCTCACCGAGCAGGTCGCTGAGGCCAAGGCTCAGGGCGTGCTGTTCTCGGTCCACCTCAAGGCCACCATGATGAAGGTGTCCGACCCGATCCTGTTCGGCCACGTGGTGAAGGTGTTCTTCGCCGACGTGTTCGCCCAGTTCGGCGACGTCCTCGAAGCCGCGGGTGCCGACGTGAACAACGGCTTCGGCAGCGTTCTCGCCGCCGTGGCCACGCTGCCCGACGAGCAGCGCAGCACGGTCGAAGCGGCCATCGCCGCCGCCTACGAGAACGGCCCGTCACTGGCCATGGTCGACTCGGACCGTGGAATCACCAACCTCCACGTTCCGAGCGACGTGATCGTCGATGCCTCCATGCCGGCCATGATCCGCACCTCCGGGCAGATGTGGAACGCCGCCGGAGACCAGCAGGATGCCAAGGCCGTCATCCCCGACAGCAGCTACGCCGGCGTCTACGACGCAACCATCGAGTTCTGCAAGGAACACGGAGCCTTCGACCCCACCACCATGGGGTCGGTACCCAACGTCGGCCTCATGGCCCAGAAGGCCGAGGAGTACGGCTCCCACGACAAGACCTTCGAGATGGCCGCGGCGGGCACCGTCCGGGTACTCGACAGCTCTGGCGCCACGCTCATGGAGCATGCCGTCGAGGCCGGAGACATCTGGCGGGGCTGCCAAGCCAAGGATGCCCCCATTCAAGACTGGATCAAGCTGGCCGTCACTCGGGCTCGGGCCACCGGCGTACCCGCGGTGTTCTGGCTGGACGAAGATCGCGCTCACGACGCTCAACTCATCGCCAAGGTGCGTCAGTACCTGCCCGACCACGACATCTCAGGTCTACAGATCGAGATCATGTCGCCGGTGGAGGCCACCCGGTTCTCCCTGGAACGGATCCGACGGGGCGAGGACACCATCTCGGTCACCGGCAACGTGCTGCGCGACTACCTCACCGACCTGTTCCCCATCTTGGAGCTCGGCACCAGCGCCAAGATGCTCTCCATCGTGCCGCTCATGAACGGCGGCGGCCTGTTCGAGACCGGAGCCGGCGGATCGGCACCCAAGCACGTCCAGCAGTTCCAGAAGGAGAACCACCTGCGCTGGGATTCGCTCGGTGAGTTCCTGGCCCTGACCGTCTCCCTCGAGCACCTGGCCACCGCGGCCAGCAATGCGGGGGCCCAGGTCCTGGCCGATGCACTCGACGCGGCCACCGGACGGTTCCTCGACGAAGGCCGATCGCCGTCACGCAAGGCCGGTGAGCTCGACAACCGGGGTAGCCACTTCTACCTGACCTGGTATTGGGCCGATGCTCTGGCCGCCCAGACCGTCGACCCGGCGCTGGCGGCCCGGTTCGCTCCGCTGGCCGCG
>JBDTBS010000184.1:0-6578 GCA_039924035.1 Aquihabitans sp. | reverse complement strand
CCAGGTACCCACCATCCCGGTGGTGGACGGAGGGATCCTGCCACAGCCGTTCCGACGACGACCACCCCGATGGTGAGGAAACAGAAGAGCCGGCCCTTGCGGACCGGCCCTGAACTGCTACTTCTTCCGTCGGGCTGGGGAGATTCGAACTCCCGACCTCTTGACCCCCAGTCAAGCGCGCTAACCAAGCTGCGCCACAGCCCGTGGGGAGCGCCACCTTACCGCCTACCCCGCTCTACTCAGAATTCGGGGCACAGCTACCGTTCTCGCCTCAATGAGGCAGGTCACAGCATGGTTTGCGTTCGCCGTTTCCCGCTCGAGTTCGGATCGACGAGACCCGGCAGGCCTAGTTGATCAGCCAGCCGACGAATTGGATCAAGCGCCAGCCGAGGTAGATGACCAGCGCCACCACCAGAACCCAGAAGTGCCAGGGGATCTTGCTGTCGTCGTCATCGTCGACGTCGCTGGTATCGGCGATGAAGGATCCGCACTTCACGCACGTCCCGTCGGGCGCGATGGATTTGGGGTTGTAGTAGCGGTCGCACGTCTCGCACCAAGGCACGCCACAGCGTCGCCCTTCGTGGTCCCATGGAGCAAGACGACAGAAACCAGACTCCCTGGTCCTCGGTAGGCTTGGCCCGCCTCATGGACTCCTCCCCTTCCCCCACCCTGTCGGTCTGCACGTTCACGAATCGTTCACCCCGCCATGTGGCGCAGGTGCTGGGTTCCCTGCGCTCGGTGGCCGACGAGATCGTGGTGGTGTTCGACCACCGAGTGTCGACCGATGACTTCTCGGCGCTCGACGGCGTCGTCGACCGTGTGGTGCGGGCCGAGTACGAGGTCCCCCTGGAAGCAAATCTGGCCTGGATGCACCAACAGTGCTCGGGCGATTGGGTCCTACGACTGGACGGCGACGAGCTCCCGAGCGCCGCTCTGGTACGTCGGCTGGCCACGACCGAGTGGGCCGACGACGTCACCCATGTGTTCGTCAACCGGCGCTGGATCTGGGGCGACGAGGCCACCATGCTCGACGAGCATCCCTGGTGGCCAGACCCCCAACTGAGGCTGGTCCGCAACGATCCCGGTCTGGTCGGGTTCTCCCCGGTCCCCCATGAAGTGGCCGATGTTGGTGGGTTCGCCCGGCTCCTAGCGGAACCGATCTACCACCTCGACCTGTTGGTGGCCGACGAGGCTCAGCGTCGGGCCAAGGCCGCCCGCTACGAACGCGACCGGCCTGGGCTGCGCACCGAAGACGGACGACCGCAGAACCTCGGCTTCTATGTGCCCGAGGCCGCAACCACAACTCCGGCCACGACGTCGGTCGCTGCCGAGGATGCCGAAGCCGTGGCCGCCGCCATCGACAGCTACCCACACGTCGTCCATCGTGATCGGCCCGATCCCGGATCAGTCGTGACCGTGGCCGAGCGACATCCCGAACCTCCACAGCCCGGTGACGGTGCGGTGACCGTGGTGGACACCGGTCCCCGGCACTGGCGGGAGGCCTCGGCAGCCACCGTCACCATCGCCGTCGAGAACCGATCGTCGGTCACGTGGAGTCCACGCGACGAGCCCCGGGTCCGGGTGGGCGCGAACCTGATCGACGAATACGGCGCCGTGGTGGTGGCCGAGCTGCGGGCTGATCTTCCGGCACCGGTGCGACCCGGTCGGACCGACCAGTTGCGCCTGACGGTTGCTCCTCTTCCCCCTCCGGGCACGTACCGCCTGGAAGTCGGCCTGCTCCGCGAAGACGTGGCCTGGTTCGACACTCAGGCCACGGCGGAAGTCACGGTGGTACCGGTCCCCCGAGCGGTCATCACCGGCGGGTTCGCCCGCTACCGCCACCTTGGCGACGACCTGATCATCGGGACCGTCATCTCGGCGCTGACCACGGGCCTGCCGGATCTGGAGATCGTGGTCCTGGCCGAAGACCCCCTGGATGCGCAGGCCCGTTTTGGGCCACGGTCAGTGGGTTCCGCCGGCGACCTGGTGCATCGAGGGGCTAAGGCCAGCCTGGCGACTGCTCTCCGGCGGATCGCTGTACTCCGCAAGGACGCCAAGCGGTATGCGAGCGGTGAGGCCGTACACGATCCGTTGAACCTGCCCCTGATCCAGACCATCGCCGGGGCTGGCGTGGTGGTGGCCCCGGGGGCCGGTTGGTTCACCGACAAGTTCCGGGCCGAACAGGTGCTCCCCCGTCTGGCCGAGATGGAGGTGGCCCGAGTCTTGGACGTGCCCTACCTGTTCGTGGCCGGGACCATCGGACCGTTCCACGGCCCCATCGGTCGGCTGCTGGCCCGGCGCGGACTTGCCGGCATGCAGCGAGTCACGGTTCGCGACGGAGCCGCCAGTGCCGACCAGGCTCGCTCGTTGGGTCGGCGCGACGTGGTGGTGGAGCCCGATGTGGCCACTGCGGCAGCGCCATCCACCAGGACTGAGTTGGCTGACTGGTTGGCGGCCCGCGGTATCGATGCTGCCCTGCCCTACGGGGTGGTCAGCCTGCGGGACCAGCGCGACACGATCAGTGACCGGGACGGACCGGCCACAATCGACACCGTGGTGGGGGCCGTGAACGCTCTCGGTCAACGAGGTCTACCAGTGGTCTTCCTCCCCCACTGCAACCACGCGTGGACCGATGACACCCCTGCCGGACAGGAGGTGGCATCGAGGGCCCCGCTGTTCGTCGACGGTCTGATGCCCTCCGACGCAGTGGCAGTGGCCCTCATCGCCGGCGCCGCCGCCACCATCGGAAACCGCTACCACCTGGCCTTGGTGGCTGATGCCCACGGTGTACCCAGCGTGTTCTTGGCGGCCACCGACTTCGACCATCGGCGGTCGGGCAGCTTCACGGGTGGCAACGTCGATGTGGTGGCCTCCGAGGGCGAAGCCGCAGGCGCTTCGGCCATCGAACGGGCACTGGGCCGCGGTCGCGGTACCCCCGCTCCGGCCTGGGATGCCGCACCGCTGCTCGATGCGGTCAGGCAGTCGTTGGATCGCCGCTGATCGGTTCGGCCAGGCGAGGGCCATGGTGGGCGATGCCGCTGGGTACAGGCCGACCGACCAGCGACTCGATCAGCTTGGCCGCGGCGATGAGCTTCAGGACATCGATGCCGGTATCGATGCCGATGTCGTCGAGCAGGGCCACGAGCGATTCGGTGGCCAGGTTGCCGCCGGCACCGTGAGCGAACGGCGACCCGCCCAGCCCGCCCACCGCAGTGTCGAAACGGGTGATCCCCCGTTCGAGTGCGGCATAGGCGTTGACCAGGGCCGTCCCTCGGGTGTCGTGGAGGTGGAGCCCGACCCCATCGACCGCTCCGCCGAGCGCATCGATCAGGTCGTCGATGCGCCTGGGGGTGGCCATACCGGTGGTATCGGCGTAGGTGACGGTGTCGACTCCGACCTCGATGAGTCGGCGGCCCAGGGCCACGACCTCGGCGGGGTCGGTCTCGCCCTCGTAGGGCGAACCGAAGGCACAGGAGATCACCGCGTCGACTGGAACCGGGCCCTCGATGGAATGGGTGACGTGGGCGGAGCGGGCGTACCCGACGATGGCCGCGATGGCCGTCTCGGACTCAGCGGTCGACATGTTGACGTTGCGCTGGTTGTAGACCTCAGAGGCCGAGATGGTGACCGTGAGTTCGTCGACCACCGCGTCGAGGGCCATCTGTGCGCCCCGTTCGTTGGGTACGAGGGCGGCATACACCGAGCCCGGCCGACGAGTGATGCCGGCCAGCACTTCAGCAGCTCCGGCCATGGCCGGCACTGCCCGTGGCGACACGAAGGCCGTTACCTCGATGTGGCGTAGGCCCGCGTCCTGAAGAGCCTCCACCAGCCGAATCCGCTCGGAGACCGGAACCGGTGCTTCGGGTTGAAGACCGTCGCGGGGGCCGACATCGCGGATGGTGACCGTGGACGGGTAGCTCCGCTCCCCCGCGGCAATGGGGGGCCTGGGCGTCATACCGGGGGGACCCCGTGACGGCGGTCGGAGAAGTGGCGGTCCTTGCCCACGGCCAGCGCGAATCGGCGGATGATCTCGGTCCGGAGGTTCTGTGGGTCGACGATGGCATCGACCACCAGTTCGGAGGCCAGGCGGAGGATGTCGACATCTTCTTCGTAGATGCGGCGCTGCTCATCTACGAACGCGGCCGCCTCGTCGGGATCCTCGATGGCGGCGATCTTGTTGGCGAACACGGCATTGACCGCGGCTTCCGGGCCCATCACCGCGATCTTGGCGGTGGGAAGGGCGATGGTGGCCTCGGGCTCGAACGCGGGCCCGGCCATGGCGTAGAGCCCGGCTCCGTAGGCCTTGCGCAAGATCACGCACAGCTTGGGCACGGTGGCCTCGGAGATGGCGGTGACCATCTTGGCGCCGTGGCGGATGATCCCCTCCCGTTCGACCTTGGTGCCGATCATGAACCCAGGAACGTCGGCCAGGAACACGAGGGGGATGTTGAAGGCATCGCAGCACCACACGAACCGGGCGGCCTTGTCGGCGGTATCGGTGAAGAGCACGCCGCCCTTCACGGCCGGGTTGTTGGCCACGAAGCCCACCGGGCGACCATCCACCAGGCCCAGTCCGCACACCATCTCGGGGGCGAACAATGGCTTGATCTCGAAGAAGCTCTCGGCATCTACGAGACCGTCGATCACCGAGTGGACGTCGTACGCGGCTTTGTCGTCTTCGGGAACGCTGCCAGCGTGAAGCGGCGATGAGGGTTCGGTGGACATGTAAGACGGCGGGTCTTCCCGCCATGTACGGGGGAAGTAGGTGAACCAAGCCCGTGCTTGATCGATGGCATCGGCATCATCGACAGCCAGGTTGTCACCGCAGCCCGAGGTGGTTGCATGCATGCGAGCACCACCCATCTCTTCCAGGGTGGCCTTCTCGCCGATGACCATCTCGGCCATGCGGGGTGAACCCAGGTACATGGAGGCATTGCCCTCCACCATGATCACGATGTCGCAGAAGCTGGGTATGTAGGCACCGCCGGCGGCCGACGGGCCGAACAGGCAGCAGATCTGGGGTACTCGACCCGACAGCTTCACCTGGTTGTAGAAGATGCGTCCGGCTCCCCGACGGCCGGGGAACAACTGCACCTGGTCGGTGATCCGGGCCCCTGCCGAGTCGATCAACCAGAAGATCGGCATCTCGTGCTTCAGTGCGTACTCGGTCAGCCGCACCATCTTCTCGACGGTGCGGGCCCCCCAGGACCCGGCCTTGACGGTGGGATCGTTGGCCACCACGCATACAGCGCGGCCTTCGACTCGGCCCACCCCGGTGACGACCCCATCGGCAGGCAGATCGGTGGCCGATGTGTTGGCCAACAGGGCATCTTCCACGAAGGAACCTGCATCTAGCAGCAGGTCGAGCCGGTCTCGCACGAAGAGCTTGCCTTGGCGTTCGAGCTTGTCACCCACCTTGGCCAGGTTGCCGGCCAGGGCCCGTTCACCGGCACCAGCTACTCGTTGCGCTGCCGTCTCCTCGGGCGCAGGGTCGTCGTCGACGGCTTCATCGATGGTGGGTGAAGGAGCAGGCGAGGCGTCGGTCACGAGCCGATCCTACTGATCCCTCTGTGGCTACCGTCACCGGTGCCACGGTGGCGGTGGTGGCCCCGGCCGGTTCAGTCGCGGCGGATGGCCAGGATGGCGATGTCGTCGGTGATCGGCGACCTGGCGAAGTCTCGGGCTGCCTCGAGCAAGGCCTTGACCAGCACCCCCGGGTCAGCTCCCGGGTCGCGACGGACAGCGTTGGCGATCCGCTCTTCACCGAACTGCTGGTCGCCGGCTCGAGCCTCGGACAAGCCGTCGGTGTAGAGCAGAACGAGGTCTCCAGGGTCGAGTCGAAGCTCGCGGGAGTGGAAGGTGCCGGCCGGGTCGAGCATGAGCAGCGGGCCGGTGGCCCGTAGCGGACGCACGTCTTTCTCATGCCAGAGCCACGCTGGTGGGTGACCGGCCGAGGCATAGCGGATGGTTCCGGCCTCGGTATCGAACACCACGACGCAGAGCGAGATCATCTCCTCGCCGCGGTCGAGGGTCGACATCTGAGTGTTGAGCTCTTCGAGGGCCTGAGCGGGATCACGGAACTGGCGCAGGAACACCCGGAGTAGATACTTGGCTTGGAAGGCGGTGATCGAGGGTTCTATGCCGTGGCCGGTGACGTCGCCGATGAGGGCCACCACCCGGGTGGGGGCCACCCGGAAGACGTCGTAGAAGTCGCCAGCCATCATCCCGGTTCCGGCCTGGTACACGCGGCCGACGTCGAATCCGTCCATGGCCGGGAGATGCTCGGGGGCCAGACGCTCGGCCCACCGCTTGGGGGCCAGGTCGTCTTGGCTCAGTACCTCTTCGGCCCGGCGTTCCAGAGCCAGGCGACCCTCGGCCAAGCGTGAGTCGCGGACGAAGTCACGGCCGAAGATGATCGACACGCCAACGGGGATGAGAACGAGTGCGAACAGGATGGAGGTGTTCTCGCCGATGAAGGCCCCAGCCCCGGCGGCGACGGCCAGAACCGTGTAGAGCACGGTGGAGTGAACGTCTTTGCGGAAGGCTGAACGGGCCACGGTGGCGGCATCGGAGGCTCG
>JBDTBS010000183.1:0-17210 GCA_039924035.1 Aquihabitans sp. | reverse complement strand
CCACGGGCGTCGTAGGCAATGGCCTCGGTTGTGGCCAGCTGAGTCCGCTCCCCCACCAGCACTTCGCCAGGCGCCGCGGTGGTGACCAGTCGATGGGCCGTGTTCACCACGTCGCCGGTGACCGTGTAGCCGGCGGCAGGCCCAACTGACCCAGCCAGGACCTCTCCGGTGTTGATACCCACCCGCAGACGCAACGAAGGAGCCACGCGGTGGAGCGCGGGCTCCAGGGCGAGCCCGGCACGAACAGCCCGGTCGGGATCGTCTTCGTGGGCTACGGGGGCCCCGAAGATGGCCATGATCTCGTCGCCGATGATCTTGTCGACGTGACCACCGTGATCGGTGATCACCGGTATCAACTGTTCGAAGCAGGTATCGAGCAGATCCTTGACCGATTCCGGATCCCGATGTTCGGCCAGCGACGTGAAACCTTCGATGTCGGCGAACAGGACCGTGACGATCCGGCGTTCCTCCACCGCTATGGAAGCGGCCACCGCGGCACCGCAGGATGGACAGAACCGGGCCCGAGGCGGCAGCTCAGCGTCACATATGGGACACAGCTCGGGTTCGTTGGTCATGTCTGGCTCCGGTCGCAACGCAATGACCGGACGGCGCTGTTTCTGTCCGTCAGGCGAACTGCTGCTTCATGGGGCAGTCGTCTCGGTCGAGACCACCCGGACAATCCCCTCGGCGAGAGCTGAACTGGCTGCGGCGAACAAGCAGGAAGCACTCCGGGCAGGAGAACTCCTCGGCCGCACGCGGGGCCACGCGGCCACCACCGTCACTCGTCTCGACGGCGAGGTCTTCGTCGTCCTCGTCATCTTCGTCGGCCCCTGCGGTGATCCGGTCTCGCAGGATCGTGTCGAGGTCTTCTTCGACATCATCGGGGTCGGCTTCGTCGTCGTCGTCGTCGGCCTCTTCGTCGCCCGCCCGCGCTTTGGCTGGGGTCTCCTCTTCGTCCTCTTCGTCGTCATCGACGGAGGATTCGGCCTCGGCGGCGCCGTCGCCTTCGATGCCGTCCTCTTCCTCGTCGAGGGCATCCTCGTCGAGTTCTTCGTCTTCTTCTTCAACGACATCTTCGTCGTCGATCACTTCGTCGTCAGCCATGTCTTCCTTCGAGCCAGAAACCAAGTGGCACACGAAACGTCGCGTGCCGCGGGCGGATACTACGCGCGGATGGGGCCGGTTCCGCATCCGCCGAGATACTAAGGGGGTGATGTCGGTCACCCCCTGTTCTAACCAGGGGTCGCCATGCCACCTGCAGCACGCTTTGCCTCGGCCCGGCGCTCGGCATCGAGACGCTCCAAACCGGGCTCAGGAGCGTGGTCTACAAAGCGCATCATCTCGGCCACAGCATGATGGCCGGCCTGGTCAGCGATGAGTCGGTGCATCTCTTGAGCAACGGCACGGTAGATGGGATGGCCCTGTGGTCCGCTGCGCAGTTCGAGCAGGTGGACCGCCTCCCGAGCGTTCATCTGCATCACGTAGCGAACCTTGTAGGCCAGAGCGACTGCGTACGAGGCCTGATCTGGGAAACGAGTCTTGAGCAACGCGTGCAGGTTCGCAGACCGTTCCATGGCCCCGTCGAAGGTGCTGGTTGCCCCGGCCAGGTCGATGGCTTCGGGGCGGGTGTAACCGTGGGCGGGGGTGAGCTCCTGCCATTCGATGGTGAGCATGCGGTGGCGTTGGAGGTCTCGGAAGGCCCCGTAGTCGGAGAGAACGTCGAAGCGGTAGTCGATGCGCTCCAACGCCCGGCCGGGACGATGACGACGGTTGGATCGCTCGCCGCAGTACGCCTGCACCACCCGGAGGCGCTCCTCGGCTGACATGGCCCGCACCTTGCGCTCCACCTGGGCCTCGGGCACGTGGGTGTGGCTGTAGAGCATGGCCGTGACCATGCGGACCTCGGCATCGGGGTCGTGGTCGAGCAACGTGACCAACGGAGCGTCCTCGACCACCGTGGCCGCCGGGGGAAAGATCTCTTCGGCCAGTTCGTCCATTGCGGTGCGGTTGGTGGCCAGGTAGTTGCTCCACGCCACGCCACGGTCTTCCAGGTCGACCCGCTTCAGGAACGACGGGATCACCTTGCGGAGCTCGTGAAGCATGAGGTCGGCATAGGTGCGAGCTTCGGGCAGCGGGTGCGAGCGCATTCGCAGCAGCAGCGATTCGTAGGCCTGGCCCGAGCCGTAGATCCCCACGTTGGAAAGTGATGCCGCCGGCAGCAGGCCGCGCAACGAGTCGAAGGCCTTGGCCCGGGTGGCTTGGCGATAGACGAAGTCGGAGTCTTTGGGGTCTTTGGGGAACTGTTCGCGGAAGAAGTCGGTGAGCCTGGGCACGAGTTCGGCGTAGGTATCGAACATCCGATCCATCTCGCCGACGTAGCGGGTACCGAGCGGTGAACCGAGAATGGCCGGGTCCCGGTAGAAACGGTAGCGGCCACCGATGCGGGCGTCGTAGGCGATGTAGCGGGTGGACTGCTCGAGGTACGACATCAGCCGACCCCATTCGAGCACCTTGGTGAGCACGTTGGAGGCCTGTTCGCAGGCCAGGTGAACGCCACCCAACTGGGCCACGGAGTCGTCGCCGTACTCGAAGAACACCTTGTCGTAGAGCTCTTCGGCCCGGCGCAACCCGACGGTGGCATCGATGGTCTGATCGCCGGAGATGTCCAGTTCGCCGACGAACTCGTCGAGGAACAGGCGCCGCAGGCTTTTCGGCGAACGCGAGTAGCGGGCGAACAGCGCTCCCTTGACCACCTCGGGCAGGTTGACCAGCGCAAACACTGGACTGTCGAGGTTGGTGAAGTAGCGACGGAGAACGTCGGCTTCGTGGGAGGTGAAGTCCTCGGCGACGTAGGTGGTCACGGGTCGCGAGGATAGAGCGTTGGGACCACTTCTACGGGGATGGACCCCCGCAATCGGCTCATCGACCTGTCTGACCTGCGGTTGTGCTCAGACCGTCGCTCGGCCGGTGGCCAGACCTTCCTCACGGGCCGACGCAAAGGCAGCCTTGACCCTGTCGAGGGCCGCTGGGTCTGCCCACAGGTCGGCCACGGTGGCAGCCATCGCTCGAGCCCCGTCGAGCACCGCCTTGTCGCCTTCAGGGCCTCGTGCGTAGCGCACGAAGTCCTGGGTGTGAATGGCCACCGAAGGAGGCGACACCGCGATCATGGGATGGATCGATGCCACGATGTGGCTCACGTTGCCCATGTCGGTGCTCCCGACGATTCCGTCGATCGAGCTGGGATCGACCACCGATCGTCCGGTCCGGGCCAGATTGGCGGTGTAGAGGTCGATCATCGGTGCGTTGTCGACCATGTTGGCGAAGGCCGGGTCGATCCACTCGTGTTCGACCGAGCACCCGGCGGCCGTCGCCCCCGCTTCGAGGCAGGCCAGGACGCGAGTCTTCAGCTTCTCGAGGCCACGCACCGTGGGCGAGCGCACGTACCAGGTGGTCGATGCCAGTTCAGGGACGACGTTGGGAGCCTCGCCGGCCTCGGTGAAGATCCCGTGGACCCTTTCGTCGGGTCGGATGTGCTGACGTAGGGCGGCCACGTTGACGTAGCCCAGAACAGCAGCGTCGAGCGCGTTTCGGCCTGCTTGAGGAGCGGCGGCGGCGTGGGCAGCCCGACCCCGGTACGTCATCTTGAGCTGTTGGATGGCGATGGCTCCGAACCGGGTGAGGTCGAGGCCCGCAGGGTGCACCATGAGCGCGGCATCGACGCCGTCGAACGCTCCCCGTTCAGCCATCACGATCTTGCCGCCCCCACCTTCTTCGGCGGGTGTGCCGAGGACTACCACCGTGCCGCCCAACTCCTCAGCCACCGCGGCGGCGGCAATACCAGCGCCGACCCCTGCGGTGCCGATCACGTTGTGCCCGCAGGCATGGCCAATTCCAGGCAGGGCGTCGTACTCGCACAGCACGGCCACCACCGGTCCCCCACTCCCTGCCCGGGCTTCGAAGGCCGTCTCCAGCCCGTAGGCCGACCTGGTGACGTCGAGGCCAGCATCAGTCAGCACCGTGGTCAGGACGTCGTGGGCGTAGTGCTCCTCGAAGCCGAGCTCGGGTCTTTCGTGGATCCGGTGGGAGGCATCGAGCAGGACATCGGCGTACTGCTCCACCACCCCGTCGATGCGGGCCTTGACGTCTTCGAGGGAGGTCATGGCCGCAGGGTACCGCCGTACGTCGGCGGGGTCGCCGACGACACCGAAGGGTCAGTGGTTCAAGACCAGCTTGCCCAATTGATCACCAGCGGCCAGACGGGTCAGCGCCGATGGATAGTCGGACAGGTCGAACTCGCCGTCGACATGGACCGGCAGCCCCTGTTCCACCAGCCGGACCACTTCGGCGAACTCGCCGTATCCCCCCATGGTCGAACCGATGATCTCGTGCTGCTTGAAGAAGAGACGTGGCAGGTTGACCTCGACGGTGGGACCGGACGTACCCCCGCACACCACGAGGCGCCCACCGGGCAGCAGGGCCCGTACTGAGCGATCCCAGGTGGCGGGGCCCACGCTCTCCACCACCACCTCGCAGCGCACCGGCCAGTCCTCATCGGAGGCGAACGCGTCGGTGGCCCCGAGTTCGATGGCCCGACGTCGTTTGGCCTCGTCTCGCGAGGTCACGAACACCGTTGCCCCCATGGCCCGGGCCAGGGCCAACGCTGCCATCGACACCCCTCCACCGATTCCGACCACCAGGACCCGTTCACCAGCGCGGAGACGGGCCCGCCGCAGCATCCGATAGGCGGTGAGCGTGGCCAGCGGGAAAGCGGCGCACTCGGCCCACGATCGGCCTGATGGCCGGGGCACGATGTTGCGGGCCGGCACGGATACGAGCTCACCATGACCGCCCCAGCGCTGCTCTCCCACGATGGCGAACCCGGGATACATGGGGGCGTCGTCGCCATGGGCCACCACCATGTCGAGGGGCGATACCGCAGGGTTGACCACCACCTCGTCACCCACCGAAACACCCGAGACCGAAGAACCCACTGCTTCGACCACACCGGCCACGTCGCAGCCGGGCACGTGGGGCAGGTCGGGACGAGGCTGGCCCCTGGTGACCCACAGGTCCATGTGGTTGAGCGCCGACGCCATGGGGCGAACCCGTACATCGCCGGGCCCCACGGGCGGGTCGTTCAGCTCGCCAAAACGATATTCACCGGGCGACTGGTCAAGGATCCACGATTGCACGCCACCGACCGTATCCGGATCGGACCTCTAGGGACGCCCGGTCACACCACGCAGGTGTAGGCATCGCTCTCTATGCGAATGGACAGCGAGGTGGCGCGCCCGACTCGGATGCCGTCCAACCACACCGGGGTAGCTCGGTCGAAGTCGAGTTGGAGGGCACCCACCCGCCGGGTGGCAATACCCGGGTGGGGCACGTGGGTCCCGGTGATCAAGCGACGGCGGGCCTTGAGACGGTCGTCGAGGCTGAGGTCACCGTCGAACACATCGAGGAGCCCATCGTTGGGGTGTGACTTCG
The DNA here is from genome assembly GCA_039924035.1 of Aquihabitans sp. Lineage (GTDB taxonomy): Bacteria > Actinomycetota > Acidimicrobiia > Acidimicrobiales > Iamiaceae > Aquihabitans. Next base: position 11,723 of record JBDTBS010000183.1, on the reverse strand, counting down.
GGGCGACATCCCAACGACCCAGCCACTGGGCGTTCATGACGGCCACCACCCGACCCCGCCACCAACTGTTGCGGACGATGAGGTGGGCAACGAACCAATGCAGACGGCCATCGATCAACACCGAGCCCACGTCGACAGGTAGTCGCGTTCCTTGAGATGAACGCACCCGGGCTTCGTCTCCGCGTCCGCCAACGGTCCGACACAGGTCACCGTCGAGCAGGCCGATGTCGGGGATGTCGGTCCCGGCCCGACGACATCCTTCCACCACGGCGCGGGCTGCTTGGTCTGACGAGACCACCACCCCACCGTCACCGAGGGGACCTGCCTCACCCCAGGATCGGTGCTTCTCGATGGTCACGTAGCTGCCGGCCCACCGGCACCAGAACCTGTCACCTCCGAGGAGGCCGACACGACACCCCGGAACAATGCATCAGAAGCAGACCGAGCCGACCGTCGAGTCTCCGCGTTGGGTGAAACCGTCGCCACCTGACGAAGCAGGTCGATCAACGTCTTCACGTTGCGCACGAAATCACCGCCGGAGAGATCTTCATCAGCCAGGACCGTGTCGAGTGCTCCCCCCGAGGCCCAACCGTGGGCCAGGGCCAGAAACGACGGATCGGGTGGTCGCGTGGGCGGCAGGCCGAGCGCGGTCTGGTTCTTGGCGATGTCGGCCGCCAACCGGGTGATCGTGCGGGTTCGTTCCTCGATCAGTTTCGAGGGGAACCATGGTGGGGGCGGTGGTTCCTTCGACCGGTGCTCGTAGGTGAGCGTGGACACCAGTCCGGCCATGCTGGCCGGATCGAGGTCGTCGAGTAGTCCGTCGCACACCACCGCAGCGCACAGCAGGTCGCTTTCGTGAAATACCCGGGACAGGACTCGTCCCCGGTCGGTGACCTGCCACCCGTCCACGAACCCCCATCGTTCCAAGAGCTTCGTGATCCGGTCGAACTGTCGACGCAACGATGTGGACCGTTCCTCGAGTCGGCCATCGAGGTCGGCCACCCGGTTTCGGAGCCGATCCCGTTCCCCCGCGGCCTGCAGGTGAGCATCGAGATCCGGGCATGAGGCCACCGGATGGTCGGCTGCGTGGTTGGGCCGGGACTTGTTGGGCTTGGCGGCCGCTGACTGGCCGGCACCGGCCCGGCGTCCGAGGTCGGCCTTTCGGAGCCCCGCGGCCACTCGACGTTGGATGATCCGGTTCCGGGGATCGAAAGGCTCCGGCAGCCGGACAGCACCTATGCCCACCGGGGCCTCGTCGAAGTCTTCGGGATCGAACGATGACACGTGGCCGTCGGGGTCTATCACCCGCAACCGAATCGATCCTCGCCGGTGAGATGCCGACAAGATCGCGTAGCGCTGGGGGCCGAAGTAGATGATGTCACCGGGTTGGAGGCGATCCATGGCCACCTCGATCCGATCGGCTTCGCTCTGCCGGTCGGCTCGGGCCGCTGCTCGTTCGGCCCGTCGGAGGTCCCGGTACTCGTCGAGGTCGCCTCTGTCGCAGCGAGCCTCGGTTTCGGCCTCGGCCAGTAGCGCTGCCTGCTTGGCACGACGGTGGACCAACCGAGCCGTCGACCGGTCGGCCTGGTACTGGGCGAACGACCGTCCGATGAGCTCATGCGCGGCATCTCGGTCGTGGTGGGTCATCAGGTTGACCACCATGTTCGGGGTCGGCTTGAACGCCGATCGCAGCACGAACTCTCGGCTGGCCGCCAATGCCGCCACCTTGTCGAACCCGTACCATGGTGACCACAGGACCAGGGCATGCCCGACCGGGTCGAGCCCCCGGCGACCGGCTCGGCCGGTGAGCTGCGTGTACTGGGACGGCGTCAGGTCTTCGTGGGTCTCGCCGGTGAACTTCGACAAGGTCTCGATGATGACGGAGCGGGCCGGCATGTTGATACCGAGCGCCAATGTCTCGGTGGCGAACACCACCTTGACCAACCCCTCGACGAAGCAGGCTTCCACTGCCTCTTTGAAGGGTGGCACCATGCCGGCGTGGTGGGCCGCCACCCCTGCCTCGAGCCCAGCCAACCAACTGCCATAGCCAAGGACGGCGAGATCGTCGTCGCTGAGGTGCTCGACATGATGTTCGGCGATGATCCGGATGCGGGCCCGTTCCTGCTCAGTGGTGAGGCGACCCCCATCGTTGAGCACGGCCTTGGCGGCATCGTCGCAGGCGGCCCGGCTGAAGATGAAGTAGATGGCCGGAAGCAGGTTGGCGTTGCGGAGGTGGTCGACCACCTCGGTTCGGCGGGGACTCGTGAAGCGTTGCCGGGTCCGATCCCGGTAGCGCAGGTTTCGGTCTGCGCCGGCTGCTGGTCCATCGAAGCGGTCGCCTTCGGGGTTCGGTCGGCCACCCACGAGGGTCTCGACCTGCACCAGTTCGCCGCTGCCCTTGTCGAACACCAGGAAGTGGTTGACCAGTTCCACGGGCCGCTCGGTTTCGACCACCAGATCGATGTCCCCTCGGGCGGCCCCGATCCACCCGGCCAACTCCTCGGCATTGGACACGGTGGCCGACAAGCACACGAAGCGCACACTGCCCGGCGCGTGGATCAATACCTCTTCCCACACCGGCCCGCGGTAGGTGTCCTGCAGGTAGTGGACCTCGTCGAGGACGACCCAGTCGAGGTCGTCGAGCTCCGGCGAGTCGGCGTAGATCATGTTGCGGAGAACCTCGGTGGTCATCACCACCACCCCAGCCCCCGGGTTGATGGCATTGTCACCGGTGAGCAGTCCGACCTGATCGGCGCCGTGGACGTTCACGAGATCGGCGAACTTCTGGTTCGACAGAGCCTTGATCGGCGTGGTGTAGAACGCCCTGCGGCCCGCGGCCAACGCGGCGGCGACTGCGTGCTCGGCCACCACCGTCTTCCCTGCTCCGGTGGGGGCAGCCACCAGCACGTTGTGGCCGGCATCGATGGCTGCCAAGGCCTCCACCTGGAAACGGTCGAGGGCGAAGGGCTCCGCGCTCACGAACTGATGCCCGGGGGCCAGGTCACCGGATCAGTCATCATCGTCGATGGCGGCCGCGGCCTTGGCCCGACGACGCCCCAACAGGCGACCGAAGATGATCGACAACTCGTAGAACAAGACCATGGGAGCCGACAGCGCGAACAGGCTGATGGGATCTCCGCTCGGGGTGATCACCGCGGCCATCACGAAGATGATCACGATCGCGAATCGCCGAAACGAGGCCAGCTGTTTGGGTGTTATCAAACCCAGGATCTGGAGGAACACGAGCAGGATCGGAAACTGAAAGCCGATGCCGAAGGCGACCATCATGTAGATGATCAGCATCAGATACGCCTCGGCGGTGTACTGGTAGCGAACGTCGCTCCCACCCACCGAGGTGAGGAACTCCATGGCCGCGGGGAGGGTCCAATACGCGATCCCTGCGCCGAGAACGAACAGGATCGTCGCCGAGCCCACGAAGGCTCCTGCGTAGCGACGCTCGTTCTGGTAGAGGCCCGGAGCGATGAATTTCCACAGTTGGTAGAGCAGGAATGGCATGGCGATGGCAATGCCCATGTAGCCCGACATCTTGACGCGGAGCATGAACTGCTCGAGCGGCTCGAAGGAGATGAACTCGTCGGCGATCTGCGGGTTGTCGGAGATCTTGCGCAGGGGGCCCATGAGGAAGTGGCGCACAGGCAGGTAGACGATCCAGCCAATGGCAGCCCCGATGGCAACAGCGATGGCACACCGGATCAACCGGGTACGTAGCTCGACCAGGTGCTCCATGAGCGACATGCGCCCGTCGAGTCCAGAATGAGCTTCGGTTTCGGTGTCGGTCATGGTGTCGATCGGATCGGGCGAGAGCAGGGCCAGTTCACCCGGCGGCTCGGTCGGCAGCTGACGGCCCCGACGTCGATGGCGGCTGATCGGTGGTGGCCGAGGCCGATTCTGGTTCAGGGGCTCCGCTACTCGTCGCCGAGGCACCGCGGGAGTCGTTGCGGGCCGAGACCTCCTCTACACCGCTCTCGGAGGGCGACGAAGATCCAACTTCGGATGTCGAAGACGGTGTCTTGGTGCCGATCGTCTCCTTCGCGGTGGAGTCGATCGTGTCCATCACGTTGCGCATCTCGGTCTGAAACCCGCTCGATACCTTGCGAAGCTCCGCGAGGGCCTGTCCGAGTGTCCGCATGGCCTTGGGTAGTTGATCAGGGCCCAAGACGATCAGGGCGACCAGCAGGATCACCACTATCTCGGGTCCTGCAGGCATGTTGAACACGGCGCGACCCTAGCTAGGGCGGTGGCGGTCGAGCGATGCCCGGGCTCGCCGAGTTTCCACCCGAACGGGGATCAGAGCGTCTTCGACGCGTCGGAGACGGCGGGCGGAAGCAGACAACTCGGTGGTGGCCGCGTCGAGGTGGCGAGCGAGGACGGCGATCGCGGCGGCGCCCACGGTGACGACGACAGCAGGGGCGATCCACGTGAGTTCCACGACTACGATGGTAGCGCTCGTGGCTCCGGTCGCGACCGCGGCGGCGCTCAGGGTGTGGTCAGGCGAACCACGGTTTCCATCCACCCACCGTTGGCGAGCAACTCGTGGAAGTCGAGCAGATCGTCGTGGGTGATGGGGTCACCGTGGTGAACCTCGTACAACTCGGCAGGCAGGCCCCAGGTGACGAGCTTCACCCCCGAAGTGACCAGGAGCTCCACTATGCGGGGTTCCGCTCCCGTCACCACGATGCCTTCACAGCTAGGGCAGCAGAACGAGTACGCCCCAGAGTTGTCGTCTCGACAGACACGCACGCTCACGGCTCGCGACGAAACCTCGACGTCCCCGCAAGTGGTGCAGTTGGCACGGATGGTTGCCATGGGCCGTGTTCTCCTCGTTGCCACACTCTGTATCGGCGGACCCCACCGAAACCTTGAGCGCGAATCAGGACGCTCGTCGCCACCCTCTTCGCGTGACACCATGGGGAAATGTCGCTGTTGCTGCCCCCGCTGCGCAACCCCCCGATCTCGTTCGCCCACAGAGGCGCGCGGGCTCATGCCCCCGAGAACACCCTCGAGGCCTTCGAATTAGCGCTTCGGCTGGGGGCAACAGGCCTCGAAAGCGACGTCTGGTTGACGGCCGACGGGATTCCGGTCCTTGATCACGATGGCAAGGTGGGGCCGTTCCTGCGTCGACGTCCGATCGGCCAGGTCGCTCGGGCCGACCTGCCGGCCCACATTCCGGAGTTGGCCGAGCTCTTTGCCTCCTTCGGAACAGACTTCGAACTCTCCCTCGACCTCAAAGACGGGGAGGCAGGTCGGCGGGCGGTGGAGGTGGCCATGGCCGCCGATGTGACCATGCCCGACCGACTATGGCTCTGCTCGGGTGCCCTGAGTCGCCTGACGCCTTGTCGAGAGGCGGCCCCCCACGTGAAGTTGGTGAAATCAACCCGTCTGGCGGCCATGAAGCAGGGCCCCGAGCGCATGGGGGCCGAACTCCAAGCGGAGGAGATCGATGCGATAAACCTCCACCACTCCGACTGGAGCGGAGGGCTGGTCACCTTGTTCCACCGGTTCCGCGTGCTGACCTTTGGTTGGGACGCGCAGCAGGCACGGATGCTCGACGGCCTGCTCGGGATGGGGATCGACGGTTTCTACAGCGATCACACAGACCGCATGGTCGACGCTCTGGCTCGTGATGCCGAGCGTCGAGCGGCCCGCGACGCTCAGACCTGAACCGTGGTGTCAGTCGACCGACCAGGTCGGGCGACTGTGCAACAAGGCCGTGAGGTCTCCGACCCCTGATCTGTCGCGGGATGCTTCCAACTGCCGGTTGGTCTCGGTGCCGTAGTCGGCCCGTTCGACAGCCCGAAACACCCCGATGGGAGTGGGCTCGTAGGGGCCGGCCGACAACCGCGAAAGCATGAAGGCCAACCCGGGCTCGGCCCGGGCCTCATCGTGAACGAGGATGGCATCCTCGCCCACGTCGGCCACCTGGGCTATGGCCGCCCGTCCCTGACCGTCGACGACCACACCACGTTCTCGGTCGGCACCGAAACGGATCTGTTCGCCGTGAACCAGGGGGATGAGCATGTCATCTCGCGCCGACCGGGCGGTGATGGCCGCGAAGGCCCCATCGTTGAAGACGTTGCAGTTCTGGAAGATCTCCACGAACGACGCCCCCCGGTGGTTGCGGGCCCGTCGGAACGTCTCCATCATGTGCTTGCGGTCCATGTCATGGGTCCGGGCCACGAATGAGGCCTCGGCACCAAGGGCAACGCTGATGGGGTTGAAGGGCTGATCGAGCGAGCCGAACGGCGTGCTCTTGGTGACCTTGCCGATCTCACTGGTTGGTGAGTACTGCCCTTTCGTCAACCCATAGATCTGGTTGTTGAACATGAGGATGGTGAGGTTCACGTTGCGGCGCAGGGCATGGATGAGGTGGTTGCCGCCGATCGAGAGCATGTCGCCGTCGCCCCCCACCACCCACACGTCGAGGTCGTCGCGGGCCATGGCCAAACCGGTGGCAATGGCCGGAGCCCGACCGTGGATGCTGTGCATCCCGTAGGTGTTCATGTAGTAGGGGAAGCGAGCCGCACAGCCGATGCCGGAGATGAAAACGGTGTTCTCTGGACGGTTGCCCAACTCGGGCATCAGCGTCTGGACAGCTTTGAGGATGGAGTAGTCGCCGCAACCTGGACACCAGCGCACCTCTTGGTCGCTGGACCAGTCCTTGGCCGTGGTCTCGATGCGATCGGAAACATCGGTCATGAACCCATCTCCTTCAGGAACGCTGCTTCGAGCTCGCTGGCGGTGAACGGCAGACCTTGCACCTTGCTCACCGATCGGGCATCGACGAGATACTCGGCCCGCACCATCTTCGAGAGCTGACCCAAGTTGAGCTCGGGTACGACCACCTTCGGATACCGGGCCAGCACCTCCCCCAGGTTGGAGGGGAACGGATTGAGGTGGGTGAGGTGCACGTGGGCCACCTTGTGGCCCATGGCCTGACAACGATTGACGGCTCCATCGATCGCCCCCCAGGTAGACCCCCATCCGACCACCAGCAGTTCGGCGTCTTCTACGTCGCCGGTCACCTCGGCGAGCGGAATGTCGGCCGCTATGCCGGCCACCTTCTCGGCTCGTATGCGCACCATGTGTTCATGGTTGGCGGGGTCGTAACTGATGTTGCCCGACCCGTCGGCCTTCTCGATCCCGCCTATCCGGTGCAGCAGGTCTGGGGTACCGGGAACCGCCCAGGGTCGAGCCAAGGTCAGCGGGTCACGGAGGTAGGGCCAGAAGTCGGGGTTGCCGTCGACATCCACGTGGTTGGTCTCGGTGGCGAACTCCACGGAGATGTCGGGCAGATCGGCCACGTCGGGTATCCGCCACGGTTCGGAACCGTTGGCCAGGTAGCCATCGGACAGCAACAGCACCGGCGTGCGGTATTTGAGCGCGATGCGGGCTGCCTCGATTGCCGCATCGAAGCACTGCGCCGAGGAATAGGCGGCCACCACCGGGATGGGTGACTCGCCGTGGCGGCCGTACATGGCCTGCAAGAGGTCGGCCTGCTCGGTCTTGGTGGGCAAGCCGGTGGACGGGCCCCCACGTTGGATGTCGACGATCACCAACGGCAGTTCGAGGCTCACGGCCAGTCCCATGGTCTCGGACTTCAGGGCAATGCCCGGACCACTGGTGGTGGTACAAGCCAAGTGTCCACCGAACGCGGCTCCGAGGGCGGCACCGATACCGGCGATCTCATCTTCGGCCTGCAGGGTGCGGATCCCGAAGTTCTTGTGACGTGACAGTTCGTGGAGGATGTCGGAGGCCGGCGTGATGGGATAGCCGCCGAGAAATACCTCTAGACCGGAGAGCTGCCCAGCGGCGACGAGACCCCAGGCCAGAGCGGTGTTTCCGGTGATGTTGGTGTAGGTCCCGGGTTGGTGAGGTGCAGGGCGGACCGTATAGGGGACCTCGAAAAGCTCAGCGGTCTCGCCGAATGCATGTCCGGCACGGAAAGCGGCCCGGTTGGCTCCAGCGACCAGCGGTTTAGACCGGAACTTCTCATCGATCCACTCCATGGTCGGCTCGCTCGGACGTGTGTACATCCAGCTCACCAGGCCGAGGGCGAAAAAGTTCTTGGAACGTTCAGCATCCCGAGGCTTCACCCCCATGGGGGCAACCGCATCCTTGGTCAAGGTGGTCATGGGGACCTCGTAGACCTTGTAGCGGTCGAGGGTTCCATCGGCGATCGGGTCGCTGCGGTAGCCAGCCTTGGTGAGGTTTCGTTCCTCGAAGGCATCGGTGTTGACGATCACCGTTCCGCCGTCCACCAGGCGATGCAGCTCGGAACGCAGCGCCGCGGGGTTCATGGCCACGAGAACGTTGGGAGCATCGCCAGGTGTGGTGATGATGTGGTCGGAGATGTGGACCTGGAAGGCCGATACTCCAGCAAGGGTGCCTGCCGGGGCGCGGATCTCCGCGGGGTACTCCGGCAAGGTCGACAAGTCGTTGCCGAACAATGCACTGGCGTCGGTGAAACGGTCGCCGGCCAATTGCATGCCGTCACCGGAATCACCCGCGAAGCGGATGATCACACGGTCCAGTTCGACCGGTGTCACCCCCTGATCAAGGTCGGCCACTTTGCCTCCTCGTCTCTTCCCTCGGGGTCGATACCCCTCTTTAGCGAACAGTAGCGGCATCGGCACCGGTCTGCGCCGCATATCCGAGCGCGCGAAAAGGACCCGACCGGGTAGGTCGGGTCCTTGCGCTTGGTGCTGGTTGCCGGTGCCGTCACACGGGCGAGGAACTCACCCGATAGCGGCCGCGTCCACTAGGTGTTGGAGGCCGCGCAGATCCCAGCGATCGAAGAGTCGAGCAGTGCGTTGAACTCGTCGTCGGTCTGCTGAGCGCTGAGCCCTTCGGTGAGCGCCCGCGAGAAGCTGGCGATCACACCGGGGTTGCGGGCCAGACGAGCGTTGGCATCCTCACGGGTGTACCCGCCGGACAGAGCCACTACGCGCATCACGTTGGGGTGATCGACCAGCTCCTGGTAGAAGCCGTCGGTCTCGGGCAGGGTCAGCTTCAACAGGACGAGTTGGTCGGCGCTGAGCTTGTTCAGCTGACCGAGTATCGCCGGCTTGAGCAGCTCTTCGGCCTTGGCCTTCTCAGGGCTGTGGATGTCGATCTCCGGTTCGATGATCGGTACCAGTCCCCCAGCCAGGGTCTGTCGACCGATGTCGAACTGCTGGTCGACGACGGCATTGATGCCAGCTGCGTTGCCGAGCTTGATCACCGAACGCATCTTCGTGCCGAAGACGCCCTTGGCCTTGGCCCGGGCCAGCAGGGCATCGAGCCCATCGATGGGCTTCATCACCTGAGCTCCATCAGCCTCGTCGGCCAGGCCCTTGTCGACCTTCAAGAAGGGAACGACCTGCTTGGTCTTCCACAGGTATTCGGCGGTGCCGATGCCCTCGACGTCGCGATCCATGGTCTGCTCGAACAGGATGGCGCCGAGGATCCGGTCGCCTCCGAAGCTCGGGCTGGTCATGATGCGGGTCCGCATCTCGTGGATGAGGTCGAACATGGCCTCATCGCCTTCGTAGGAACCCTCATCGATGCCGTAGAGCTTCAGAGCTCTGGGGGTGCTCCCACCACTCTGATCCAGAGCGGCGATGAAGCCCTTTCCGTTCTTGACCTTGTCCAGTTGTGCCTGGTCCATGCTGACCGAACCCGTCCTGTCTAGTAACCGAATAGGGATCACCAGTGTGGCCGAAGCCCTGTCGTGTCGGCCAACCGTCTCCTGGACCTTCAGCCGACATCAGGCCGCGGCGGGCCCAGCGCAGCGGCTGCTGCCGCTATGGAAGCGGCCGCTTTCGTCCGCCGCCTGGACAGCACCACCACGTCGGCTACGACCTCGGTTCGGCTGGCTGTAGCTCCACCGGACCGAAAGAAGCGGCGACGCACCCGACCGGTCACCACCACTTCCAAGCCGGCTTCCAACGAGGCCGCAGCTGCTGGCGGTGACGGCCACACCACGGGGACGGTCTCGGTGGAACGTTCTGGTGAGCGCACGGTGACCTCACAAGACAGCAACTCCTCGCCGGACTTCAGCACACGGTGAACCGGTGCGCTCGAGAGCACTCCGGCCACGACGACAACATTCATCGGACACCTCCAGATCATCGGGCCTATGGGAGCCCGATACGACATCGAGGACGGCGTCAGCCGACGAGCACCAGCTTCCGCCCCACGAGGAGCGGGGTGGTGTGGAGGTCACATTACGACGGCGGTGTGACAAACAGTTCGGCTTGGCCCACCACCGAGCTACACGAGTGGATCGGCAGAGACAGGGGCGGAATGCACTCCGACCCGTGTCCCCGACCTAGGCCAAGCTCGCTGCCCGCTCAGCGGCATCGGCGAAGGACGAGTCGTGGTCGACCACCCATTTGAACAACTCTCGAGCCCGAGCGATCTCGCCGGCCCGTTCGTAGAGGTCGGCCAACACGTAGGCCTGACGCAGGTGGTGCACTCCTGGGCGCTTCACACCGCGTTGGCTCTTGCTGATCAGGTCGATGGCTTCAGCGAGCTTGCCTCGGTCGGCCAGTGAACCAGCCATGACGATACGGCCTTCGGTGACCAAGTCCGCTGCCGGTGAGCTCTCCTTGAGTTCCACCCACAGATCCTCGACCTCACGCCACCGTTTGAGAGCGCGATAGGAATCAGCCAACACCGGATTCTGCTCAGTGGACCCAGTGATCTCGCGGAAGGCCTCGAGCTCTCGCACCGAGTCCTTCCAACGGCCAAGTCGGTAGTAGGTCAAACCCAAGAGCTCTCGAACAGTGGCCGCCTGCGGGGCCTGTTCGGCTATGGGCTTCAACAACACACGGCTCTCCTCGAACCGCTCCCGCTCGAAGGCATGCGCTGCATCGCGAAGACGGGCATTGGCCCGGTCGCCCTTCTGAGCCCCAAGGGCGCGCACCAACTCGTCTCGGGCCTCGGCCCCAGCGGAACCGGCCCCTGGCTTGCGAGCGGGACGCCCACGGCGCTCCTTGGGAGCGAGGCCGTCGGCGGGAGCTTCGCCACGACCACGCCCTACGGCCTTCGAATCTTCCTTGCGGGGGTCGTCGACGCGCTCCCAGTGCACCTTCTCGTTGCCTGGGTCTGGGCGCTCGTCTCGTCCGGTTGCTCCGATTGCATTGCGACGATCCTCTTCGGTGTCGGAGAGCCGTCCGGCCCCGCGACGTCCGAGACTCCCCCAGCCCTTGGGCCCGGCGGTGCGGGGACCATCCTCGCGATCGTCGCGACGTGGTCCTGACCCGGGGCGACCGCCCTGGCCTCGATTGGCGGGGCTGCTGGGACGGCCCTTGCCGCCGGGACGACCCTCGCCACTACCGGGCGGACGACCACCTGGCCGGCCCGGCTTGCCGCCAGGGCCACTCGGGCGACCGGTACCACCAGAACCCTTACCTCCGCTGCCGGAGCTTCGTGAGGGAGGACCAGATTTTGAAGGCATGGACTAGATCCTACTTCGCGCCCATGGGCGCCTAGATGTGCGGCCACCGGGTGCGGTGGCGCCAGAACGGTCGAACCCGTGTCCGGACCGCAAAAAGCGGAAGGGCCCCGCCGAAGCGGGGCCCTCCCTAGAAATCCGGCGACGACCTACTCTCCCAGGGCGAATCCACCCAAGTACCATCGGCGCAATCTGGCTTAACTTCCGTGTTCGGGATGGGAACGGGTGTGACCCAGATGCAATAGTCACCGAAATCTGTTGTCAA
>JBDTBS010000182.1:0-12656 GCA_039924035.1 Aquihabitans sp. | reverse complement strand
TCGTCGGCCAACACGATGACCACGTTGGGGGCATCGGGGCCAGGGTCGGGTCTTTCGGGCCACCAGCTCTCGGAACCGGCGAAAGTGTTGCCGACCCTTCCGCCGAATCCTTCGTAGGGGCCGTCCGGAGCCTGGTCGGGGGTCATGGGTGGGCACGCTAGTGCGGTGCTAGCCGACCGGGAATCAGCGGAACCCGGCCAGGATCTCTTCGGCCCCGTCACCCAGTTCGAGCACTGCAGCGCCGCCGCTGGTGGTCCGGGGAGCAACTGGCAGCACAACCGTCTCAGGGTCGAGCTTGCCCATGGACCAGGCGAAGCGGGCGGCGTCGAACATCGACATGTCGTCGTCGATGCGCAGGCCGTCGGTCATCTTCCCGGCGGCCGACATGAGGGTGAACGGGTTGCGTTTGGACCCGCCCTTCTTCATGATCTCCCGCAGGAACACCTGTTGGCGGGCCGTGCGGTTCACGTCGGGCAGGCCCCCTTCGGGAACCTCCTGGCCGTCGATCACCTCGGTGTAGTGGCGGGAGCGGACGTAGGCCAGGGCCTGGACGCCATCGAGGTGCACCAAGCCGGTCTCCCCGATCACCAGGCCCGAGGCCCGGTCGAGCGCCGGGTGAGCGAACTCGACGTCGATGCCTCCGAAAGAGTCGACCAGGCCCCCGAAGGAGACGAAGTCGATCTCGATGTAACGGTCGATCGGAATCCTGAAGTTGGTGGTGACCGCGGCGACCAGGTTGGCCGGCCCCGCGTTGTAGGCGGCGTTGAGGCGCCCTTCCTCGCCGGTGGCCGGGTTGGTGACCCACAGGTCTCGGTTGAGCGACAGCATGCGGGCCCGGCCGCCATCCACGTTGAGGATCATGATCGTGTCGCTTCGAGCCCCTTCGACTCCTTCGCGCTGCTCGTTCTCCTCGCTGCCGTTGTCGGAACCGACTAGTAGATAGTTGGTGCCCGACGACCCGTGTGACAGGTGGGCGCTCACGTCGACCTTGTCGATCTTGTCGAACGTGGATTTGGCCCAGAGGTAACCACCCACGGTCCCGGCGATGAGCAGGAACACCACGGTCAACGACGTCCAAGCGAAGATCCGTCGGTATGACCGGCGACGGCCTTGGCGCACGCCGACGATCCGTTCGACGACGACCCCGGTGACGAGACCGGCCAGCAACCACGCGAGAAGCATCATCTCGGCGACCTCGGGCGGGGCGGGAGAACGTCGTGGGAGATCCGTCGACGGTCGCCGTCGTCGAGTGCTCGGGTCCCGGTATCGGTCTTGGCTCCGGCTTCGATCCGCAACGACACCGGTCCCACCGTGATCGTCTCACCGGGTCGGACGCGGTGAGGGGTGTTCGCGGTGAGCCGGGTCGACCCCACCGTGGTTCCGTTGGACGACCCTTCGTCGACCACGAACACCGCGCCCTTGCGGGGCTCGATGCGGGCGTGGGCCCGACTCACCCTGGTGTCGTCGATGGTTATATCTCGATCCTTCGACCGGCCGATGGTGAGGGGAACATCGGTGATGCGGTGCCGTTGGCCAGTGTCGGAGCGGACTATCGCTACGGACCCGGACGACTTCGGAGCTTCGGCGGCCAGGCCGACAGGGGAGACGGCCACGGCTGTCGGCACGCCTGGGCGCCGGGCACGGTCGGCTACGAAATCGATCTTGACGGCTCCGGCCAGTGTCCACCCGTTGTCTCGGGCCGCGGTGCGGAGGGCGTCGGTGAGCCCCTCCACGAACCACCGGTGAGATTCCTCCACCAGGGCCAGATCTTCATCGTGCAGGTGGATGGTGTAGTTCGACGGCGCATAGGTGCGACCCTGACGGGTGACCTGGACGTGCCGGACCATCTCCGAGAAGCACGCACGTTGGAGCTCGGGTGGGGTCAGGCCCCGCCGTCGGCCCAACGACCCGCTCATGTTGCGGGCCACCGACGAGGCCTGCGCGGCGCGGTCGGGGCGGCGCAGCAGCCGCGACGCGACGAAGCCACCGATGGTGCCAACGACGAAGACGAGAACGTTCAAAAGAGTGGCTGTGACCGTGCGACGTCGTAGCGGATGACCTCGGGAGGGCCGCTGAGGCAGCCGCCGATGATGGTGAGGAAGTCGGCGAGATGAGGGCTGCCCATGTGTTCGTTCATGGTCTCCTCGTTCTCCCACCGCTCGATGATGTTGAAGCGATTCGAGTCATCGAGGTCCGGTGAGAACCGGTAGTCCAGATTGCCCGGTTCCTGGCGGGTCATGGCCACCGCGGTACGGATGGCATCCAACGCCTTGTCGCGTTGGGCAGGGTCGATGGTGAGGTGGCCGGCAACGACGATCACAGCAGCTCCTTGGGGTGTCGGACCCCGCCACGGTAGATGGCGCAGAGCTGCGCACAGCGGCACCCTCCACCGGATCAGGACACCCGCTCGAAGCGCACCTCTCGGCGCTCCACGTCTGCGGTGGTGCAGCGGACGTGGATCTCCTCGCCCAACGGCAGGTCGCGGGTGTCGCAACGGCCACGGACGGCAGGCTCGTCGAGCACGACGGTGCCGGCTTTGCGACCGGTCTCGACCACGGCCGCAGGAAACACCTCACCGACCCGGTCCTGCAAGACGAAGGCCTCGGTGACGTCGACCACGGCCCGGTCCAGCTTGCGGGACCGCTTATCGCCGTCGGCCATCAGGTCGGACAAGGCAGGGAGGGCCTCGCTCACCCAAAGGGGAACCGCCTGGCCGGCGGCGATGGCCAGACAGGTCTCCGTGCCGAACCGGTCGACCAGTCGCCGCAGCGGTGCGGTGACGTGGGCGTAGGGGGCACCGACCCCGGCATGGCCAGGATCGGCGGGCCGGATGCCGTTCAGTGGCGTGTAGCCGGCCCCCCGCAGGAGCTCAGCGGCCAGGTCGGCAAAGGCGGCATGACGGGGGAGAGAGGTATCGAGGGAGGCCAGCACCTCACCGGGGTGAATGCCCTCGGGCCAGCTGATGCCCAGGTTGCGGGCCGCGTCTCGCAGGCGGGGAAATGCTTCGGGGTCGGCGGCCGGCAGGGTCCGCAGGATGCCGATGCCGGCATCGAGCATGAGCGAGGCCGCGGCCCGACCGGTGAGCAGCGACACCTGCGCATTCCACTCCTCGACGGGAAGGTCGGCCCGTAGGCGCACCGTCCAGTGGCCATCTGCGGTCTGGACCACCTCTTGTTCGGGTAGGCCGAGATCGATGGCCTGGCGGCGCCGAGCATCGGCCAGCAGTGCAGCTCCCAGCGCGGGCAGCGATGCGATCGGGCCGGTGAGACGACCGTGGTTCACATCGTCTTGAACCTCGGCATAGGTGAGCTGGGCTCGGCTGCGCACCATGGCCCGGCGCACGTCGACCGCCGCGGTGGAGCCGTCGGGGGAAACATCGATGGTCCACAGCGCCGCCGGCCGGGGACCATCGGGAAGCAGCGACGCCGCACTTTCACCGAGTGCCGGCGGATGCAGGGGGATGCGCACATCGGGGGCGTAGAAGGTCTGGGTTCGGGCACGGGCCGACACGTCTATGACCCCGCCAGGCTGAACCCAGGCCCCGACGTCGGCGATGGCGTAGTGGACTCGCCATCCGTCGTCGCCCCGGTCTTCTATACCCACGGCCTGGTCGAGATCACGCGATCCCGGCGGGTCGATGGTGACCAGATCGATGTCGGTGGCATCGACGGTGGGCAACGTCGGCGAGCCGGTGGCCTCCGCGGCGGCAGCTAGTACCTCGGGTGGGAACGGACCCGGAATCCCCACGTCGCTTCGGAGCACGTCGAAGTCGAGGGGAACAGGCGGAATGGAGCGCACGCGATGAGGGGCCACGAAAGACGTTCTACCCGGCGGTAGCCTCCGTGACCATGGCCGGTGACAGCGAGGAACCGACATATCCGCAGCGTTGGGAGGCCGACGTGGCCCTCTCCGATGGAGGCACCATGTCGGTGCGGCCCATCCGGCCCGACGATGCCGAGCTCATCTTGGCCTTCCACGAACGGCAATCACCCGAGAGCATCTACTTCCGATTCTTCTCGCCCCGTCCTCGACTGTCGGAGAAAGATCTCCAACGGTTCATCCACGTCGACTACGTCGACCGGATGGCGTTCGTCGGGATCATCGGCGACGAGTTGGTGGGAGTGGCCCGCTACGACCGACACCGGGCCCGCAGCGACGCCGAGGTGGCCTTCTTCATCGACGATGCTCACCACGGCCGGGGCATGGCCACCGTCCTGCTCGAATACCTGGCCGTCGCCGCTCGCGAGGCGGGCATCTCGGGTTTCACTGCATCAGTTCTGCCCCAGAATCGCAAGATGCTCGGGGTGTTCACCGCCGCCGGGTTCACCTCCCGCAGCCACTACGAAGACGGTGTGGTGGAGGTTGAGTTGGGTATCGAGCCGACTCCCGAAGCACTGGCGGCCATCGAGGCTCGGGCCAGCAAGTCGGAGGCACGATCGGTCAAGCGCATCCTGGCCCCCACCTCGATCGCGGTGGTCGGAGCGTCGCGGGCCCCGGGCACCATCGGCCACCAGGTGTTCGAACAACTGGTCCGCCGGGGGTTCGAGGGCCCCGTCTACCCGGTCAACCAGGAGGCCACCTACGTGGCCAGCGTGAGGGCCTGGCACTCGGTCCTCGACGTGCCCGGTGAGCTCGACCTGGTGGTGATCTGCGTTCCTGCCGACCAGGTGCTGCGGGTGGTGGAGGAGTGTGCCGTCAAGCGGGTGCAGGGGTTGATCGTGTTGTCGTCAGGGTTTGCCGACCACGACGAAGCTGGCGAGGCGGCCGAGGTGGCACTGGTGTCCTACGCCCGCCGTCACGGCATGCGGCTCATCGGACCCAACGCGTTGGGGGTGATCAACACCGATCCGGCGGTGCGCATGCATGCCACCTTCGTGCCGGTCGACCCTCTACCCGGACGGATCGGTTTGATGGCCCAGTCTGGGGTGATCGGGGCGGCCATCGTGGACGGTGCCCGCCAAGTGGGACTGGGCATCTCCACGTTCGTGGCCGTGGGCAACAAAGCCGACGTGTCCGGCAACGACATGTTGCGCTACTGGACCGACGATCCCAACACCGACGTGGCCATGTTGTACCTGGAGTCGTTCGGCAACCCGTCGAAGTTCTCCCACATCGCCCGGGACCTCTCGCGTCGCAAACCGGTGGTGGCCGTGAAGGTGGCCGGATCCGAGGCCGACCAGCTCGACGACCCCGATGCCCTGCGACCGCAGGCCACATCCATTGCCGTGCTCGAACAGGCCGGGGTGATCCGGGTCGACAACCTCACCCAGATGTTCCACACCGCCGGTGTTCTGGCCAACCAACCGCTGCCCCGGGGGAGTCGGGTGGTCGTGGTCACCAACTCGTGGGGTCCGGCTTGGTTGGCCGTCGACGCGCTCCGCCTCCAAGGCCTCGATCCCGTCACACCCGTCGATCTTCAAAACGACGCCGAGCCCGAACGATTCCTGGAGGCGTTGCAGGAGATCTACGCCTCCGACGTCGCCGATGCCGTCCTCGTCGTCTACGCACCGGGGCTGCGGACCCGCTACCGGAAGGTGGCGGCGGCCATACGTGAAGCAGCGGCAGGGCCCGATGCCATCACCACGGTCGGTTGTCTGCTCGGCAACCGCAACCAGGGAGTCCTGGCCGACGATCAGGTCGTCGTCCCCGAGTTCCCGTTCCCCGAAGAAGCCGCGCTTGCTCTCGGTCGGGTTGCTCGCTATTCGGAATGGCGGGCCCAGCCGGTCGGCACGCCACCGGAGCTGACCGAAGAACAGTTCGAAGCGGCCCGCACGATGGTCGATGCTCGAATGCTCGACTGTCCCGCCGACGGTTCGGTGGCCCTCGGCCCCGACGAGATCAGCGCGCTGCTCGGAGCCGTCGGAGTGGACACCGTCCGCCAAGAGGTGGTCGACGACGTGGAAGCGGTGGTGGCCGCGGCCAACAGCATCGGATACCCGGTGGCGGTAAAGGCTGCCGGCCTCGAACGGCTCACCAAGACCGAAGCCGGTGGTGTATCGCTCGACGTGTACGGCGATGCCGAGGTCCGCGATGCCTACGGCCGGATGGTGGCCCAACTGGGCGATGCCATGCGTCCGGCCGTCGTCCAGGCCATGGTTCCCGAAGGTGTGGAGTGCCGCATCGGCGTGCACCGCCATCCCCTGCTGGGCGACGTCCTCACCCTGGGGGCCGGGGGCTCCCTGGCCGAACGGCTCGGTGACGAGGCCATGCGCATCTTCCCCATCGCCGACGTCGACGTGGAACGTCTGTTGTCCTCGTCGGCCGTCTCGCCGTTGCTCGACGAGCAAGGAGCGACGGGTCGGGCCGCACTGGCCCGGCTCATCGCAAGGTTGGCGGCACTGGCCGAAGCAGTACCGGAGATAGTGCTGGTGCGCATCAACCCGGTGATCGTTCATGGTGATCAGGCCTCGATCACCGATGCCCGCATCACCCTGGCCCCTCCAGTGGTCGACGCCCGGCCGATGGTCCGGCGGCTCTGAGCGTGGAGTTCGCCCTCTCGAAGGAACTCCAAGAACTGGCCAGCGAGGCCCGACGGGTGGGTCAGGACGCGGCCCGCCGGCGTCCACATCGAGAAGACGGCTGGCTGATGGGCCACGACCCCGAAGTGGCCCGAAGTTTGGGGGACCGAGGCTGGATCGGTATGACCTGGCCCACCGAGATCGGAGGGGGCGGACGCTCGGCGCTGGAGCGCTTCGTGGTGTTCGAGGCCCTCATCTCCGAGGGCGCACCCTTGGCCAGTTTCTACTTCGCCGACCGCCAGGTGGGCCCGACGCTGCTCCAGTTCGCCACCCCGGAACAGATCCACCGTTGGCTACCCGCCATCGTGGCCGGCACCTCCATGTGGTGCATCGGGCTCAGCGAGCCTGATGCCGGGTCCGATCTTGCCTCCCTGAGCACCCGGGCCGAACCCGACGGCCACGGCAACTGGGTGATCTCGGGGGCCAAGGTGTGGACCAGCGGAGCGATGCATGCCGACTGGTGCTACCTGGTGGCCCGCACCGACCCCCATGCCCGCCCCCATGCCGGTCTGTCGGAGTTCGTGGTCGACATGGCCTCGCCCGGCATCGAGGTCCGTCCCATCGTCGACGTCACCGGCGACGATCACTTCTGTGAGGTCCGCTTCGACGGGGTGGTCGTGCCCGGCGATCAACTGGTCGGCACCGAGAACGGCAGCTTCGGTCAGGTGATGCGCCAGATGGAGCACGAACGGGGCGGCATCGATCGGTTGGTCAGCAACCACCGGCTGTACCTGGACTGCCTGGCCTTGGCCGACGGCGACGATCCCCGCCTTCGTCAGGAGATGGCGGCGCTCGAGACGGGGTACCGCATCGGCCGGTTGCTGGTGTTGCGCGAGGTGCTCGGCCAGGGGCTGCCGTCGTTCTCGGCGGCCACCAAGACGTTCTGCACAGAACACGAACAGCGGGTGGCCGACTTCTGCGGTCGGGTGCTCGGTCCGGCGGCCACAGCTTGGATGCCTGGAGACATCGGTGAGCGGGTGGCTCGGGGCCTGGCCTACGCACCGGCCTACACGATCATGGGCGGGACCACGCAGATCCTTCGCACCATCGTGGCCGACCGATCGCTCGGGCTACCCCGGGCCTAACGTCGAAGCATGCGTGCTGTTGTCCTCACCTCATATGGCGACCCCGATGTCCTGACCGAGATGGATGTACCCGATCCGGTGATCGGACCCGGCGATGTCTTGGTCGACGTGGTGGCCACTGCCCTCAACCGAGCCGACCTTTTGCAACGGCGCGGTCTCTATCCGGAGCCGGGAACCCCCCGGGAGCACGAGATTCCAGGTATGGAGCTATCGGGTCGGGTGGTAGCCGTTGGTGCCCAGGTCGCCGAATGGTCAGTGGGCGACGAGGTGATGGCCATCGTCAGCGGCGGGGCCTATGCCGAACGCATCGCTGTACCCGAACGACAACTGATGCGGGTCCCAGCCGGCATGGCGGTGGCCGATGCTGCCGCCATCCCCGAGGTGGGGATCACCGCTCACGATGCTCTCGTCGTGCAGGGCGGGCTGCGCCCGGGAGGTTGGGCGCTCATCCATGCCGGTGGTTCGGGCGTCGGATCCATGGGAGTGCAGATCGTCAAGGCCATGGGGGCCCGGGTGATCACTACGGCGTCAGCGGGCAAGGTCGCCGCGGTGAAGAAGTTCGGAGCCGATGTGGTGGTCGACTACGAGAGCGAAGATTTCGTGGACGCGGTACGAACGGCCACCGGAGGTACCGGCGTCGACGTCGTCCTGGATGTGGTGGGCGGCGACTACTTGCCGCGAAACCTCAAGTCGCTGCGCACAGGCGGCACGATCATGCAGGTCGGTGTCATGGGTGGCGGCAAGGCCACCGTGAACCTGGGGGCGCTACTGGCCCGACGAGCCCACCTGGTGGGCACTGTGCTGCGGGCCCGACCGCTGGAGCAGAAGATCGATGCCACCCAGCGTTTCGCCGCCGAGGTCCTGCCGGCCATAGAGGCGGGCACGATCCGTCCGGTCATCGATTCCCGCTACCCACTGTCGTCCATCGCCGATGCCCACCGACACCTCGAAAGCAATGCCACCGTGGGCAAGGTGGTCATCGACATCTGAGCGGGATCAGAAGCTCGACGGCATCGCTGGTTGGGCGGTGCCGTTTCGACGCCTGAAGGCTGGTACGAGACGGATCATCAGGGCCATGATCGCCCCGGCCACCATCCCGGCTACATGGGCTTCCCAGGCCACGTACTCGTCGGCGGTGAAGAAGAGCTGGGTGACGAAGAACAGGGCCAACACCACTGCGGCGGGTACGTAGACGATCTGGAAGGCCGCGGTGGCGATCATGGTGAGGATCCGGGCCCGTGGATGGAAGACGAAGTATGCGCCCATGACCGCGGCGATGGCTCCCGATGCCCCGATCATCGGACCGCCCAGATGCGAGTTGAACGCCACGTAGCCGAACGTGGCCAGTACACCGCCGATCAGGTACACCCCCAGGTAGGACGCCCGGCCGAGCCGATCTTCGACGTTGTTGCCGAACACCCACAAGAAGAGCATGTTGCTCACCAGGTGTAGCAAGCCGCCGTGCAGGAACATGGCGGTCAGCAGGGCGAGGTACACCGACTTGCCCTCGGCGCCCGGACCGTAGGAGATGTCGGTGCACTGATCGGGTTGGCTGGCCACCGAGTCGCCCGACAGCAACTCGCAGGGCACTGCTCCCCACCGTGCCGAGAACTCCTCGGCATCGAGCTGTCGTTGGTACTCCTGGTAGTAGTTCTCCCGATCGGCATCGGGTGGGTTCTGGAAGGCGGAGGGCTGGATGAACAGGAACACCACCACGTTGATCACCATCAGCACGAGGGTGATCCACGGGAAGCGGCGGGTGGGCAGACCGTCACGTATGGGGAGGGCCATGTCAGGTCACCTGACCAATGCGCATCTGCATGGCCTGCTGACGTTGGGCTTCGGGATCGAGGGCCGGATCGGCCACCACGACGGTACCTCCGACCATGTCGTGCAGGCCGGCCCCGCGGCTGTGGAACCTGATCAGCAGCAAGGTGGGAATCAGGAACAACCAACCCAGAAGCGGAACGTAGAGCGAGAACCCGAGCACGAGGGCCCGGGCGAAGCTCCGGCCGGTCGACGGCAGTCCGCCGGTGCGGCGATCCCGGATGACCAGGCCGGCAGCCACGTGGCCAGGGGTTGCTCCCCGGCGATGGACCCGCAGGGTCTCGTCGATCACGAAGACGACCACCCACACCGCAGAACTACCGAGGAGTATGGCGCTGGTGGGGTATGGAAGGCTGGCAGCCAGGGCCAATAGACCAACCGCGGCCACTAGAAGGGGCGCATCGTTCAGTCGACGGAGGCGGGCCCGGGCCCGCACGTCGAGATCTCCGACCCGTCCGAGGGCGACCACCCGGGGTGGGCGGGCCCCATCGGCGTAGCCGGGTAGGTCCCGTGAGGCCACTGCCGCGAATCCCTTTGGGACGACCATGGTGCGCCCGGCCCGATCGGCCACGCCCCGGCCGAGCGGATCGGTCAGCGTGGAACTGAGCCACACCGCCCAACCCACGATCGGGATCACGGCCAGCGCCGCGGTGGCGGCGGCTCGTTTGATGGCCTGGTCGGCCGGGATGCCACCCACATCATCTAGGGCCAAGACCCGAAGCCCAACCGCCAACTTGCCTGGCGTCGCCCCCCAGACCACGACGGGCAGGGTCTCATAGACCAGGACCACGAACCAGGCGATGGCGATACCGGCCAACGGCCGGTTGCCGTCGCCGAACAAGACCAGGGCGAATACCACCAGCACGACGATTGGCATCAGGTCGAGCAACCGGGCTCCGACGCGAAGGCCTCGGGAAGCAACCGGCCCCTTGACGGCCACCGGCGGGGGAGGACCCCAGCCGCCCCTGGCCCAGTACGGAGGTGGTGGGGGCGGAGGTAGCGGTGGGGGCGGGGGCGGAGGTAGCGGCGGGATTACCGCTCCGTGATGCCTACATAGTCGCGGGCCGACTCACCGGTGTAGAGCTGGCGGGGGCGGGCGATCTTCTGGTCCTGCTGGAGAAGTTCTTGCCAGTGAGCCAACCAACCGGCGGTGCGGGGGATGGCGAACAGTACCGTGAACATCTCGATGGGAAAGCCCATGGCCTGGTAGATCAGGCCGGAGTAGAAGTCGACGTTGGGGTAGAGCTTCCGGCTGATGAAGTAGTCGTCGGCCAGCGCCACCTCTTCGAGCTTGAGGGCGATGTCGAGCAGGCGGTTCTTGCCGGTGACCTCGAACACGTCGTAGGCAATGCGCTTGATGATCTTGGCCCGGGGGTCGAAGTTCTTGTACACCCGGTGACCGAAGCCTTGGAGGCGGCCCTTGCCGTCCTTGACGGCCTGCACGAAGGCCTCCACGTTGTCGACCGAGTCGATCTCGGTGAGCATCTTGATGACGGCTTCGTTGGCCCCACCGTGGCGAGGCCCGTAGAGCGCCGCGGCCGCACCGGCGGTGGCCGAGTAGGGGTCGACATGCGAAGAGCCGATGACCCGCATGGCCGTGGTGCCACAGTTCTGCTCGTGGTCGGCGTGGAGGATGAACAACACGTCGAGCGCACGAGCCAGCACGGGATCGGGCTGGTAGTGGGGCTCGGCGATCTTCCACATCATCGACAAGAAGTTGGCGCTGAAGTCGAGGGTGTTGTCTGGGTAGACGAAGGGCATGCCCACGCTGAAGCGATGGGCACCGGCAGCCAGGGTGGGCATCTTGGCGATGAGACGCACCATCTGCTTGCGGCGGATGGCTTCGTTGTCGATCTCTTTGGCGGCCGGGTAGAACGTGGACAGGGCGGCCACGGCCGATACCAGCATCCCCATGGGGTGGGCATCGTGGTGGAAGCCCTCCATGAACCGCTTGCGTACGTTCTCGTGGATGAACGTGTGGTAGGTGATCTCGTGCTTCCAGGCCGAGAACTCCTCGGCGGTGGGTAGCTCACCGAAGATCAACAGATAGGCCACCTCGAGATAGGTGGACTGCTCGGCCAACTGCTCGATGGGATAACCGCGATAGCGCAGGATCCCGTTCTCGCCGTCGAGTTCGGTGATGGCCGACGTGGTGGCCGCGGTCTGGGTGAAACCCGGGTCCGCGAACCAGACGTTGCCGAGCAACTTCTTCCACGACGACGCGTCGACTCCGCCGTCGATGATGGGGATCTCGATGGACTCCCCCGAACGGTTATCGGTAACGGTTACGCTCTCGGCCACATTCACTCCCGGGACAATCCTCGTACGGGTCGATCGTACCGGGCCGGGCGAGGTGCAGTGCACCGACGGGCGAACTCAGCGCTCCGGCGTGATCATGCGGAGGCCAGGCCGGAGCGGAACGTGGTCACCGACCACGGTGTGGATCAGCTCGACGGTGGCCTGAGCGGGGCTCGACAACCGCCCTCGGCGGCGTGTGGCCAGGCCGACGGCTCGGGGCGTGGTCCCGTGGAGGGGCAGGGTCCGCGAGGACCCGTCGGACCAGTCGACGACGGCGCTGGCCGGCAGGATGGCTGCCCCGTGACCCTGGTAGGCCAGCGAAGCCAGCAGGCGCATGCCGTCGACCTCGGCCAGAGCCTCGAGCTTCACCCCGACTCGGTCGGCGTCGACATCGAGATCGTCCCGAAAGCCCGTACCCACCGGTTCGAGCAGCAGGGGGATGGAACCCAGATCGGCCAGTTCGATGGCGTCACGGTCCTGGTCGGCCATCAACGGATGTTCGTTGGCCGCCAGGACGACGTGCTCTTCCTCGAAGAGCGGCTCCACGTCGACATCGGGGTCGACGGCGGGCAGGTTGACCACGGCCAGATCGAGGTTGCCGGTGGCCAGCCGGGGGATGAGAGAGGTGGTGGTGGCATCGATGGTCACCAGATGGATCTGCGGGTGAGTTTCGGCCAGGAGGTCTAGGAGGGCCGGTAGTAGCCAACGCCCGGTGGTTCCGATGACGCCCAGCCGGACCTGACCGGAAACCTCACCGAGCGATGAGGCCACGTCGGCGGTGAGGGCCTCGAGCTCGGCTTGTACCCGGCGGGCCCTGCCGACCACCAGCTCACCGGCGTTGGTGAGCTCGCCGGTGGTCCGGTTGACCAAGCTGGCTCCGAGCTCACGCTCGAGCCGGGCCACGTGGGTGGAGACGTTGGATTGCACC
>JBDTBS010000181.1:0-27141 GCA_039924035.1 Aquihabitans sp. | reverse complement strand
AGCGCGGGGCCACCACGCCGAAACGCCAACCAGAGGGTGACCCCGAGTGCGGCGCCGTTGATGGCGGCGATGCCGACCAGCAGCCCTAGCTGTGGACCGAGCGTTCTGACGAACGGTCCGGCTATCCAGTTCTCGATCGGTCCGGGATGTGATGATTCGACACCGACCGCCTCCTCGCCGGTGGTGGGTTGGCCTACCAGCGGAGCATCGGTTGTCCATGCGTCGTACGAGCGGATGCCGATGATGGCCACATCTCCGGTGGCCACCCACCCGTCGGAGGCCAGCAGGATCGCGCTGGCGAAAGGGAGCAGCGTGAACAGGGCGATCACGGCCACGCACGCCGATTGAGACCAACCGTTCAAGGCCATGAGAGAACGGCCATGTTCGGCTTCGCCTAACTCTGCGGCAGGGCCGGCCCCGGTGTCGGGGCTGCGATCGGCGTCGACGGGGGAGACGAGGGCAGGGTTGCCATCGGTATCGGCATCAGGGCCGTCAGTAGCGGTGGTGACCGTTGCGTCGTTGGTCACCTATCAGATGTTGGGTCTGCGGCCGGGTACGCCCGCGCTCACCAGGGCGGCGAGGGCGGCAATGCCCCAGAAGATCCCAGTGGTCGGTTGGGCATCGATCCCTTCTCGCACGACGTCCTTGGCGAAGGTGAGATCGGTCCACAACGGTATGTCGAGGCCCGACTGCGAGATGGCCAGCGACCGTTGGATGAAGTATTCGGCGATGGCCAGCGAGGCCAGGGTGAACACGGCAGCCATCAGTCCGGCCACCGGACCGCCACGGCGAGCCCCGATGAGGACGCCGTTGCCGACTACGAGGCCGACGCCAATGGCTCCGTACACGAACTGGCGCTCGGTGAAGGCCACCAACGCCCACCAAACGGCGCCGGAAACAGCGGCGGCGGCCAGCCCGACCAGGATCCCTTCGCCGAGCCGGGACACCCCCTTTGCCGACGGTGAATTCCGTTCGGGGGTGTTCGATCCCCAGTCGGTGTTCGGCGCCGCCGCTCCCCATCCGGTCGCTCGTGCGGTGGGCGTTGGCGGGCCTGAAGGCGGAGCCCAGGTTGCTGGTTCCCCAGGGATGCCAGGAGGCGGTGGGGTGGTGGGCGGCAGAGGGGAAACCGGCGGTGGCTCGGGCGGTGGTGGCAGGTTGCTCAAGGGTCCTCCGGCGGTCGGTCGACGACGACGTTACCGACCTGGTGGTTCCTGTCGGCGCATGACCATCGGGCCATGAGCAATCCGTGTGGCGTCTTCCTGGCTGGCGGTGCGTAGAATGACGCCATGACCCGTCGAATCCAGGTACGAATCATCTGGTAGCGCATGCCGGTTTCCGCGGTGTGCGCATGAGCCGTCCACTTCGGTGGGCGGCTTTGTCGTTGTACGCCGGGGAATATCGGGCTCGTGCCCATACCTCGCTGGAGAAACCGACCGGTCGGTCGAACGAACAAACGTGAAACGGAGCTTCGAGGTGTCGCACAAGATCGCAGTGATCGGTGGAGACGGGATCGGTCCCGAGGTGGTGGCCGAGGCCCTGAAGGTGGTCCGGGCCGCAGGTGTCGAGTTGGAGACCACCGACTTCTACCTCGGTGGAACCCGCTACCTGGCTGACGGCACCGTCCTGCCCGACGAGGTGCTCGAAGAACTCCGGTCCTTCGATGCCATCCTCCTCGGAGCGGTGGGCACACCCGACGTGCCGCCGGGGGTGATCGAGCGGGGGCTGCTGCTCAAGATGCGCTTCGCGCTCGACCAGTACGTCAACCTCCGGCCTTTCCGTCGTCCCGAAGCAGACATCGACTTCATGGTCGTGCGGGAGAACACCGAGGGGACCTATGCCGGGGAAGGCGGGTTCCTGCGCAAGGGCACCCCCCAGGAGATCGCCACCCAGGGTTCGGTCAACACCCGCCACGGCGTCGAGCGGGTGATCCGCTATGCGTTCGAACTGGCCGCGTCTCGCCCCCGCAAGCACCTCACCTTGGTGCACAAGACCAACGTGCTCACCTTCGCCGGCGACCTCTGGCAGCGCACCTTCGACGAGGTGGCCGCCGAATACCCCGAGATCACCACGGCCTACAACCACGTCGATGCGGCCTGCATCTACTTCGTTTCGGATCCGCAGCGCTACGACGTGATCGTCACCGACAACCTGTTCGGCGACATCCTCACCGACCTCGGCGGGGCAGTATCGGGCGGCATCGGCTTCGCCTCGTCGGGGAACCTCGACCCCACGCGCCAGGCCCCCTCCATGTTCGAACCGGTACATGGCTCGGCCCCCGACATCGCCGGGCAAGCCAAGGCCAACCCCATCGCCGCCATTCTCTCGGCAGCCATGATGCTCGACCTCCTCGATGAGACCGATGCCGCCGATCGCATCCGCAAGGCCTGTGCCGCCACCACCGATCTCGATGCTTCCACCCCGGCCATCGGCGATGCCATCGTCGCTCGGCTCTAGAACCCACCACCAACTCCATCACCTCCGGCCAACTCGACGTGGACGCGGTCCGGCGCCTCAGAACCTGAGAGGGAAACCATGCCCATCACCCCCACCCCCAAGATCTGGATGAACGGCGAGCTCGTCGACTGGGAGGACGCCAAGATCCACGTGCTCACCCACACCCTCCACTACGGAACCGGCGTGTTCGAGGGCATTCGCGCCTACGAGACCCCAGATGGTCCCGGGATCTTCCGCCTCACCGAGCACATCGAACGCCTCTACGTCTCGGCGAAGATCATGGGAATGGACATGCCGTTCTCGGTGTCCGAACTGGTGGAGGCCACCAAAGACGTGGTCCGGGCCAGCGGTCTGCCCAGCGCCTACATCCGCCCCATCGCCTACTACGGCTACGGAGAGATGGGACTCAGCACCCTGGCCTGTTCGGTCGACGTCTCCATCGCCTGCTGGCCATGGGGCGCCTACCTGGGCGACGACGCCCTCACCAAGGGTGTGCGCCTCAAGACGTCGTCTTGGACACGCCTCGACCACAACACCATGCCGCCGGCATCCAAGACCACCGGCAACTACGTGAACTCCACGCTGGCCAAGGTGGAAGCCTTGAAGGCCGGTTACGACGAAGCGCTCATGCTGAACCCGCAGGGCTATGTCAGCGAGTGCACCGGCGAGAACATCTTCGTGGCCCGTCACGGCCGATTGATCAGCCCGCCGCTCTCGGCCGGAGCCTTGGAGGGGATCACCCAGAGCTCGGTCATGACCATCGCGCGGGATCTCGGCATCGAATGCGAGCTTTCCAACCTGGCTCGGTCCGAGGTCTACATCGCCGATGAGATGTTCCTTTGCGGCACCGCAGCCGAGGTGTCGGCGGTCAACTCGGTCGACGAGCGGGAGCTGCCCTGCCCGGGCCCTATGACCACAGCCATCGGCGAGGAATACCACAAGGCCGTGCGGGGCGAGACCGATCGCTACAAGGACTGGGTGGAACATGTCACCTGACCATGGACAGGGTGCCGATGTCTCCGAAGACCTGATGGTGCCTCGCGACCCAGGGTTGCCCGAAGAGGTGGAGATCTTCGACACCACCCTGCGCGACGGGGCCCAGCTGGAGGGCATCTCGCTCACCGTCGACGACAAGCTGCGCATCGCCGATGAGCTCGACGAGCTCGGCGTCCACTTCATCGAAGGGGGCTGGCCGGGGGCCAACCCGAAGGACATCGAGTTCTTCGAACGGGCGGGCACAGAACTGCGCTTCGAAAGGTCGACGCTGGTGGCCTTCGGGTCCACCCGTCGCCCCCGGGGCAAGGTCGACGACGATGCCACGCTGCGCAACCTGCTCGATGCTGGTACCTCGGCGGTGTGCATCGTGGGCAAGAGCTCGGCGTACCACGTCACCGACACGCTGAAGACCACGCTCGACGAGGGCGAAGCCATGGTGGCCGACTCGGTGCGCTACCTGGTCGACGCCGGCGTGCGGGTCATGGTCGATGCCGAGCACTTCTTCGACGGCTGGTTCGACAACCCCGAGTACAGCCTGCGCATCCTCGAAGCGGCTGCTGAACAAGGCGCTGAGACCCTGGTGCTGTGCGACACCAACGGGGGCACGCTGCCCTTCCAGGTGGAGCAGGTCGTCCGCGAGATCACCGGCCACTTCAAAGACGACGTGAAGATCGCCGTCCACCTCCACGACGACACCGGCTGCGGCGTGGCCAATGCCCTTGCCGGGGTACGAGGTGGGGCCGTGCAGGTGCAGGGGACCATCAACGGCTACGGCGAGCGCACCGGCAACTGCAACCTCACCACGATCATCCCGAACCTCACCCTCAAGATGGGGGTGAAGACCCTGCCCGAGGGTCGGATGTCGCGTCTCACCGCGGCATCTCACCGGATCGCCGAGATCGTCAACATCACCCCCAACCCGCAGGCCCCCTACGTCGGCTCGTCGGCGTTCGCTCACAAGGCGGGGCTGCACGTGTCGGCCATCGCCCGCAAGAAGGATGCCTACGAGCACGTCGACCCCGTATCGGTCGGCAACGGCACCCGGTTCGTCGTCTCGGAGATGGCCGGCAAGGCCACGCTGGAGCTGAAGGCCAAGGAGATCGGCATCGAGCTCGACGGCCCCACCCTCAGCCGGGTGATCGACGAGCTGAAGCGCCTCGAGCACGAGGGCTACCACTTCGAGGCCGCCGACGGATCGCTGGAGCTGTTGCTACGGCGAGCCGCAGGCTGGGACCACGACTACTTCGAGCTGGAATCGTTCCGGGTCATCGTCAGCGAAGGCGACGAGATCCGCCACGACACCGAAGCCATCGTCAAGCTGCTGGTCGACGGCGAGCGGCTCATGCGCATCGGTGAGGGCAACGGCCCGGTCAACGCACTCGATGCCGCGGTGCGCGCAGCCATCGGTGAGAAGCACCCTCAGTTGGAGCGCATCCACCTCACCGACTTCAAGGTGCGGGTGCTCGACACGGCCAAGGGCACCGGGGCCGTCACCCGGGTACTCATCGACTCCACCAATGGGCGTCAGACCTGGTCCACCATCGGGGTCAGTGAGAACGTGATCCAAGCCAGTTGGCGAGCGCTCGAAGATTCGATCGTCTACGGGCTTCTCCACACCGAACCGTGACCACTGCCTGGCAGGTGGAGGTCTGTTGGGAGGAGGAGCTCTGGTATAGCGAAGGCGACCAGAGCTTCTGCTTCGACTGTGACTGGAAGGTAGAGCCCTACCAGGCGTTCGTTCCCGGCGAGGCGACCTGGGACAAGGTGCTGCCCGAGTGGCTGCGGGGCCGTCGCCGCGAGGTGCTGGACCGTCTGCGGCAGGCCAACGACCGACACGGCCACCAGTTGGTGGACGACGACTTCGGCTATCACCGTCGTCGTCGGGGCAGGTAGCCTGAGCCCTGATATGGCCGCGCCGGAGTTCGTCCCCACCAAACCCACCCACCATCCGCGTGGCTACTGGTCGCCGCCGTGGCGCACCCACACCTGGCCACCCGGGCCCGCAGATCTGGTGAGCACCGGTGGCCAACCCAGTCGAGATGCCGGCCGGATGGGTTCGCCCGGGCCCGACCAGGGCTACGTGCTGAAGCTCGTGCCGCTCCTGCGAGACCAGTTGGTGCTGGCCCCGAACGAACTGCAGGCCGATGCCGAGGCCGGTGGCGTGGTGGTGGCCCTGAAGCGGGCCTCGCTGTTCAGCCGGGCCCCTGTCATCCACGACCTGAGGGTGGCCTACACGGTGTGGGGGCTCTTGGAGACCTCGGCTCCCGACGAGCTCGTGGCCGAACGGGTTCGCCGCTTCGAGGGCATCCGCCTGTCGGCCCACCACTACCCCGAGCTGCGGGCCGTCGCTGATGCCGTGCCCGTCGCCACCCTGCTCCTCACCCCCGAGGAGGTGGACGAGCGCCACCGCGCCGACTGGCGTTCTCTCCTGGCGCTGTAGGCGTCACCGGCGGCCCGACCGGTGCCGAACTCGTCACCGTGCCAGCCTGGTTTTTGTCCCTCCCCTCTTAAGTAGGTCTTTCCCGCGCGTGAAGTTCGATCGAGACGGTCTTCCCTTCGTCGGCCTCGCCGCCGTTCCATCGGCCCTGGCGATGCTCCGACGTCGACCACGGTGGGCACTCGCGCTCCTGGCTCTGCCCGCTGCGGTGGGCCTGTTCTTCCGTGACCCCGACCGTCAGCCCGATCATGGACCGATCATCGATCCCGATGTGGTGCTGGCTCCCGCCGACGGCAAGATCATGCACGTGGGGGAACCCCAGCCCGGCGTGGCCCCACCGGGGGAGTGGCAGCAGATCGTCACCTTCTTGTCGGTGGCCGACGTGCACATCAACCGGTCGCCCTATGCCGGCGAGGTCACCGAGATCAGCTACCGGCCCGGACGGTTCCTGGCCGCCTTCACCCCCGAGAGCGGCGTGGAGAACGAACGCAGCGAGATCTGGCTCCGACGCGAGGTGGACGGAAGCGAGCGGGTGGTGGTGTTCCGTCAGATCGTCGGATTGCTGGCCCGCCGGGTGGTCACCCGCCTCGGCGTCGGCGAGACCGTCACCACCGGCCAACGGATGGGGCTGATGAAGTTCGGGTCCCGCATGGACGTGTTCGTGCCCCCCGAGGTCGAGATCAAGGTGATCGTCGGCGATCGCACGGTGGCCGGCGAGACGATCATCGCCCGGTGGCCGGTCGCCGGCACATCAGCGTGAACGACGGCCAATCTCGACGTCGAGGGTTTCGACTCTTCTCTCCATCGGGGGCGCGCGTCGTCCGTCCCGACCGTCTGAGCCCGAGCCGACGGGCCCGGGCCATGTTGCCCAGCCTGTTCACCCTGGGCAACATGCTGTGCGGGTTCTCGTCGCTGCGGGCCGCGCAGAGCGGGCAGTTCCGGCTGGCCGCCGTGTTGATCGGTGCCGCGGTCGTCCTCGACATCGCCGACGGAGCCACCGCCCGCGCCGTGGGGGCCACCACGCCGTTCGGATTGCAGTTCGACTCGCTGGCCGACCTGATCTCGTTCGGCGTGGCTCCGGCCATGCTCCTCTACAGCTGGACGCTGCACGACCTCGGCCTTCCCGGCTGGTTGCTGGCCTGCTTCTGGCTGGCCTGCGCCGCCTACCGACTCGGTCGGTTCAACGTCACCATCGACCCGATGAGCGAGAAGCGCTACTTCATCGGGCTCCCCAGCCCTGGTGCGGCCGCAGTCGTGATGGCCTCGGTGTTCGCTGCCCCCGGGTTCGACAACAACAGCGCCATACCGGTGCTGATCGCCACCGTCCCTGCGGTGCTGATGGCTTCATCGGTTCGGTTCACATCGTTTCGATGGTTGGCCTCGCCACGCCGAGACCGCATCTGGGTGACGGTGCTCACCGTGGTGATCTTGGTCGTCGGCTTCACCTTTCGGCCGGCCTACACCGGCCTGGCACTGGCCTACGGCTACGTGGCCCTCGCCCCGCTCGGTTGGCTTACGGCCCCGCTGCGGCGCCGCTGGTTCGGCGACGACGCTGTCGCGCCGCCCCGCCACGACGTGCCGTCGGTCTTCTTCCTGACCACCACCGGCCCGGTGGAGGTCGATGACGCGGTCGACGACCAGGTCGACGTCGTCGGCGATGGGGTGCATCGGTAACCTCTCGACATGGTCGCTCCCCTGATGCTGTCGGTCGGTCCACTCAACTTCGATGCATGGGCCGATGGTCCCCTCGATGGCGAACCGGTGCTCCTGCTTCACGGATTCCCAGAATCGGCACGCTGCTGGCGCCACGTCCAACCGCTGCTCGCCGTCGCCGGCTACCGGTCGGTGGCCCCGGACCTTCGGGGGTACTCGCCCGGGGCCCGACCGGTCGACGTGGCCGAGTACACCATGTCCTACCTGGTCGGCGACGTCTTGGCCCTGGCCGATCAGCTCGGGTGGGACCGGTTCCACCTCGTCGGCCACGATTGGGGCGGCGCGGTGGCCTGGCAGGTTGCCGGGCGTCACCCCGACCGGATCCGCACCCTCACCGCGGTATCGACGCCGCACCCGGGGGCCTTCACCGCGGCCAAGAAGGCCGGAGCGTCACCCGACGGTGACGACCAGGCGGCCAAGTCCGACTACATGCAGGTGTTCCGCTCGGATGGTGCCGAGGAGCTCTTCTTGAACGATGAGAGTGCAGTGTTCCGAGCGGTGCTGGAAGGCAGCGGACTGAGCGCGGAAGACGCCGAGCACTACATCGCCCGGTTCGACACCGTCGAGGCCCTGGCCGGTCCGTTGGCCTGGTACCGAGCGGCCGACCCGGCCGACAGCCAGGGAATGGGCCCGATCACGGTCCCCACCCTCTACGTGTGGTCCACCGAAGACATCGCCCTCGGGCGCACCGCAGCCGAGCTCACCGGTGCCCAGGTCGACGGGCCCTACACCTTCGAGGTGCTCGAAGGCGTGAGTCACTGGATCCCCGAGATGGCCGCCGACGCCCTGGGCGAGCGTCTCGTCAGCCACCTCGGGGGCGACCGGAGCTGACGGCCGGCCCGGGTAGCGTGGGCTCGTGTCCAGCCCCGTGCGCGTCCGCTTCGCCCCCTCACCCACCGGCTTCCTCCACGTCGGATCGGGCCACTCCGCCCTGGCCAACTGGATGGTGGCTCGCCAGACCGGCGGCGAGTTCCTGCTGCGCATCGAGGACACCGATGCTGAGCGCAACCGCCCCGAGCTGGTCGACAACGTGCTCGAGATGCTCGAGTGGCTCGGTCTCACCTGGGACGGCACACCGGTGCACCAGAGTGCTCGGGGTGAGCTCTATGCCGACGCGGCCCAGACCCTGGTGGCCGCTGGCGCTGTCTACTTCTGCGACTGCACCGGTGAACAGGTGCAGGCCCGCAACAAGGAGTCGGGGGGCAAGCCCGGCTACGACGGCCATTGCCGAGACCGTGGCCTCGTCGCCGGCCCCGGCCGCGCGGCCCGCTTCCGTACCCCCGACGAGGGCCGCACCGGTTGGACCGACCTCGTGCGGGGCGACGTTACGTTCGCCAATGCCGACATCGAGGACTTCGTGGTCCTGCGCGGCAGCGGTGCACCCATGTTCCTGCTGGCCAATGCCTTCGACGATGCCGACATGGGGATCACCCACGTCATCCGGGGCGAAGACCACGTCAACTCCACCCCCAAGTACCTGCTGCTGCTCGATGCCCTCGGCCTGAGCCGGCCCACTGCGTTCGCCCACATGCCGCTGCTGGTCAACGAGAGCCGCAAAAAGCTGTCGAAGCGCCGTGACGACGTGTCCATGTCCGACTACCGAGACCGCGGATACCTCCCCGAGGCCATGGTCAACTACCTGGCCCTGCTCGGTTGGGGACCGGCCGACGGGGTGGAGGTCCGGCCGATCAGCGAGATCGTCGACCTGTATCGGCTCGAAGACGTCAACGCCTCGCCGGCCTTCTTCGACCAGAAGAAGCTGAGCTTCGTCAACGCCGAGCACATCCGCGCCCTGCCCACCGACGAGTTCCAGGCCCGGGCCATTCCTTTCCTCACCCTCGGTGATCCGGCCCGGGAGGCGCTGGCCACCCTGGCCGTCGAAGCACAGGAGCGGGTCCGCACCCTGGCCGAGGTGGAGCCGATGATCGAGTTCCTGATCGTCGACGAGCCCACCGTCGACGAAGCGTCGTGGACCAAGGCCATCACCAAGGGCCGCAACGTGGTCGAGATGCTCGACGCGTCAATCGCCCGCCTCGAGGCACTGGATGCAGACCAGTGGATCCCGGCGCCCATCCAAGAAGCCATCGGTGCCGCCGCGCTCGACGCTGGCCTGGTCAACGCCGAAGGCAAGCCGCAGCTCTCCAAGGCTCAGGGTCCGGTGCGGGTAGCCCTCACCGGTCGAACGGTGGGGTTGCCGTTGTGGGAGTCGATCACCGTGCTCGGCCGCGAACGCACCCTGTCTCGCCTCCGGGCCACCCGGGGTCGCCTCGAATGACAGGGGCCGGCGAGCAGGACGAAACGCGCCGGACCCGGGATGCAGACGCGCCTGTTCCCGCCCGTCGCGGATGGCGGCGCTACCGCCGTTGGTTCGTCCCGCCGTTGGTCGTCTTGCTGCTGCTGGGCCTCTACGTCGGAGGAACGTTCGTGCAGGTGGTCCAGGCCAGCCGCAGCGACGAGGCCCAACCCATGGGGGCAATAGTCGTGCTCGGTGCCGCCCAATACAACGGCCGACCCTCGCCGGTGCTCCGTAACCGCCTCGACCATGCCCTCGACCTCTACGACGCCGGCTACGCCCCGGTGATCGTGGTCACTGGCGGTCGACAAGAAGGCGACCGGTTCACCGAAGCCACCACTGGCTACAACTACCTGCGCGCTCAGGGCGTGCCCGACGAGGCCATCCTCAAAGAAGTGCAAGGCCACACCACCTACGAGTCGGTGGCCGCCGCCTCCCGGTTCTTGGCCGACGATGGGATCGACTCGGTGATCCTGATCTCCGGTCCGGCGCAGTCGAAGCGGCTGGCCGGCATCGCCGACGACCTAGGGCTGGATGCTGCCATCTCTGCGGCCGGGAGCAACCCACCGATGTCATCGTTGGCTCGTGAGACCGCGGCCGTCGCCGTGGGACGCGTCATTGGCTACCGCCGCCTCGATCGGCTCGACCGATGACCCCGCCGCCTGATCTGGAACGGTTCTTCGAGCCGGCCATCGTGGCCGTGGTCGGAGCCACCGATGACGACGGTCGGCAGTCCACCTATTCCTGGCGTCAGATCCGTGACTGGGGGATCCGCCGGGGGGCAACGGTGGTTCCGGTCCATCCCGGGCGAGGTGCTGTGGACGGCATCCCCACTCGGGCATCGCTGGACGATTTCGATCAGCCCATCGACGTGGTGGCCTCGTTGGTCAGCGATCCGCTTCCGGTGGCCCGTCAAGCGGCTGCCAACGGGGCTGGCTTCCTCGTGGTCTTCGCGGCTGGATTCGCCGAACTGGGTGACGACGGCCGTGTCCGTCAGGACGAACTGCGTGAGGCGCTGGACGGTTCGCCGACAAGACTCATCGGCCCCAACACCAACCTCAACGCCTTCGAGCCCCTCGACCGCACGCTGCCCGGACCCGGGCTGGCCCTGCTCACCCAATCGGGCCACCAGGGCCGTCCCCTGTACCTGCTCCAACAGGTCGGGGTACCGATCACCCATTGGGCCCCCACCGGCAACGAAGCCGACGTGGACGCGGCCGACTTCTTGTCGTGGTTCGCCACCCGCCCCGAGGTCGGAGCTGTCGCCGCCTACATCGAAGGTCTGCCCGATGGCCGTCGGTTCATCGCCGCGGCAACGGAGGCCCGAGACCGCGGCGTACCGGTGGTGGCCGTGAAGGTGGGGCGCACCAGCACCGGAAGTCGGGCGGCCAGTTCTCACACCGGGGCCCTCACCGGGTCTGACCGCGTGGTCGACGTGGCTTTCGCCTCGGCGGGGGTCGTGCGGGTCGACGATCTCGACGATCTGGCCGACACCTCCACACTGTTGGCCCGATCGGCCGCGCCATCGGCCCCCGGCGTGGCCGTGTACGCCATGTCGGGTGGATCGTGCAGCCTGCTGGCCGACCAGTTGGCCGTAGCCGGCCTCAGCGTTCCCCGGCTGGCCTCCGCCACCCGCTCGGGGTTGCGGGAACTGATCGCCGGGTTCCTGCCCGTCGACAACCCAGTGGATTGTGGGGGTCCGCCCATGGCCGACGAGCGAGGCGCGGCCATCCTCGACCTGCTGGCCCGAGATCCGGCCATCGGCTGTGTGGTGGCCGCAGTCAGCGGTGCCGTGCCGCCATACACCGATCGGTTGGTGACCGATCTTCAGGCGGCAGCAGCTAGCCACCCGGAAGTCACCTTTGCCCTGGTGTGGGGCTCGCCGCACATGGCCGACCCTTCCTTCGATATCGCTCAGCGCGACCCCACCATCGCCACCTTCCGCACCGGTCGCGGTGCGGCCACGGCCTTGGCGGCCTGGCAGGGGTGGCACCGGGAGCGGCCTGCAGCGGCATCGGCCCCCACCACGTGGAAACCTCGCCGGTCGCTCGAGCGTGATGTGGCCGCCACGTTGACCACGATGGACGAGGCCGGGGAGTGGTCTTCTCGAACTGTGCTCGCCGCCGCGGGATTGCCGCTGGTCGAAGCGATGCGCGTCGACACCCCGGCCGCGGCCGTCCGGGCCTGGGGTGAGCTCGGTGGCCGGGTGGTTCTGAAGGTGGATGTGGCCGGCTTGGCTCACCGGGCCGCGGTGGGCCTGGTCGACGTCGACCTCGACTCGGCGTCGACGGTCCGACGTTCGGCCTCGGCGCTGCTGGCCCGCGCCGAAGAGGTGGCCCCGGGGCGGGTCGGTGGGCTGATCGTGGCTCGGCTGGCTCGGGCCGGGCCCGAGGTACTGGTGGGCGCCACCTGGGATCGTTCGTTCGGGCCGGTGGTCACCGTCGGCCACGGGGGCGTCGACACCGAGCTCATCGCGGCTACTGCTGTCGGTCTGGCGCCGTTCACTCGTCGCCGGGCCACAAGTCTCTTGCGGGAGGTGGCGGGCTGGCAGCGTTGGCGCGATGTCGGAGACGTCGCTTGGCGGGACCTGATCTCGATGGTGGTGGCTGTCGGTGACGTGGCTGCCGCCGCCGGTCCGACGCTCGGTGCAGTGGAGGTCAACCCCGTCCGGTTGACCGAAGATGGTGCTCTAGCGCTAGATGCGTGGGCCTACCGGTACGATCCCGGTCATGTCTGAGTCGAGCTCGCCCGAAGCCGCCGTCCGCCGCTACCTCGCCTGGATCGACGATCCGTCGTCGGCCGTCGACGAGAACGCTGTGCAACGGGCCGATACTGCCCTTGCTGAAGCATCGGATCCCATCGATCGCCTGCACGCGGCGGCTGCTCGCGAGCGGGCCAAGGCGGCCGACGTCGATGCCATTCGGGCCGGGTTCGTGGCCAATGCTCGCTCTTACGCCGATGCCGAGGGCATCCCGGTGGAGGCCTTCCGGGTTCTCGGCGTCGAAGACGCGGTGTTGGTCGAAGCCGGCTTCGACGTGCCGCTCACCCAGTCGGGCCGTCAACGCCGTCGTCGGTCCGGCCAAGGCCGGGCTCGCAGCCCGCAGGTATCGGTGGCGCAGGTGAAGGCGGTGTCGGTCGACATGCCGAAGCGGTTCACGTTGTCGCAGCTCGCCGAACGGGCCGGCGGCGGGTCGCCGGTCACCATCCGCAAGGCGGTGGACGAACTCATCGAAGAGGGCCTGGCCATCAAGGTCGGGCCGTCGGAGAACCACGCCGGCCCCGGTCGGGCCCCCACGGTCTACGAACTGCGTTAGAACCGATCGATGCCGCCCCCACCCTCGTTGGAGGGAAGGGGCGGCACCATCGAGTCGGTCAGCTGCACCCGTCGGAGCCGGCGGCGGCGATGCACACCTCGTGGCTGGCCTTCGACCGGTCGGCACCTACCGACAGGACCGAGGCTTCCTGGTCCCATGACGGGCTGTCGATAGCGGCACCGTCGAGCACCACTTCGATGCCATCGGGGAAGAGGCGACTGGGCACTGAGAAGTCGGTGGTGCCCTTGGCGGCCTCGTTCTCGTCCCAGGTCATGGTGAACGTGGAGGTGTCGTTGTCCCACGTGAAGGCAGTGGGCACACCGACGATGGCTCGGGGTTGTACCCGCAGCAGGCGCTCACCGTTGGCTGAAGGTGTCTTGCCATCCGATTCGACTGGCGACCAGCCGTCGCCCGGATCCCAGCTCCACCACGCCCAGCCGGCCATCTCTTCGTCGGCCATGGTGAGTACGTCGTTCACGTAGTCGTCCATACCGTCCTGGTCACCATGGCTGCCCCACTCGCCGAACCAGAGGGCGCCGTTCATGGCCGCGGCTTCCTGCGGACGCATGTCTTGCCACTCCTGCAGGTAGGTGGAGTCGTCGCTGTAGCCGAGACCGTCGTGGACCAGGGGCTCGTAGAGGTGGCCGGCGTAGACGATGCGGGGTGCGCCGTCGCGGGGATCGACGATCTGGTCTTCCAGAAGGTCGCCCGGGTACGGGAAGGCATTGATGAGCGACGTGGGCTGAATGAAGACCCAGACGTCTTCGTCGACGGCCCGCACGGCTTCGATGGCCCGGTTGTTGAAATCGGTGAGGTTCTCGTTGTGGAAGTTACCGGCAGCGGCATCGGGCTGGATGGCCAGCGTGGCATTGAGGTCACCGTTGGCGAACGAAGGCTCGTTCATGACATCGATGCCGATCACCGCCGAGTGGTCGGCGAAGCGCTCGGTGAGGTGAGCCACCGAGTCGAGGTAGTGGTCCTGGAGCCAGGTATCCCCGTCGGCAGGGTTCCAGAAGGACTGGAACGCAGCCTGCACCGCCGGGTCGGCACCCTGGAGGTACCAGGGCTGGCCTTCGGCGATCGGCTTGACCTCGAGGCCCTGGGTATCGACGGCCCAGTCGGGGGCGCCGTTGCCGTTGACGGTCCAGCCGTAGAGATCCTGGTGAACGTCGAACACCACGTCGATGCCATGGTCGCCGTACCAGTCGACCCATTCCTCCACATCGTCGAGGTAGGCCTCGTCGTACTCGCCCTTCTCGGGTTCGATCGCCCCCCAGAACACGAGGAACCGCACGGTGTTCCAGCCCCAGGTCTTCAGGGCAGCCTGGTTCTCGAGGTCGGAGCTGGGTAGGTGGGACCCAGCTTGGGTTGGGCCCTTGGCCGAGCCCTCGACGTTGACGCCCCGCAGGATCAGGGTGCGTCCGCAGTCATCGACGAGGAAGCGGGTGTCGGGCGACTCGATGTCGCCGGTGCACTCGGCGTCGGTGTTGGGGGCGCCACCCTTCGTGGTGGTCGGCGAGTCGGCGGCCTTGCCGTCGCTACCGCCGTCGCTGCTCGAACAGGCAGTGAGCAGCGTTGCGGTCAGGAACAGGGCGCACCAGGTGGCACGTAGAGGTCGGGATGGCGACATGTCCCCATCCTGACCTTCCAACGTACGTTTGACCAATGTGGGTAACAGTTGGATGGGCGCATTGTCGGACAAAGCGGAAACTGATGAAGTACGGTCGGTGCGATCGACGGGCGGACGGTCGATGCCAGGAAGTCGACCACAGATCAGGGATAGACCAATGAAGCTACGCAATCTTGTTCGCGCCACCGCGGTACTGGCAGTGACCGTCGGAGGCCTGCAGGCCGTCGGCAGCGCGTCGAGTGCTGCTGAGACCACCAGCCTCACCATCTTCAACAACTATCAGTACAGCGCTGAAAACATCATGGAGGGCACGGTGTGCCTCGACGGTGAGGTTGTCGCCTCTGGCGAGTTCCAGTTCTCCGACACCGTCGAGACCACCCCCGGTACCCACGAGTTGACGATCTTTGTTGGCGAAGCCACCACCGACTGCGAAGCAGAGGGCGGGCTCACCGTCGAGGTCGAACTACTCGACGTCGATGCCCAGACCCTGGCCTACGGCTACGCCGACGAGGGCGAAGACCTCGGCATCTGGCAGTTCGAGGACGACCTCGGCTGCACGCCTGCCGGTGACGGGGCCCTGGTGTTCCGCAATCTCGGGTATGCCTGGGACGGAGAGCCGGCCGAGTTCGGCTACGACGCCGATGGTGCGTACACATCGTTCGTCACCGGTCTCGACTTCGGTGAGGAAATCTTCGGCTGGGCCGAGGCCGGTACCTATGCCTCGGTGACCGGTTCAGCCGGCGAGCAGGAGTTCGTACCGCTCTTCGACGATCTCGTGGTGGACGAGAACACCTACCAGGTCGTCTACTCCTTCGCCGGAGCCGACGGTTCGATCGGCATCGTGCACAGCGTGGCCGTGCCCGTCGCTCCCTGCGAGGAATCGACCACCACCACCACTGAAGTCACCACCACCACGGAGGCCGCTGAGGCCCCCGCTGTGGTTCCCGCTCCGGCCGCACCGGCCGCCGCGGTGGCCAGTCAGCCGGCCTACACGGGCTGATCGTCGCACTGACCTTCGGTAGGTCGTGGTCGGCATAGGCCCGGCCACGACCTGCTCAGGTCGTTGACCTACTCAGGTGGCCAGGGCGTAGGCGGCGGAGCCTCCTGTACCCAGTGCTACCAACACCAGGAGTATGGCGAAGGCCTGGAGGGCTCGTTCGGCGGGGAGTCGGTGGGAGTTCAGCGAGCCGATCAGGCTGCCGATCAGCATGGTCAGCGTGAACGGAACGGCCAGCGACCAGTCCACGGCCCCCAAGCCTCGGAAGCCGAGCGACACGGCGGCATTGCCCACGATCACCACCAGCGAGGTGGCGATGGCGGCCGGCATGCTCAGACCCAGAGCAAGGGTGAGCGCAGGCACGATGACGAACCCGCCGCCGACCCCGAACAGCCCGGTGAGGAATCCGACCACGGTGCCGGCGGCAATCACCGGGACAAGGGCCCGGACCCGTTCGGCCGTCGATCCTCTGGCGATGGCTGGGGGAGCGGTCTCCACCACGGTGGTCGTACCGGACGCACCCGATTCGGAGAGGGCCGCGTCATTGGCGGCCTCGACGGCCAGGGCCTTTTCTTCGCCAGACTTCGTGCACGTGGGGCAGGCGGTGAGCATGCGGTAGGCGGCCACCAGGATCAGCCCGGAGAAGGCCAAGAGAAGGACCTCGCCGTCGATGTTCCCGTTCACCTTGGCCCCGGCCCAAGATCCGGGGATGCCAGTGGCGATGAACGCCGCTGCTGCTCCCCAGCGGATGTGCCCACCTTTGGCGTGGCCCAAGGCCCCGACCGCCGATGCCGCACCCACCGCGACCAGCGAGGTGGCGGTGGCCGCGCTGGCCGATTGACCGGCTACGTACACCAGTACGGGCACGGCCAGGATAGATCCGCCGCCGCCCAGCGAGCCGAGCGCGATCCCGATGGCCAGCCCGAGGATGACGGCTGCGATCACGCCGGGTCACCGAGGGTGCACGCGGCATCTATGCCGAGGGCAGAGGTGCCGCCCAGCACGTCGGACACGTCGGTGAAACCGAAGCCCTTCAGGACGCTGTTGGCGATGCCTGAACGGGCGCCGCCGGCGCACACGATGGCCACCGGTGAGTTGCGGTCGAGAGTGTCGAGGTTGTCGACGAGGCGGGTCAGTGGAATGTTGACGGTGCCGTCGAGCGGAGCGTCCGCGACCTCGCCGGCGTTGCGGACGTCGATCACCTGAAGTTGGTCGCCGAGCTCGGCTCGGCGGGTGGTGAACTCCGCTGCGGTGAGGCGGGACAGGCGGTCGGCCCGTTCGGGTTGGGTGGCGATGACTCCTTCAGGGTCGAGCAGGGCCCCGATCACGTTGTCGAAACCGATGCGTCCCAGACGAAGGGTGGCTTCGGCCACCCCGGCAGCATCGCCGACCAGGACCGCTGGTCGGTCCATGGCGATGAGGGACCCGGCCTGTTCGGCGAACCGGCCGGTCAGGCAGATGTTGATCGAACCCCGAAGGTGACCCAGGGCAAACGTCTCGACGGATCGAGTGTCGAGGATGGCGGCCCCGTCGGCGACGGCGGCGTCGAACGCTTCGAGGTCGAGCACGTTGGTCGGTACCTCCTCGTGAAAGAGGGGGCGCTCCATGCGGTTGAGGGCAGCATCAGTGCCGAAGTAGGCCGGGGGTTCGACCTGACCCTCGGTGACGATGTCGATGAAGGCCTGCTCGGTCATGGGCTGCACGGCGTAGTTGGTGAGCCGCTGTGCGCCGATGGTGGACACGGTGTCGGTGGACAGAGACTTGCCGCAGGCCGAACCGGCCCCGTGGGCGGGCAGCAACATGGTGTCATCGGGTAGTTCCATCAGCCGGTGCACCGACTTGAAGAGAAGGGCCCCCATCTCTTCGGCGGGGATGTTGGCCGACACCAGCAGGTCGGGACGTCCCACATCGCCGATGAACAGGGCATCGCCGGTGAGGACGGCCAACGGCTCGGCCCCAGCCGATGGGCGGACCACGAGCGAGACCGACTCGGGGGTGTGGCCTGGGGTGGCCAGCACCTCGACGGTGACCCCGCCGAGGTCGATGATCTCGCCGTCGGCGAGGGCCCGAGAAGGGAACTCGGTCGTACCTGCGGCCCCTAGGCCGATCTCGGCCCCGGTGGCCTCGGCCAGTTCCAGGTGGCCGGATAGGAAGTCGGCGTGGAAGTGCGTCTCCACGATCAGTTCGATGGTGAGGCCAGCATCGGCGG
This sequence comes from Aquihabitans sp., assembly GCA_039924035.1. Classification (GTDB taxonomy): domain Bacteria; phylum Actinomycetota; class Acidimicrobiia; order Acidimicrobiales; family Iamiaceae; genus Aquihabitans. The sequence goes on along the minus strand of JBDTBS010000181.1, from coordinate 9,098 downwards.
CCACGGTGAGCATCTCGTCGATGTCGCGTCGGGGGTCGACGGCGATGGCCCGCCCGGTGGTGGCATCACCAACCAGGTACGAGGCTTGGGAGAGACAGCCCAGGTAGAGCTGGCGGATCACGACGTTCTCGGGGAGCGGGGGAAGGTTGACGAGCGTGGACATGGTGCTCCTTGCCGGGGGCTGCATACCCCATAGGGTATCACGAACCACGGACGATGGCTCCAGAGTGATCCGCCTCCGATGCCGAGGCAAGGGCTTGTGGGCATCGGGCCGTAGCGTTGCCCCCCATGGCGAGACCGCAGTGATCGTGGACCTGAGCGACCCGGTCGCCATCGTGGCGTCGTCGCTGACCTGGATGGCCGTGTCGTTCGCGGTGGGCTACCGGGCCGTGCGGTGGACACCGGCTCGACTCGCGCAGACCGGTCCCTTGACCACGATCCGCGCCTGGGAGGCTGGCGGGGCGTTCTGGCAGCGACATCTGGCCGTCGGTCGGTGGAAGGACCGGGTTCCCGATGCCGGTGGATTCTTCGCTGGCGGCCAACCGAAGGGTTCGGTGGGTTCGAGGTCGACCGATGGCTTAGAGGCATTCCGACGGGAGACGGTGCGGGCCGAACGGGTTCATTGGCTCATCTTGGGCTCGACGCCGATCCACCTGGTGTGGTGTCGGCCCGCGTTGGCTTTGGGCATGGTGGTGTTCGGCTTGGCCCTCAACCTTCCGTTCATCGTCATTCAACGGTTCAACCGTGGCCGGATCGACCGGGTGCTCGCCCGTCGACGCTGAGTGGTGTCACTGCGATCTGTCGACCACTCCACCGGACCTGCCGGAAGACGATGATGCGGACCGCCGACAGGGCGAACACGGCAACGAAGAACACGAGCAGCACGGGCCACAGCAGTCCCGCCGGTCCGAAGTGCCCCACCCGACGGCCGAGCATCGTGAACTGCACGGCTCCGGCGATGTAGGTGGCGGTCCACAGCCAGGCATTGCCGTGGCCGGGCCCGTCGACGAGGTGCAGGGCCATGGTCAGCAAGGCTGTCAGCCACAGCGCCACGGCCACTGCCCGCACGATGGGCGTACGTCGGGCACCGGTGACGAGGTTCTTGCTCCACCCCTCCACCACACCCCGGAGGTCGCGGTACATGCGGAAGCGCACCAACTCGTCGCCGCCGACGCAGGTGACGGGTCGACCGGCCGTGCGGTACTGCTCGGCGAGGGCCAGGTCTTCGGCTACTTCGCCGGCCACGGCCCCGTGCCCGCCGACTCTTTCGTAGTCGGTCCGGCTCGTTACCAGGCATGGCCCGGCCGCTCCCCACTGTCGCCGTGGCGGGATCAGGGATCCGATACCGAGACCCATCATCGAGATCACGTTGAAGGGCAGCGAAAGGCTCTCGATAGGGCGTTGAACGTGGTGATGGGGCTGAACCGACAACAGGCCTCCGTGCTCCTCCCAGGAGGTCACCAGTGCGGCGAGGGCATCGGGAGCCAACTCCACGTCGGCATCGAGGAAGACGAGTACCTCGTTGCGGGCCGCCGCTACCCCTGCTGTGCAGGCCCACGACTTGCCGGCCCAGCCGTCAGGCAGCGTCGGTGATGAGATCACGTCTACACCTACGAACGCGTCGGCCAGTGCGGCGGTGTCGTCGCTGGAGTCGTCATCGACCACCACGATCTGATCGGGCGGCGTGCTCTGCTCGGCCAGGCTGGCCAGCAACAGCGGAATTCGGTCGGCCTCGTTGCGGGCCGGTATCACGACCGTCAACGGCGGCCTTGGCCGGTTTGGTCGGGGCCGGGACAACGCGGGCAGGCGCCACAGCAGGACCCAGCCGATCAGCCAACCCGCGACGAGGAGGGTCATGGGTCGATCCGTCCGTCTTCGATGTGCACCGTGCGGTCCGCATAGTGGGTGATGCGGTCATCGTGGGTGACGATGATGGCCGCGGTGCCCCGCTTCTTGAGCTCGTCGCGGATGAGCCTCACCACCTGGTCTCCGAGCTGAGAATCGAGGGCCGAGGTTGGTTCGTCGAACAGTACGAGCGCCGGATCGTTCATCAGTGAACGGCCGATGGCCACCCGCTGTCGTTGACCACCGGAGAGTTGACCGGGCAGGTTGCCGGCCCGATCGGTGAGGCCGAGCTCGTCGAGGAGTTGATCGGCCCTCTTGCTGGCATCGCCTGAGCGCTGCCGACGGCCGGCAAGTTCGTCGACCACCAGGAGATTCTCTCGGGCGGTGAGGAACGGCACCAGGTTGACCGTCTGGAACACGAAACCGACTCTCGTGCGGCGGAAATCGGTGAGCTCGCGGGCCGAGTAGCCCGAGATGTCGTCGCCACCCACCACCACCTTGCCGGCGGTGGCAGTGAGCAGGCCTCCCGCAATGGAGCACAACGTGGTCTTTCCGGAACCCGACGGGCCCACCAGGGCCACGATCTCTTCGGCACCGACCTCCAGATCGACATGGTCGAGGGCCACGATCTCCTCGTCTCCCATCGCGTAGGTCTTGCGGATGGCCTCCAGGCGGAGCGCAGGGGAGGATGGGTCAGACACGGCGGGCTCCTGGGAAGGGGTCGCGGAGGAGAGGAATGTGGTCATGAGCTTGCGCCGATGGCCGAAGCGGGATCGATGCGCAGGATGCGACGGAGCGAGAAGGCACTGCCGGCCACCGAGGCCAACAGCAACAGGCCCACGCTGGTGAGCAGGCGGCTCACCGAGATGGAGAAGGGGATTGTCCCCACGGGTATGAGCGCTTCGATGGCCAGCGAACCCATCACGCCGATGGCCGAGGCGAACAGGGTGACCACCACGGCCTGGGTGACCAGGCCGATCCCGAGCGTTGCATTGGAGGCCCCTACGGCCTTGAGGATCCCGTAGAGGGCAGTGCGCTCCACGGTGATGAGCGCGAAGAACAGTCCCACCACCACGACCGCGATGGCCACGGTGACGCCGATGATCTGGTTGAAGGTGGCTCGTTGCTGGGCCACTCCGGGGAGCGCTTCGGTGGCGGCGGCGATGGTGAGAGTGCCGGTGGCCCCGTCGGTGGCGGCATCGATGGCCCCGGCCACCTTCCCAGCGTCGCCATCCACCTGCACGACGAGGGCCTGCACGGTGTCGCCGGGGTTCAGCCCGGGCCGGTTGTCGTTGAGTACTTCACGCCATGTATCGAGCGAGGCCCAGAGGCTGGCCTGACCCGCGTAGCTGGTGTCGTCGACGAAGCCGACCACCTTCACCTCGCTGCGCTGAGGGCCGAGGAGGAGGATGTCACCCTTGGCGATGCCGTCGGCCTTGAGGCTGTCGTCGGCGATCACCGTTCCCTTGATCGGTGGGTCCGCGGGCAGGCCTCGAGGAGCGAGCTCGTAGCCGAGGACCACGGTGGCCAGCAGATCTCTCGAGTCGGGTTGGCCGCCGGGTCGGGCCCCGAGTTGGACGCTGCCGAGACCTCCGGCGGCGGTGACCCCGTCGACGGCTTCGACGCGGCTGCGCAAGTCGGGGTCTATGCGGCTGCGAACCAGCGACTCCCGGGCGGTGTCCGAGTAGACGATGAGGTCTGCGTCTTGAGCGCGATAGGCGCCGGTCTGGGAACCGATCAGCCCGTCGAGGAGGCCGCCGAGGAACATGAGCAGCAGGGCGATGAGGGTGAGGATCACCGCGGCCAACGCGAAGCGGCCGGGTCGACGCCGTAGCTCCCGTAGTGCCAGCTTCATCGGACGCCCCCTCCGGTGGTGGCTTCGATCGGGTCGATCTGCAAGACCCGGCGCATGGAGGCCAAAGCACTGATCAGCCCCAGCACCAGGAGGATGGCCGACCACACGAGGACCACCTGGCCGTTGAAGCGCAGAGAGAGACCACCAACCCGAGCCTGCGATAGCGGGTAGTAGAGGGCGATGCCAACGGCCAGTCCGAGAGCGATGACGATCAGGACCTGAATGAGTAGCGACCACACGAGCACCCCGCTGCGGGCGCCGACGGCCCGCAGCAACGTGAGCGACCCCGACTTCTGCAACGTGATGATCAGGAAGAACAAGCCGGTCACCAGAGGGACCACCAGCCCGAAGAGCAGGAAGATCACCTGGAAGGACTGCCTGACCTGGGCCACCCCGGGGCTCTTGTCGGCGGCATCGGACCGGGTGAGGGCTTCGGCATCGGGTGCGGCCTTGTTGACGGCTGTCACCAGTGCGGCATTGGTGACACCCTCGGCCGGGGTCAGGGCAATGGCATTGGGGAGCACCGTTGTGGCATCGGGGTTGGCGGCCTGGACGGCGGCATCGAAGGTCTTGAGATCGGTGAACAGGGTGGGGGTGACGCTCAGTTGCACGTCGGTGGCCACGCCGACCACGGTCACCGTCACCGGGTCACCAGACGGGGCGGGTATGACCTGCACCTCGTCGCCGACCGCGAAGTCGGCATCGCTGCCCACTGCCTCGCCGTCGGTATCCGGTCGTCGCCCGCTGCTGAGCGAGGTTGGCCGGAAGAGCTTCTGGTCGTCGGTACCGATGATGGCGGCATCGGTCTCGTCGCCACCTTCGATGCGGACCGTGAACGTGCTCTGACCTACGAGCGCAGCCGAACCGACACCGTCCACCTGGCGAATCTTCTCCTCGAGGGGAGGCGGGATCACGCCTCCTTGGAGGGTGCGTTGGGCATCGACGCTGTAGACGAGCACCGGCGCCGACTGGTTGCGGATGCCACCCACGAACGAGGTGATCAGTCCGTCTTGCAATGCCTGCTGGAACAAGATGAGGAACACGAGCAGGCCGATGGCCAACACCAGAAAGGTGTATCGGACCACGGCTCGGCGCATCTCGTGAAGGGCGAGGAACATGGGGTCAGCTCTCCTCGGTGGCTTGGTCTCGGGCCTGAGTGCGGGCCTGCTCGTACGCCGCGATCGCCCGGTGACGGGCACTGCCGTGATCCACGATCGGGTAGGGGTAGGTGGTCCCCAAGGTGACCCCCGCGGCCACCAACTCCAGAGGCCCAGTCTCCCACGGGGCGTGGATGGCTTTGCGGTCCAGGCCCGAGAGTTCTGGGACCCACCGCCGCACGTAGGAACCATCAGGATCGTGGGTGCGGCTCTGTGTGATGGGGTTGAACACCCGGAAGTAGGGAGCGGCATCGGGGCCGGTGCCGGCCACCCACTGCCAGTTCCCCGCGTTCTGGGCCACATCGGCATCGAGCAGCAGCCGCCGGAAGTGCCGTTCGCCGGCTCGCCAGTCGATCAGCAGGTCCTTCACCAAGAAGGAGGCAACCACCATCCGCACTCGGTTGTGCATGGTGCCGGTGGCGGCCAGCTGCCGCATGCCGGCGTCGACCAGCGGGTACCCGGTGCGGCCTTCCTGCCAGGCGAGGAGACCGTCGGGGTCGTCTCGCCAGGCCACGGTGTCGTACTCGGGGCGAACCGCGGCCACCGGCATGGTCGGCATCTCGGCTAGGAGGTGGGCGTACCAGTCCCGCCACGCCAACTGGCGGACGAAGGCCAGACGATCTTCGGTGCCGTCGTCCACGGCCCGGACCACCTGGCGAGGCGAGATGGTGCCGAAACGCAGGGCCACCGACAGACCTGAAGTGCGATCGTGGGGCACGTCGTTGTGACCTCTGCGGTAGTCGTCGGCCGGACCGTCGAGGAAGCGGGCAAGAGTCTCGTGGGCGCCGTCCTCGCCAGCGGGTACAGGTGGAGCGCCGTCGAGCGGGGGGAGACCGTCGCCGGGGTCTTTGGCCGGTCGGCCGTTGCCAGGCTCGGGCCATGGGTCCCAGGAGGTGGCCTTCCACCTTTTGTGAAACGGGCCAAAGACCCGGGACACCTTGCCGGCATTGGTGTGAACCGAACCGGGAGGCAGAACGAGATTGCCCCAATGGGTCTCGACGGTGACCGATGGGTCGAGGGCACTGGTCACGGCCTGGTCTCGTCGGGTGGCATAGGGCGTGACATCGGCGTTCCAATAGATGCCATCGACGCCGGTCCGGGCCACCTCGGCGGGGACCACGCTCGTCGGGTCACCGTGACGGACCAGCAAGCGACCGCCATGTTCCTGGAGGGTCCCGTCTAGGGCGTGCAGGTCGGCGAGGTGCTGGCGCCGGCGCAACGAGGCCGCGGTGGCCAGCAGGCGGGGGTCGAGCACGTATAGAGCGGTCACCAGCCGGTGAGTCGAGCTGGCCGCCGACCATGCGGGGTTGTCTTCGAGGCGCAGATCACGCCGGAACCAGACGAGACCGTGTTCAGATCTGTCGTTCTGGTTGGTCACGGACTTCAGCAGTTCCTTTGGTGTGGGGTGAGGTCGTCCTACCCACTTCGTGGCATCGGCACCGTTCGGATGCACCGGTTCCGAAAAACACGGCGACCGGGCCTCGTTCAGAGGCCCGGTCGCCGTGTGGGGGACTTGGTTGGGGGGAGTGGGCTGGATCAGGCGGGCATCAGAACGCCGTCGAGCACGTGGATGACGCCGTTGCTGGTCTCGATGTCGGCCTTGACCACGCCGACCTCGTTGCCGGCAGCGTCGGTGATGGAGACGGCGCCGTCGTCGGCGACGTTCACGGAGAAGGTGGCACCGTTCACGGTGGTCACCTCCATGCCGTCGGTCAGATCCGTGGACATGACGTCGCCTTCGACGACGTGGTACGTGAGGATGTCGGCCAGATCGCCGGTCGGGTCTTCGAGCAGGGTCTCCACGGTGCCGTCGGGCAGGGTGGCGAAGGCATCATCGCTCGGAGCGAACACGGTGAAGGGCCCGTCACCGCGCAGGGTGTCTTCGAGGCCGGCAGCCTGCACGGCAGCCACGAGGGTGGTGAAGTCGCCAGCGGCGATGGCGGTGTCGACGATGTCGGACTTCTCGTCCATCTCGTCGGACATGCCGGTGTCGGCCATCGTGGTCTCGGTGCTGTCCATCACGGTGGTGGACTGGTCGTCCGTCTTGTCCGCTCCGTCGCTGTCGGAGCTGCAAGCTCCGAGGAAGAGGGTGAGGGCGACGGCTGATGCTGCGATGCGGCGGGTCTTGATGTTCATGTGAACTAGCTCCTGTAAGGGGGGATGTCGGGTTGCTTGTCCCCTCCTCCGTGGCTTCGACCCACCGCGGATGCACTCGGTCGAAAGTTTCTTGGAAATGGCTTCTGACGTCGCTTTCGACGTCGGGCTCTCGGAGCTCAGGAGAGGGCCGGCGCGAGAAGTCCACGACTTCCTCCCCTCTCTGGTGCATCCGATTCGGGCTTGGGTGACGGAGTAGTTGGTGCACGAGAACAACCACCATGACCCTCCTCCTCGCCTCCCTTCCCCACACCTCTCCGGGGCCTCCGGCCTCGACCGGTCCGCGCCTGGCGACGGCCTCATCGATAGGCCGACCCAAGAATCCCAGCTGGTACCGTGCCGAGGTGGTCACCGAAATCGACGACGGTGCTCGGGCGGCTGCCGACGCGGCGGTGGAACGAGCGTGGATGGACGGTCACGAGACCGCTCTCCAACAGGCGTGGACCCAGTTCGGGGCCCTGGTCTTCACCTACTGCTCCCGGGCCATCGCCGACCAAGAACACGCCGCCGATGCCGTTCAAGAGACCTTCGTCAGCGCCTGGAAGTCTCGGGACCGCTTCGACTCCTCCAAGGGCACCCTGGCCGCTTGGCTCACCGGCATCGCCCGCTACCGCGTGCTCGACGCCTACCGAGCTGCGCCCCGCATCCCCACACCCGGTCTCGACGATCAGGCCGTCGAACAGGCCGATCCGGCCCCATCTCCCCAAGACGCTCTGGGCGACCGGCTCCTGGTGGCCCATGCCCTCGAGACCCTGAATCCCCGCGCTCGCGAGGTGATTGAGCTGGCCTTCTACTCCGAGCTGTCCCAGAGTGAGATCGCCGACCGGCTCAAACTCCCACTGGGTACCGTCAAGAGCGACATGCGGCGAGCCCTCAAACGACTGCGCACCCATCTCGAAGGAGGTGATCTCCCATGAACGAACACGACGACGACACCATCGATGCGTTGGCCGAGCTACGGGCGCTCGCCGCTGATGTCGAGATGGAGCCCACAACCTGGGCCCAGCCCCCCGCTGGTCTGTGGGAGCGCATCGCTGCCGAGGCCGGTGTTCCCGCCGTTGGTACAGACACCGAGTTCGAAGCCGACGTCGGCCATGTCGATGACACTCCGATCGCTCCCGTCGTACCGCTGAGGCGCTCCCGTCGTCGTACGCCTTGGATCCTGGGAGCAGTGGCGGCCGTGGTGGCTCTGCTGGTCGGCGTCGCCGTCTTCGCCAATCGTCCTGTGAAGACCGACGTTGTCGCCTCGGTGGCCCTGGACCCGCTGGGCACGGCCCCTCCCGGGTCGGGCAACGCGAAGCTCATCGACGATGCCGGTCAGTACCGCCTGAAGGTCGATACCGCCGACCTCGACCCCGGCGAAGGGTTCCTCGAGGTGTGGGTGATCGATGCCGAGGTCACCAAGCTGGTCTCGTTGGGTCCCGTACGGCCCGACGGTACCTACGACCTCCCGCCTGGCCTCGACCCCGAGCAGTTCCCCGTGGTCGACGTGTCCGTGGAGCCCCTCGACGGCAATCCGGGCCACTCGGGCGACAGCGTCCTGCGAGGCACGCTCACCTTCTGAGCCTTCCCCGATTCTCGGGACGGTCATAAGGTCGAGGCATGAGCATCGTGAAGATCAACGCCATCTCCGTCCCACCTCCAGCCCGGCCCGAGTTCGAGCGCCGCTTCGCCGACCGAGCCAGCGCTGTCAACGGCGCGCCCGGATTCCTCGGCTTCCAGTTGCTACGGCCGGTGCAGGGCGAGGACCGATACTTCGTGGTCACCAACTGGACCGATGACGAGTCCTTTGCCGCCTGGCGCGACGGCGATGCCCGGGCCGCTCACGGCGGTGAGCACGGCAAGCCGGTCAGCGCGGGCGCAGACCTGCTCGAGTTCGAAGTGGTCCTCGACGTCCCTCCGGTCAGCTAGCCCTTCCAGCCGAGTCAACCGCAAGCCCGTTCTCTCCGCGTCGAGGCGGTCGAACGGTGAAGGCTCGATGGTCACAGAGTGACGCTGGATCAACGGTCGGAGCGGTGCACCCGGGCCAGCAGAGCCTTGAGGTATTCGCCGTACTGGAAGCCGATGGTGTGGTCGCTCGGGTGGCC
>JBDTBS010000180.1:0-7382 GCA_039924035.1 Aquihabitans sp. | reverse complement strand
CCGGGGTGACCAACGGCGTCGACCTCGCTGAGCTGGTGATGCCCGATCACGGAGCCTCGGTCGACCGCTTCGAGCTCTTCGATGCCGTGGCCGATGTGGTGGCGACCGCGGCCAGCCAAGACCGGGTCGTGGTGGTGATCGACGACATCCACGGTGCCGACCCTCCAAGCATTCTTCTCCTGCACTTCCTGGTCGCTCATCTCAGGTCGAGCCCCGTCTTGTTCATCGCCACCTATCGAGACCTCGAGATGGCTGAGCGCCCCGACGTGGTGGCGCTGGTGAACGGGCTCGAACGGTTGTCGACGACACTGCACCTCGACGGTCTCGGGGCCGACGAAGTTGAGGCCCTGGCCGTCGATCCCGCCTCGGCCATGGGCCTCCACGCGATCACCGGGGGCAACCCGCTGTTCATCGAACAGGTCCTCGACGTCGGCGCTGCCGACCTGGCCAGCGAGGACACCGAGCATCCCCCCGAACTGATGACGATCCTGGCCCGTCGTCTCCATCGCAGCGCCCAGCCGGTGCGGGATCTGTTGGCCGCTCTCGCGGTGCTGGGTCCCGCCGGCCGCCTCGCCGACCTTCCCATGATCGTGGACATGGATCAGGCCATGGTGGCCATGTTGCTGGACGATGCCGCCGAAGCTGGACTGATAGATGCCGACCGGTCCTGGTTCGAGCACCCGCTCATCGCCGAAGCAGCCCAGCTCGACGTCGACTCTGACCAACGTGCTTCTCTGCACCGCCGAGCGGCACGCCTCTTGATGGGCCATCCGGGGGCCGCCCTCGACCGGGCACGCCACCTGGCGCAGGTCGGCCCCGAGGTCTGGTCGGAGACGGTGGCTGCCTACCGGGATGCCGCCCGCCTAGCCACCGCATCGCTCGCCTACGAGGACAGCGTCGACCACCTGCGTCGGGCTCACGCCCTCGTCGAGCAGCACGGCGAGGATCCCGGCGAGGCCGTCGAGGTGTTGCTGGATCTGGCCGGAGCCACGTTCGCGGCGTTGGGACGTCAAGCTGCAGAAGAGCTGTACCAGGACGCATGGGTCCGAGCCGTGGCCACCGGAGACCCCGACCTCATCGGCCGGGCTGCCATGCGCAGCGGGATCCAGTACTTCTTCAATGGCGACGTGATCTCCGTCGTGGCCGATCAGAGCCGTCACGCCCTGAGCATCCTCGGCGATGATGCCGACGAACCGCTGCGGGCCCGGTTGCACGCCAACCTGGCCGCCGCACTGCTCCTCGACGATCCAGCCGTGGCCACCCATCACGCGGCCACGGCCATGGCTTTGGCCCGAGATGGCCATGAGCCCGTCGCCCTCGCCACTGCCCTGGTCGCCGAGCAGGTGGTCGACCTCGGACCATCCACGCTGTCGCGGCGCCTGCACACCGCCCGCGAGATCGTGGCGCTAGGCGAAGAGGCTGGCGACCGGGACCTGGTCGTGCACGGACGGTTCCTGCTCATGGCCGGCCTGCTCGAAAGAGGTGACATCGGCGAACTGGACGCTCAACTCAACGTGCAGGACGAGATCATCGACACCGTTGCGTCGGCCCGTTTCGCACGCCATGCGCTGTGGTTCCGGGCCATGCGGGCCATGCTCGACGGCGACACGCAACAGATCGAGGCCATCGCCGGCAGCTGCTACGAGATCGCCGCCGGGCTGGACGACCCCGACGGCGAGCCCGTCTTCTGGGGACAGATCGGGGTAGCTCGTTGGATCCAAGGTCGCCTCTTGGAGATGGAGCACGTCTACCTGGAACAACGACGCCGTGAGCCCGACGATCCCCTGTGGGGTTCGGTGCTGGCCTGGATCTGGTCGCAGGCCGGTCAGCTCGACTCCGCCCGTGGAGCGCTGGCCACGCTGCCGCCGCTGTCGGAGACGACCCAGGGGATGCACACATTGCTGCACCTGGCGACGACGGCCGATGCCGCGGTAGCGGTCGGTGACGACGAACTGGTGGCCGAAGCCTGGAACGCACTCCTCCCCTATGCCGACCGGATCGTCCCGGTGGGGATGGGGGCTGCCGTATGGGGGACGGTGGCTCGCCCGTTGGCCCGGCTGGCCCTGCACCTCGGTCACGTCGATGAAGGAATCACGCACCTGGAGCAGGCCATTGCTGTGTGTGCCCGTCTCGGCGCCCGTCCATGGTTGGCCGAGGCGCAACTCGAGTTGGCGGCCGCACTGTTGGAGCACCGACCCGAAGCTGAAGGTCGCATAGCGGAGTTGGTCGACGAAGCGGCCGCCACCGTGCACCGATGCGACCTGACCGTCTTCGAGGAACGGGTTGCCGAGCTTCAGAGCAGGGTTGGTGGCTCAGCCGGCGATACGGCGTCGCCGCCTCAGGTATGGCCCGCACCCGCCACCGGCCGGCCTCGGGTTCAGGTGCTGGGTACCTTCGAGGTGACCGCGGTGGATGGTTCATCGCCCAGGTGGACCTCTCGAAAGGCCCGCGAACTGCTGAAGATCCTCGTCGCTCGACGCGGCACACCAGTGGCACGCGAGGTCCTGATGAACCTGCTGTGGCCCGACGAGGACCCAGGCCTGCTGAAGAACCGGCTCTCGGTGGCGCTGTCCACCGTTCGACGGGCGCTCGACCCGGAGCGAAGCCTGCCCAGCGATGCGCTGTTGGCCACCGAGTCCAGCTCCGTGTACCTGACCCTGACTGCCGTCGAGGTAGATGTCGAGACCTTTTTGGCTGCGGCCGAGCAGGCTCTGGCCGCTCATCGGGCCGGCCAGCCTGACGCCGCCCGTCTCCTGCACGTGGCGGTCGACCTGCACGGTGGTCCAGCACTTCCCGACGAGCCGTATGCACCGTGGGCTGAGAATCTCCGCATGGAGACCGACAGCGCACTGGCCACGGTGCTGCGGACCCTGGCCGAGTCGTCGGCAGCAGCCGGGGACGACCTGAAGGCATCGACCAACTATCGACGCCTGCTCGAGTTGGACGGGTTCGACGAGCCGGCCCACCGGGGCCTGGTGAACGCACTCCATGCTCTGGGGGCGCACGGTCAGGCCCTGGCGGCCTACCAGCGCTACTGCCAGGCCATGGAAGAGATCGGAGTACCCACCAGCTTCCCGCCGCCCTGAGCCAGCGGGGCCGAGCGGTCAAACCACCTCATCGGCGAGCTCAGCCTTTGCCTCCGCAAACGGGGGCATCTCGCGGTTCTGAGCCTCGCCTTCGATGTCGAGGTGGGGCAGGATCCGGTCGAGCCAACGTGGTAGCCACCAGTTCGCGTCGCCCATCAGGGCCATGGTGGACGGCACCAGCACCATTCGGACGATGGTGGCATCCACGGCCACCGCGGTGGCCAGTCCGACACCCATCATCTTGACCACGGGATCGTCGCTGACCACGAAGCCCAGGAACACGCTGATCATGATCAGCGCGGCCGAGGTGATCACCTTGGCGGTGGCTCCGAGTCCTTCCACCACGCTGTCGATGTTGGTGTGGCCTCGGTGGTACTCCTCACGAATACGGGAGAGGATGAACACCTCGTAGTCCATGGAGAGACCGAACAGGATTGCGAACATCATCATGGGCACGAACGAGGCAATGGGCACGGCCTCGTCCAACCCGATGAAGCTGCGGCCCCAGCCCCACTGGAACACCGCCACCACCACCCCGTAGGCCGCTCCGATGGACAGCAGGTTCAGGAGGGCGGCCTTGAGCGGAACCAGGATCGACCGGAACACCACCATCAGCAGCAGGAACGACAACGTCACCACCGCTCCGATGAACCACGGCAGGCGGGCCGAGATCTTGTCGGACTGATCGATGAAGCCGGCAGTGGGTCCGCCGACGAGCACGGTGGTATCCGTATCGGCCGTCGCGTCCGGCAGCGTGGAGCTGCGAAGTCGATGCACGAGGTCGCTGGTGGCGGCATCCTGCGGCTTGGTGGTGGGGATGACGGTGATCAAGGCCGTGTCTCCAGCCTCGTTGACCTCTGGAGGCGACACGGCGCGCACACCCTGGTCGTCCATCACCGTCTTCGCTATGTCGGTGAGTACGGCCTCGTCCGTGCCTGCCCCGAGGTCGACGGTCAGCAGCAGCGGTCCGTTGAACCCTTCTCCGAAGCCACTCGCCAATAGGTCATAAGCCCGGCGGTGGGTCGTCGAGGTGGGGTCGGTTCCGGCATCGGCCTGGCCCAGCCGCATGTCCAACATGGGTATGGCCAGCACCAGAAGGACGAGCGTGGCTGCCGTCGCCGAGCGCCACGGGTGGTAGGCGACCCAGTGGGCCCACCGCACCCAGGCGCTGTGGTCGTCGCTGATCTTCAGATCGTCAGGAACATCGACGGTCTGCTCGCGCTCGGAGATCTTCGCCCGGTGCGAGCGGGGCACGACCCGCAGTCCCGCGAACCCCAGCAGCGCCGGGAGCAAGGTGATGGCCACCAGCACGGCCACGGCAACGACGATCGAGGCCGAATACCCCAGAGCAGAGACGAAGGGGATTCCCGCCATCTGGAGCCCGAGGATGGCCACCACGACCGTGCCGCCGGCCACCACTACGGCCATGCCAGCGGTGGCATTGGTGCGACCAATGGATTCCTCATTGGGCATGCCTGCTTCGAGGTTGTCTCGATGTCGGCTGAGGACGAAAAGCGCGTAGTCGATGCCCACCCCGAGGCCGATCATCGTGCCCAGGCGCGGTGCAACCGACGGGATGTCGATGAACGAACCCAGGATGCCGACGATGGACAAGCCCACGAGCAGGCCGACCATCGCCACACCGAGCGGCAGCACGGTGGCGTAGAAGCTGCGGAACGCGACGAACAAGACGACCAGCGCAGCAATGATGCCGATCATCTCGGCCGGTCCTGTGGAACGCTCCTTCAGGATCGTCGGGAGCTCACCGCCGTACTCGACCTGCACCCCCGCTGCTTCTGCTGGATTCGCTGTTGCCTTGAGATCATCGACAACTCCGCGTCCGAGATCGCTCGTGGTCCCGTCGAACTGGACGGCAGAGAAGGCCGTGTCCTTGTCCGGCGAAATCGAGCGAGGGCTGGCCAGTGGTTCGGTGATCGACAGGACGTGATCGAGACCGCGCATCTCTTCCACTGTCGCTTCGATGCCTTCGGACGCGTCGGGGTCGGTTACCGCTCCCGTCGGGGTGTGGAACACGACCATGGCTGTGGCCCCGGCCCGTTCGGGGAACCGTTCCTTCATGAGCTCGATCGCATGCTGCGACTCGACCCCGGGCACTTCGAAGTTGTCGACCGTGCCCCCGCCCGAGCCTCGGTCGACCGCGATCAGCAGAACCGCCACCACCAGCCAACCAGCCACCACGAGTACCCGCCGCGCGGCGGCGAACCGGCCCAACTTGTACAGCCATCTGGACATGTGTGCCCCATCAAAGTCGGCTATGAATATTGCAGTGACTGCAATATTGCGCTCCATGTCCCGTTCCGTCAAGCTGGACCCATGGAGCAACCGTCAGGCATCAGGGAGCGCAAGAAGATCGAGCGTCGACAGCTCATCGAGGAATCTGCCCTCGCGCTCTTCGAAACCAACGGCTTCGCGGCCACGACCATCGAAGACATCGCCACCAGTGCCGACATCGCCCCCCGCACGTTCTTCTCGTACTTCGCCACGAAGGAAGACGTGGTCCTGGCCGACTACGCCGCCCGCCTCCAACGGATCACCAGCGAACTCGAGCAGCGACCGGCCGACGAGGCCCCATGGGAGGCATTGCGGGCCGCCTTCATGGTCGTGGCCTCCGACTACCAGCGGCAGCGCCAGGACCTGATCCGGAGATTCACGATCATGGCCACCACACCCTCGGTACAGGCCCGCAACCTCCAACTCCAGGCCGGCTGGGAGGACACCCTGGCCCAGTCGTTGGCCCGGCGGATGGGCGATGCCCCCGGGCAGGTCGACCCAAGACTCCTGGCTGGCGCCGCCCTCGCAGGGATGCGGGCATCGCTGCATCAGTGGTTCGCCACCGGGCACCGCTCGCCTTTACCAACGATCCTGTCCGAGGCCTTCGACCAACTAGGACGGGGGCTGGCCTGAGTGGCCCCGGGCAGAACCGGTTGCGCTACCCAGGTACCACGTATACCCTATGGGGTATGTGTAGACGAGCAACATGCCCAACCTGCCAAAGCCCGACCTTCGCTGGGTGCGGCATGCACGTGGAACAGGTCCTCGGTGATGTGGCCCCAGAAGACCGCTGCCAGTGCGGAGCCGCAGGTTCGGCCGGCTCCCCGTTCGCGGGGGCCAGCCGACTCTGGTCCCGCATGACAAAGAGGGGTTGACCGTGAGCAGGGCCACCACCGAGTCGGCCGCCGGTTGCCGTCAGCGGTAGAACTCGACCACGAATCGGGCGTCTTCGCCTGGCTCGACGCGGTGATGGGTGAGCGGCGGTATGACCAACGAGTCACCGGCAGCCATGTCGACGGCCGAACCTTCGTCCTGGCCGCCCTCCCACACGAAGCGCAGGGACCCGGCCCGCACTTGAACGCGGCCCCAAACGTTGGCGGCCACCGTGTGGGCCCGCAGCAACCCGGCCGGAACCGTGGTGGCATCGAACTCGTTCGTGGTCCGTGCGTGGGTGAGACCTTCAGGCATTTGACCGTGATCCATGGGTCACAGTGTGCCGAGCCGGACGCGGCTTGCGGTGCACCGGCCCACAGAGATCAGCCGGTGTAGGACGCAGTACCATTCACCGGCGCTGCGGGACCGGCTGGCTTCGGAGCCTCAGGGGCACCCGGGAACACCGGAGCATCCCCAGATGCCACCGGAGCATCTGGGACCACCACCGGACAACCCTCGGGTCCATCTACCGGCTTCACGCAGATGGTGTGCTCGCCCCCGGACTTGGCCGTGGTGACCGCGAGGACCCCGGACACTTCGTCGAAGGTGGACGACCAAGAGCCGTCCTGGTCGGTCGACTCGACCACCCAACCGTCGGGGTAGGAACGGTCCGGATTCATGTATATGTCGGTGGTTCCACTGGCCTCGTTGTCGGCGAAGGTCAGGGTCAGAACCTTCGTGTCCCTCTCCCAGTGCGTGGAGGTGGGGGCGCCAGCGATGGCCTTGGCGAACGGCTGAAAGATCTGACCGATACCTGGACGGTCGATGCCGTTCTCGTCGATCGGGCAGTACCCGCCACCCTTGCACCAGTTGAACACCGACCAACCCGACGTGTAGCGATCGAGGGTGGCCATGGTGGCGTCCACGAACTCGTCCATGCCTGGAAGCTCAGGATTGGCCAGCCCCCACTCGCCCACGAGCATGGGCATGGGGAACTTGTCGGTGTAGGTGATGATGGCCTTGGCCCACTTGTCGAAGAACGTGGGGTCGAGCTCGATCTTGCCGCCAGGGGTGTAGGTGGCCGTCTCGATGCTGCTGTCGTACATGTGGGGGTAGACAGCCACCCGCGGG
>JBDTBS010000179.1:0-4986 GCA_039924035.1 Aquihabitans sp. | reverse complement strand
GGGTCCAAAACGGCCGATGGCCCACCCCGGAGGGTGGACCATCGGAAGGGGCTGGCCGTCTGAGACGGTCAGCCACGAGTAATCGTCTGGGTCAGAACGGGTTGGCGCCGCCGGTGGGGTTGTTGGGACCGGCGCTGGGAGCAGCAGCCTCGTCGTCCAGCAGTTCCATGACCGAACCGGCCAGGAGGCCGATGCTGCCCAGCAGCATGAGCCAGAACCCGAAGCCCTTGTCCGCTCCGCTGGGTCCGCCGATGAGGTAGCCGAGCATGATGATGAAACCGGCAAAGGACAAGACGAAGTAGATCTGCTTCCACGAGAAGGTCAGGATCCGTTCGGGCAGCGACACGTTGCCGAACACCACGGCGGCCACCAGGCCGCCCACGATCAGCCCGAACACCGCCGTCCAAGAGGCGATGAACAGTGTGCCGCCGTCGCCGCTCCACGCGTTGACCGACTCGCTGCTGAAGCCGTAGTTGATCTCGAAAAAGGGTAGGAAGCTGAAGACGAAGGCCACGGCTCCTGAGGCCATGAGGACGATCTGGCTGGGTTTGGGGGTGGTGTTCACGGCTACCCGCGCTCCTTGGTTGATGTTCAGGGGGTGACGAGCAACGACCCTATCGGGGTCCTCAGGGTGCAACCGCTACGCACGGTGGCCGAGAGCAACGATGGTCCACCCCGGTGAGGTGGACCATCGTGTGTGCATATTCGGTTCGGGCCTGACGGTCGGTGGCCGCCTGGGAATCAGAAGGGGCTGGCGGGTCCGCCGCTCGATCCGCTGCTGGTGCCACCCTTGGTGGGCAGTTCGCCACCGTCTTCCTGGAACTTGAGGAAGGCTCCGACGGCCAGGCCGATGGCTCCGAGCACGGCGAGGAAGATGCCGAAGGAGCGATCGAGAACGCCGGTTCCACCATCGTCACCACCGGCGAGCAGACGGATGATCACCAGGAGAGCAGCGAGTCCGGCGGTGCCGAGCACGACCAGCGGCCAGGCGACCGGGAGTTCGGGTAGTTCGATGCCGTCGAGCACCTTGGTGACCACCACGTAGCCCACCAGGGCCAGAGCCAACAGGGTGGGGATGATCCCGGTGAAGAAGAAGTGCCAGCCACTCTGGGTGACTGTGCCGCCACCGAATGGGCCCCCGAAGTCCACCTTGTACCAGGGGAAGAACGAGAAGATGAACAGGGCGATGCCGGAACCGGCCATCACCTTGTCTCCGATTGAAAGTTTGGTGAGATCCACAGTCTCGAGCTCCTTGATGCGCACGGGTAGATTTGGGTTTGCCAGCCACGCTAACGCAGGTCAGCAGGCTCGGGAACCATGATCGGGTTTCGTCGGCCTGTCGCGGCAGCAAGACCTGCTGCCGAGCACCATGGCCGGGTGGGGTCGGCTGGTAGCGTCACGCCACGTGCGAGTGGCCGTGTTGGTGTCAGGGACGGGGACCATCCTCGAGGCGATCCTGGGAGCCGGCATTCCTGTCGATCTGGTGGCATCAGACCGACCGTGTCGAGGCCTAGACCTCGCTGAAGGTCACCAGATCGCTACCGAGTTGGTAGCCCGTCGGTCCTTCGGACCCGACTTCGATCGAGATGCCTACAGTGCCCAGCTGGCAGACGTCCTCACCCGGCACGGCATAGACCTGGTGGCCATGGCTGGCTTCGGAACCGTGCTGACCGAACCGATGCACGAAGTGTTCGGCGGTCGCATCGTGAACACCCACCCAGCCTTGCTCCCATCGTTCAAGGGCTGGCATGCCGTCCGTGACGCGTTGGCCCACGGCGTGAAGGTCACTGGCTGCACGGTGCACGTGGCCGGGCTCGATGTCGATACCGGTCCGATCCTGGCTCAGGAGGCGGTGGCCGTCCTACCCGACGACGACGAGGCCTCCCTCCAGGAACGGATCAAGGAAGTGGAGCGCCGGATCTACCCGGCTGCCCTCCGCCAGATCATCGATCAAGGTCGAGTGTCGACGTGAACGACGTTCTGCCTTCTTCGCCTCGCCCGACTCCCCGCTCGACCATGCGGGCCCCCGATCCCTCCATCACCGGCGGACGCCACGTCCCCGACCCCACGAAAGCAGGCTGCCTCCCATGAGGGCGCTCATCTCCGTCTACGACAAGACCGGTATCGAAGATCTGGCCAAAGGCCTCACCGCGCTCGGATGGTCGTTGACCTCCAGCGGCGGTACCGCCCGGCTTCTGCGCGACGCCGGCCTGAAGGTGGACGACACCGCCGAGGTCACCGGGTTCCCGGCCATCCTCGGACACCGGGTCGTCACCCTGCACCCGAAGATCCACGGCGGCATCCTCGCCGACCGCTCCAACCCCCACCACGTGGCCGAACTCGAGCAGTACGGGATCGATGCCATCGATCTGGTGGTGGGCAACCTGTACCCCTTCGGAGAGGACCCATCCGCGTTCGCTCACGGCGGTGGGGCGGCCGAGGACCTGATCGACATCGGTGGCCCGGCCATGGTGCGGGCCGCGGCCAAGAACCACGCCAACGTAGGAGTGGTTGTTCGTCCGGACGACTACGCCGACGTGCTGGCTGAGATCCAGGCCAACGGATCACTTTCAGCCGATACCCGTCGAAGCCTGGCTCGTGCCGCCTTCGCCCACACCGCGTCCTACGACGCGTCGGTGGTCAACTGGTTCGACTCCGACGGTCCCGACGAGATCCTGCCGCCCACGCTGCACGTCACCGCCACCCGCGAAGACCGGACGCTGCGCTACGGCGAGAACCCGCACCAGAAGGCGGCGCTGTACCGCGAGCAGGGGGCGGACCCGTGGTGGGCCACCGCTGTCCAGCATGGCGGCGTGGCCATGAGCTACCTCAACCTCTACGACGCTGATGCCGCCTGGCTGTTGGCTCACGATCTGGGTACCGCTGGTGGTACGCAGCCGGCGCAGCCCACCGTCACCATCATCAAGCACGCCAACCCGTGCGGCGCCGCGGTGGCTCCCACCCTGGCCGAGGCCTACCAGAAGGCCTTCGACTGTGACCCTCGCTCGGCCTTCGGTGGCATCGTGGCCCTCAACCAGGTCGTCGACGATGCCACCGTGGTGGAGATGGTGGCTGCCGCCCAAGCAGACCTGGTCATCGCCCCCGGCTATGCCCCCGGGGTCGTCGAGCAACTCCAGGCCAAGCGCAAGAACACGCGCCTCATCGAAGCGGTTGCCCCTCAACGGGCCCATCGCCACCTACGTCCGATCACCGGTGGGTGGTTGGTGCAGGAACCGCATCGCTTGGTGGCCACCCCCGACCAGTGGCATGTGGTTACCGAACGCCAGCCCACCGCGGCCGAGCTGGTCGATGCCGCCCTGGCCTTCCGCATCTGTGCCGCCACCACATCGAATGCCATCGTCCTGGTGAAGGACGGGGTGGCCTGGGGGATCGGTGCCGGCCAGCAGAACCGGGTGGAAGCCGGTCAGATCGCCGCCACCAAGGCCGACGGTCGGGCCGTCGGCGGGGCCTGCGCCTCCGATGCCTTCTATCCGTTCCCCGATGGCATCGAGGCTGCTGCAGCCGCCGGTGTCTCCGTGATCGTTCAGCCCGGCGGGTCCATCCGAGACGAGAAGAACACAGCCAGGGCCAACGAGTTGGGCGTGGCCATGGTCTTCACCGGCGAACGCCAGTTCAAGCACTGATCCGACCCGCCCCCCATCTGCACCGTTCTTGAGGACAAAGTGGCTAGCTGCCAGCCACTATCTCCTCAAGAACGAGAATGGCGCCCGGCTCCACCGTTCTTGAGGACAAAGTGGCTATCCAGTAGCCAGATAATCCTCAAGAACAGACTTCGATCCTGACCCCATCTCACCGAGGAGCACCCATGACCGCACGAATGCTGCCCGGGAAACCGGTTGCTGAAGCCGTGTTCGCCGACCTGGCCCCCCGCATCGATGCCCTGGTGGCCGCCGGCCACACGCCCGGGCTCGGCACCATCTTGGTGGGCGGCGACTCGGCTAGCGCCGGCTACATCCGCATGAAGCAGGAGAAGGCTGCCGCTCTCGGTTTCACCTCGCCCCACCTGAACCTGCCCGACGACGCCACCCAGGCCGATGTGCTGGCCGCGGTGCGCGAGATGAACGAGGCCGACGACGTCGACTCTGTGCTCCTTCAGCATCCGACCCCGCCACAGATCGACTTCGATGCCGCCCTGCTGGCCCTCGACCCCGACAAGGACGTCGATGGCCTCCACCCGGTCAACATGGGCCGGCTGGCCCTTGGCATGCCCGGGCCGGTGCCCTGTACCCCTGCTGGCATCGAGGCCCTGCTGGCCCACTACGAGATCCCGATCTCGGGCCGGGAGGTGTGCATCCTCGGACGGGGGACCACGCTTGGTCGGCCCCTGGCGCTGCTGTTGTCGCAGAAGCGGCCGACGGCCAATGCCGCGGTCACCGTGGTCCACACCGGCGTACCCAACTGGGGTGACTACACCCGGCGAGCCGATGTCGTGATCGCTGCTGCCGGAGTCCCTGGGATCCTCCGCCCCGAGCACCTAACCCCTGGTGTGGTGGTGGTGGGGGGCGGTGTTCGCTACGAAGGCAAACGACTGCTGCCCGACGTGGACGAATCGTGTGAGGAGGTGGCGGGGGCCATCACACCGCGGGTGGGAGGCGTGGGGCCCACCACCATCGCCCTGCTGTTCCGCAATGCGGTCGAGGCCGCCGAGCGAAGAGTTGGGCTGTCATGACCGGCAGCCGTTCCCGAGGCGACGTCCGTGCCCGGAAGGGCGCTGATCTAACCTGGAGCGCACCATGACCCACATCGCTGAGCTCCTGGCCAAGGGCACCACCTGGTCGTTCGAGTTCTTCCCGCCGAAGACGCCGGAGGGCACGGCCGCTTTCGACGCCGCGGTGAGCGAACTATCTGGCCTGGAGCCATCGTTCGTCTCGGTCAC
This sequence comes from Aquihabitans sp., assembly GCA_039924035.1. Lineage (GTDB taxonomy): Bacteria > Actinomycetota > Acidimicrobiia > Acidimicrobiales > Iamiaceae > Aquihabitans. Next base: position 89 of record JBDTBS010000179.1, on the reverse strand, counting down.
CTACGGCGCCGCGGGAGCCACTCGCACCAACACCCGCGACATCGTGGTTCGGCTGAACGAAGAGCAGACCTACCCGGCCATGCCTCACC
>JBDTBS010000178.1:0-5266 GCA_039924035.1 Aquihabitans sp. | reverse complement strand
GAGGTCACGAAGCGTCACGGAGGGCTCGGTCTTCCCGACGACACCATCACGGTGGACCTGACCGGCTCGGCCGGGCAGAGCTTCGGGGCCTTCATACCGAAGGGGGTCACCCTGCGCCTGTCGGGCGATGCCAACGACTACGCCGGCAAGGGCCTCTCGGGGGGCCGCATCGTGGTCCGTCCCCCAGCGGTGGTGTCCGCCGGCTTCCATGCCGAGGACAACATCATCGCCGGCAACGTCTTGCTCTACGGGGCCACCGGGGGAGAGGCATTCTTCCGAGGTCGGGTGGGGGAGAGGTTCGCGGTGCGAAACTCGGGGGCCAACGCAGTGGTCGAAGGGGTGGGCGACCATGCCTGTGAGTACATGACCGGTGGCCGGGTTGTGATCTTGGGATCCACCGGGCGCAACTTCGGGGCCGGCATGTCCGGTGGCATCGCCTACGTGTGGGATGGCGACGGGTCCTTTCCCGGCTTGGTCAACCGAGAGATGGTGGACCTCGACCCCCTCGACGACCTCGACAACTCCTGGCTGGTGACCGCGGTGTTTCGCCATCAACGCGAGACGGGCTCGGAGGTGGCGGCCCGGATCCTTGCCGACTGGCAGTACGCAGTGCGCCAGTTCGTGAAGGTCATGCCCCGGGACTACAAGCGGGTGCTCGAGGCCATTCGCAGTGCCGAGGAAGCAGGACACGACATCGACGAGGCCATCATGGCCGCGGCCAAGGGCTGAGGAGGCCGAGACATGGGTGATATCAGAGGATTCCTCGACCACGGCCGAGAGTTGCCGGCTCGACGTCCGGTCCCGGTGCGGATCAAGGACTGGAAGGAGGTGTACGAACCCTTTGCCGACAACCTCCTGCAGACCCAGGCCAGCCGATGCATGGACTGCGGCATCCCCTTCTGCAACAACGGCTGCCCATTGGGCAACCTGATCCCCGACTGGAACGACCTCCTCTACCGGAACCGGTGGCAGGAAGCCATCGAACGCCTGCACGCCACCAACAACTTCCCCGACTTCACCGGGCGACTTTGCCCGGCTCCGTGCGAGGCAGCCTGCGTCCTCGGAATCAATCAAGACCCGGTCACCATCAAGCAGATCGAGCTGTCCCTGATCGAACGGGCCTGGGAGGAGGGCTGGGTCACGCCAGTGCTGGCCGAGGTATCCACTGGGCAGCGGGTGGCCGTGGTCGGGTCGGGTCCCGCCGGTCTGGCCACTGCCCAACAGCTCACCCGGGCCGGCCACGCCGTGGTCGTGTTCGAGCGAGCCGACCGTCTGGGAGGCCTGCTGCGCTACGGCATCCCGGAGTTCAAGATGGAGAAGCGGTATCTCGACCGCCGATTGGCGCAGATGGAGGCAGAGGGGACCGAGTTCCGCACCAATGTGAACGTCGGCATCGACATCACCGGGGTCGAACTGCGTGAGCAGTTCGATGCCGTCGTGCTGGCCGGAGGAGCGACGGTGGCACGGGACCTCCCCATCCCCGGTCGAGACCTGGTCGGAATCCACCAGGCCATGGAGTATCTACCCTTGTCGAACCGGGTACAGCTGGGCGACCTGGCGGTGTCGCCGATAGACGTGGCCGGCCAGAAGGTGGTCATCATCGGCGGTGGTGACACCGGCGCCGACTGCCTGGGTACCGCCCACCGGCAGGGAGCGGCCGAGATCCAGCAGTTCGAGATAATGCCCCGTCCCCCTGCGGATCGCCCCGACAGCACCCCGTGGCCCACGTGGCCTCTGATCCTGCGAACCTCGTCGGCCCACGAAGAAGGTGGGGAACGGGTCTTTGCCATCAACACCGAGCGGTTCCTCGACGACGGCAACGGTCGGGTGAGGGCCCTGCTGACCCACGAGGTGGCCATGGTCGACGGACGGTTCCAGAAGGTCGAGGGAACCGAACGTGAGATCGAGGCCGACCTGGTGTTCCTGGCCATGGGGTTCACTGGACCGGAGACGAATTGGATCACCGAGCAGTTCGGGGTGGTGCTCGACGATCGCTCCAACGTGCGTCGCGACGACAACTGGTCGACCAACGTGGCTGGCGTCTACGTGGCTGGCGACATGGGTCGGGGCCAGAGCCTGATCGTCTGGGCCATCGCCGAGGGGCGAGCCTGCGCGGCGGCCGTCGACGAGGCTCTTTGCGGGGCCACTCGACTACCACGTCCCCTGACACCGAGTACCGGTCCCCTGCGATAGACCCCGACTGGCGAGCTCATGGGCCGTTCGACCCAACTCTCGCCGGGACCGACGTCGGACCTCAAGGAACGTGCCAACCGGCCGATCTGTAGCCCGTACGTCGCGTCCAGCGACAAGTCTCCCCCTCAGGTGAGGATGCCGTGTTCGACGATCTGAAGATCCGCAACAAGCTGGTGCTACTCGTGGCCGGCCCGCTGGTGATCATCCTGCTGCTGGCGGCCTTCGGGGCCATCGACAGGCAACAAACCGCCAACGAGAGCGGACAGGTCGCCGACTTGGTGTCGGTGGCCAGAGCCAACAACGACGTGGTCGATGCCATGCAAGCCGAAACCCTGGTGTCCACGTCCTTCGTCGCTGCTGGGCGAACGGGCGACCCCAAGGCTATGGAAGCGGCCCGGCAGACCACCGACGGCCTGATGGCCGTTGCCGTGCAGCGGATGAACGCCAACCGGGGGACCTCGGCCAGCTTCCGGGCCTCGGCCGGCCTGGCCACCGAAGCAGCAGCCAAGCTGCCCTACATCCGTGATGCCGTCGACCAGGGCTACCGCTGGGACCAGACCGCCGACTCCTACAACACCCTGCAGGCCACCTTCCTGAGCGTCAACGACACCATCGTGCGCACGGTGGGTGATCCGCAGGTGGCCGGTCAGCTCCGCACCAGTTCGGCCCTGGCCTCGTATAAGTCGGCCTTGGCCCTCCAGGGTGCGCTGCTCGTCGGCGTCAGCGCCAACGTCGGCTTCGACGAGATCGCACCGCACACCTTCGGCGACATGGGCGCCTACGAAAGCTTCACGGCCGCCACGGTGGCCGTGGAAAGCCAGCAGGCCATCCTCAACCAGTTGGCCAGCGCGAGCGCCAAGAGCACCATTCGCAGTGCCACGGCAGGAACCGACCTGACCCAGGTCGAAGCGGCGGCGGTAGCCGCCGGGCTCGCAAACGAGACCTTGTCGGTGGCGCCATTGGTAGACCCGGTCGCCATCCAAGAGGCGACCGACAACGTCGTTGCTGGCCTCCACAAGGTGGAGACCGACCTGGCCGACCAGATCATCTCCTCAGCGGGGGCCAACAAGTCGACCGCCGAACGGGCCGCTCGCTTCTTCCTGATCGCGGCGTTCATCGCCACCGTCCTAGCGGCGGCGGCAGCCATTCTGCTCGGCCGCCGAATCACCCGGCCGCTCGACAACCTCACCATCGCCGCCGATCGACTGGCCAACGAGCAGATGCCGCAGTTGGTGGAAGCTCTCAAGAACCCGTCCGAAGACGAGGTGACCAGTCAACTGAGCCGGATGAAAGCCATCGAGGTCTCGTCGAAGGACGAGATCGGCCAACTGGCTACTGCTTTCAACAACGTCCAGAAGGTGGCCGGCGAGGTGGCCGCAGAGCAGGCGATCCTGCTGCGCAAGGGGATCGGCGAGATGTTCGTCAACCTGGCCCGGCGCAACCAGGCCCTCCTGGATCGCCAGATCGAGTTCATCGACGAACTGGAACGTACCGAAGAGGATCCCGACCAACTCGAGAACCTGTACCGACTGGACCACCTGGCCACCCGGATGCGCCGGAATGCCGAATCCCTGCTCGTGTTGGCGGGAGCCGAACCGCCCCGACGTCGGGGCCGCCCCGCTCCGTTGGCCAACGTGGTCCGCGCCGCTCTGGCCGAGGTCGAAGACTTCAGCCGCATCGAACTCGTCAGCCTCGACGAGGTGCTCGTTGCCTCCAACGCGGCCACCGACATTGCCCACCTGCTGTCGGAGTTGATGGAGAACGCCACCAACTTCTCGCCTCCAGAGACCACCGTCGAGGTGATCGGCCACCGCACCAAGGCCGACGGCTACGTGATCTCGGTGACCGATCAGGGCATCGGCATGTCCGCCGACCAGATCACCGATTCCAACGAGATGCTGGCCCGTCCGCCTCTCGTGGGTCTGACCCTGTCTCGCTCGCTCGGCTTCATCGTGGTCGGTCGGCTTGCCGCCCGCCACGGAATCTCGGTGAAGATGATGCCGTCCCCATCGGGTGGGGCCACTGCGGTGGTATCCCTGCCGGCATCGTTGGTGACCGACGGGCCCGGTAGTTCGGGGCTGATCAGCCACAGCGCGCCATCGGCTCCGCCCGCGGCAGTCGACGCTCCTCACCTGCAGCCGGTTCCCGAGGTCAGGACCGAGGCCGGCGGGCTCCCGCCCTTGACCTTCCAGCCCTACGAGACCCAGCCCTACGAAACGGCCCCCCCACCGGTGTTTCACGAGGAGTCGGCGCCCGAACCGACCGCACCGGTTGGCGACCCGACCCCGTCGGTACCGTCGGGAGCAGGTGCACCGCTTTCGTTTGCCCGTGGCGAGACGATCGAGGAACCCGCCTCTCCATCACGGCCCCCGTCGCGCAGCGAGCCCACCGGCGATCATGTCAAGGGTCTTCCGACCCGTCGTCTCAGCGCCACCCCCGCCCCGGCTCCCCGAGAGGCGAGGCCCGCCGTCGAAGCGGACGATCCCGCTGCTGAACAGGTGTCGGCCCCGGGACCGTTGACGGGGAACCTCGATGGTCCTCCGCCCGCAGCTCCGAAGCTGCCGAGTCGGTCAGCTACCCCTCGCCCGCCGGTTCCCGCGGCCGGCAGCGCCCCCGAAGGTTCTGGAAGCAAGCCCTACTTCCTCGAAGAGGCCGAACCGCCTCGCCTGTTCGGACGGACCCCCGACCCGGCCCCGGCAGCATCGAATGCTCCGCCCCGCCTGTTCGGAGGTCAAGCTCCTCCCGCAGCTCCGACCCCACCCGCAGCTCCGACCCCACCGGCAGCCCCGACCGGCGGCGGCGTTCCCCCGCTGGCCCGGCGGGCCACCCCCGCGGCCCCTCAGGCCGCAGCCCCAGGTGGGGAAGATGCTGGCCGCACCACCACCGGTTTGGCCAAGCGCACGCCCCGAAAGGCTGGTAGCGCCCGGCCCATTCCCGGGGCCGACGGCGAACGGGGCGCAAACGTCACCCGACGGTCCCCTGAACAAGTACGCAACCTGCTGTCGAGCTACCGCGACGGACAACAACGGGCACGGGACACCGATCAGGTCCCCGTCGGCCCCGCTGAGGAGAC
>JBDTBS010000177.1:0-31820 GCA_039924035.1 Aquihabitans sp. | reverse complement strand
TTTCGAAGGTTTTCAGGGGTGGGCGGGGGAGCCGGAGGCGCAGCGCTTCCAGAAGGCTCGGTAGCTGGGGTACTCGAGCTCGGGGACAATCCAGCCGGAGGCGATGAGCTCCTGGTGGTAGCGGGGCAGGTTGCGCCAGGGGACGCCCATGTCGGTGTGGTGGGCCAGGTGCCAGCCGGTGCGGTAGGGCACGATCCAGAATCGAGCCGACCAGCTCTGTCGGATCACGTGGCTGGTGCGCCGTCGGTCATCTGAGCGTTCCATGCCGCCGTGTTCGGCGATGGCCCGCAGCCGGTTGAGGACCCGCCACACGGTGAGCCACGGCCCCAGCCAGCACAACGGGTAGAGCCACCACCGACCGGTGAGCGCCCACGACAGCGCCCACAACACCGCCTGGGTGCCGAGGATGCGCAGCCCCACCGGCCGTCCGGCCTTCGACAGCAGCGAGCGGAGTAGAGGTTTGAGGTTCTTCCAGCCCGAGATGCCCACCGCGTCTCGCAGCAACTTGCGGCGCCATGACGCCACCGGAAGCGGATAGCTGGCATAGAGCGGCAGGTCGGGTTCCTTGGGACCGAACTCGTCCTTGTGGTGAGCGAAGTGAACCCGCCGGTAGATGTCGAAGGGGATGAACGCCGGATGGCTGAGCAACCACCGCCCAACTAGGTCGTTGGCCTGGCGGTTGCGAAAGAGCAAGCGGTGGGCGGCTTCGTGGCCGAGGATGGCCAGACGGGCGAACATCGGGCCCATCAAAACGAACAGGGCGCCGTAGCCGAGCGGATGGTCGACCCACACGGCCGCTGCCCACAAGCCGACGATGGTGGCCCACAGGCCGATCACGGACACGGCATTGCGGATGCTGGCGATGCGGCGCAGGTCGCCGCGGACCTCCGGGACGGCCTTGCCGGAGGCGGTGAGACGCTCGGTGGGCAGGACCTGTGGCAGCAGGTTTGCTGAGGGCACCATCCCCCCGGTGACCCACTCGGGTCGGGGCTTCGCAGCAGTGGCAGCAGCCATGAAGAAATGTTACTTCTACAGGACAGACGACGTTCTTTCGTAAGGTCTGGAGATGCCCGACCAGATGAGAGGGCGACGCAAGCTCACCGCCCGTTCGGTCATCGCATCGTCGCTACTCGGCGTCAATCCGCCACAGCTGACCACCCGGATCCTCGTGGGTACCGCCGAGCTCTTCGGGATAGCGCCTGGCACGGCCCGAGTGGCCATGTCCCGCATGGTCGTAGCGGGCGAACTGGAGCCCACCGAGGATGGCTATCGCCTGGCCAGTCGGGCCCTGCTGGCCCGCCAGGTTCGACAAGACCTGTCGAAGGCTGGTCGGGTCAGGCGTTGGCGGGGAACCTGGCGCACCGCAGTGGTCGATGCCGATGCCCGGTCTGCGGTCGACCGGGCATCTCTTCGCGGCGCTCTGCGGTCGTTGCGCTACTCAGAACTGCGACCCGGCGTCTGGCTGCGGCCCGACAACCTGAAGCGCGGTGTCCTCGTCGATGCCGAAGCAGTGGCCGACGAGCAGTGCCGGTTCTTTCGAGCGCGGCCAGAGTCCGCCACCCGGACCCATGACGAGTCCATCTTGCTGGCGGCTCGACTCTGGGACCTGTCTGGCTGGGTTCGTACCACCGCTGGACTGCTCGAAGACCTCGAGCGGCTCGGCACCCGCCTCCACGAGGGTGAAACGGCAGCGCTGGCCGAGTCGTTCGTGGTCTCCGCCGATGTGGTGCGCCACCTCCAGGCCGATCCGCTCCTACCGGCCGAGGTGCTCCCGGACGGCTGGTCCGGTGGTCTTCTACGCGACGAACACGACCGGTTCGACCAGGTCTTCCGGGGCACCCTGCGCACCTGGCGCGACACGATCCTCCCCTGAGTCGCGCTGTCGTCCGACCGGGGTTGGTCAGAAGATCAGCTGAACATCATGAGCCACTGCTCGAGGGTCTTGGGCCGGAAGACCACGTTGCGCTGCCGGGTCTCGCCCATGGTGGCCGACGGCTTCTCGCTGTACAGGTGGCCGGGGAAGAGGATGGTCTCGTCGGGAACCTGGGACAGGCGTTGGGTCAGGCTCTCGTACATCTGAGCGGGATCACTGCCCGGAAGGTCGGTGCGGCCGCAGCCATCGAGGAACAGGGTGTCGCCGGCCACCAGGCGACCGTCGACCAGGAAGCACTGGCTACCCGGCGTGTGTCCCGGCGTGTGGATCAGTGTGATCGGGATCTCTCCGACCATCACCGTGTCTCCGCTTTGGTGCGTGACCAGGTGTTCGTGACTGACACCGGTACCGCGGGCCACCCATTCGGCCTCGTCGGCCTGGACGTGTACGGGCACGTCGGTCAGCGCTAGTAGTTCGGCGATCCCGGTGATGTCGGCCATGCCTCCCAGCGATCCACCTACGTGGTCGGCGTGATAGTGGGTGGCCAGCGTTCCGGTGAGGCGCATGCCGTCGGCGGCAAGGATGTCGAGCAGGCCTTGCTGGTCGTAGGCCGGATCGATGGCCACCGCCTCCCCGGTCTCACGGTCGCCGATCAGGTAGACGAAGTTGACCATCTGCTCAGCCACCCGGTCGCCCTCGGCGACGTCGAGCCCAGCGAGCAGTTGCTTGAAGTAGAGACGAGACCCATCAGCCATGGCCGCATCGTAGGGTCACCGACCGGTCAATCCGACGGGGCCGACTTTGCCGCCGGTTCCGGTTCGATCTCCTCGACGTGGAAAGGCACCGAGGTGACCACCGTGTTGGGCCGACTGCGCAGGCGGGTCCGCAGGATCAGAGCGCTCTGGTTGTGGAGTACCTGCTGCCACCAGTGCTTGATGGCGAACTCGGGCACGATCACCGTGACGAAGTCGTCGTCGTAGCGACTGTCGAGATCGTCGACGAAGCGCAGGATCGGGCGGGACAGTTCGCGATAGGGCGAGTACAGGGTGACCAGCTCGACGGGAATGTCGTGGTCCTCCCACTGACGGTCGATGCGTTCCTGCTCTTCGGCGTTGGACACGACCGAGACGGCAACCAGGCGGTCGGGGTTGAGCGACCGGGCGTAGGCCAGAGCGGTGAGCGAACCCTTGGTGACCCGGCCGACCAGGACAACCACCGTGTTGGTGCGGCGGCGGACCTTCTCGTTGGGGGCCGCGGCCAGCAGCGCATCGTTGGTCTTGTAGTGGCGCTTGATGGCCATGAGCAGGAACACGATCAACGGGATCACCACGACGGGGATCCACGCTCCGCTCCAGAACTTCGACACGATCACCACCATCAGCACGATCCCGGTCATCGTGCAGCCGAGACCGTTCACGAACAGGCCGCTCTTCCAGTTCTTCTCGCGCAGTCGTAGGTGGTGTCGACACATGCCGAACTGGCTGAGCGTGAAGCCGACGAACACCCCCACTGCGTACAGAGGGATCAGGGCGCTCACGTCGGCCTTGAAGACCACGATGAGCGCCGCGGCCATGCCCGACAAGATGAGAACGCCGTTGGAGAACACCAGCCGGTCGCCACGGTTGGCCAGCTGGCGGGGTAGGTAGCCGTCTTGGGCGATGTTGGAGGCCAACTGGGGGAACCCGGCGAAGGCCGTGTTGGCGGCCAGGATCAAGATGGCGAAGGTGGCGAACTGCAGCGCGTAGTAGAGGATGCTGCCGTTGCCGAAGATGGCGCCGCCCAACTGGGCCAGGACGGTCGAACCGCCTTCTTCGAACACAGGGTGGAGGTGGCTGGCCAGGTAGCCGACGCCGAGGGTCGAAATACCAAGGATGAAGGCCATCATCATCAGCGTCTGGGCCGCGTTCTTCGACTTCGGTTCCCGGAAGGCCGGTACCCCGTTGGACATGGCCTCGATCCCCGAGAGCACCACGGCCCCCGACGAGAATGCCCGCAGCAACAGGAGCAGGCCGACGGACCCGGTGAGCTTGGCCATGTCGGCCCCCTGCTCCTTGGCGAAGTCGGCGGCGATCTCCTCGTTGCCCTCGATGGTACCGAGGCCCTGGAACCCGATCCGGTAGATGCCGTAAGCGATGAGGCCGCCGAGGAGCACGGTGTAGGCGTAGGTGGGGATGGCGAAGATTCGACCTGCCTCTTTGAGGCCGCGCAGGTTGCCTAGGGCCATCAGGGCCACGAAAAATACCGCCAACCCCACCCGCAGGTTCGCCTGATCGTTGAAGTGGAACGCCGAACCGATGGCCAGCACGCCTGATGACACCGACACCGCCACCGTCAGCGTGTAGTCGACGAGCAGCGATGCCCCGGCCACCAGAGCCGTGGTCTGGCTGATGTTCTCTCGGCTGACCACGTAGGCGCCGCCGCCGTCGGGATAGGCGTAGATCGTCTGTCGGTACGAGGTGGCCACCACCGCCAACAGGAACACCGAGACGATGGCCATCGGTATGAGGTACTTGTGGGTGGCCGGGAAGGTGGCCGCCGCCAAGAGGATGAAAAGGATCTCCTCGGTGGCATAGGCCGTAGAGGAGATGGCATCCGACGCGAACACGGCCAGTGCCGTCGGCTTGCCCAGCGATTGATGGTCTTGCTCGTTGCTGGCCAGTGGTTTGCCGACCAGAAGTCGCTTGAAGGTGGAGGGCATGTGGCGCGGTTCGATCGGTCGGTTGGTGAGCCGAGCGATCGTACGGCGTCGAAGGTCGAACTGACATGCACGAAGAGCACATTTTTTCCAGGAACGCTTGGAGTTCGGTGCGGCTCTCGCTCTGCCGACGGGCGTAGGATTCGCGGCCGCGTCATAGGCGCGGCGCCGGCGTCGCTGGCGCAGAGAGGAAATGGTGTTGCGGTGCACGTAGTCGTGGTCGGATGTGGACGGGTCGGCTCAGGCCTGGCCCGAACGCTCGAAGAGGGAGGCCACACCGTGGCCGTGATAGATCGTCGGGCCAAGGCTTTCGAACGGCTACCCGACGATTTCGGGGGCCGCAAGGTGCTCGGGGTCGGCTTTGACCGGGATCGGCTCGTGGCCGCCGGCATCGAAGAGGCATCGGCGCTGGCTGCGGTAACCAACGGCGACAACTCCAACATCGTGGTGGCCCGTGTGGCCAAGGAGACCTACGGCGTCGACCAGGTGGTGGCCCGCATCTACGACCCCCGTCGGGCCAAGATCTACGAACGCCTCGGTATCCCCACCATCGCCACCGCGGAATGGGCCACCGAACGGGTGCTCCAGCGCATCCTGCCCAAGCGGACCAACGCCGAGTGGATCGATCCGTCGGCCCAGGTGCTGCTCATCGAACGGCCGGTGCCCCGAACATGGGCTGGCCGCAAGGTGGCGACCATGGACCTGGGCGGTCACGCCCGGGTGTGCGCCATCACCCGGCTTGGTGAAGGCACGGTGGCTGGACCCGAAACGGTGTTGCAAGAAGGCGATGTGGTTCACGTGATGGTGGCCGGCGCATCGATCGAACGATTCGACGAGCACCTCGAATCGACCGCCAACGCAGGAGGCCGCTGATATGCGCGTCGTGGTTGCTGGAGCCGGCAGCGTCGGTACGTTCATGGCCGAAGACCTGGCCAAGGCCGGTCATGAGGTGGTCATCGTCGAGGTCGACACCAACCGGGTCAGCGAGGCCCTGGAGTTGGGGGAGGCTCCCGGTGTCACCTGGGTGGCTGCCGATGCCTGTGAGGTCAGCGACTTCGCCAAGGCCGGCGTCGACACGGCCGATGTGGTCGCTGCCGTCACCGGCGACGACGAGGACAACCTGGTCATTTCGCTGCTGGCCAAGCAGGAGTTCGGCGTTCCCCGCGTCGTGGCCCGGGTCAACAACCCGAAGAACGAGTGGATGTTCACCGAGATGTGGGGAGTCGACGTGTCGGTCTCCACCCCCCACCTGCTCACCGCTCTCGTCGAAGAAGCGGTGTCGGTGGGCAGCCTCGTGCGGTTGTTGTCGTTGGAAGGTGGGCGGGCCCGCCTGTCCGAAGCCACCCTCACCGATGATTCACCGAGCGTCGGACGAGACATCGCCGAACTGGCCTTCCCGCGAGGTTCCACCGTGGTCGCGGTCATTCGCGACGCCCACGTGATCGTGCCCCGGGGCGACACGCTGCTGCGGTCTGGCGACGAGGTGCTGGTGCTCACCACGCCCGATGCCGAAGCCGACGTGGTGAGTGTGCTCCTCGGCTGAACAGCCCCGACGTGATCTGAAAACCGACGGTGCCGGTCGACCAAGTCGACCGGCAACATTGCGTCGGCAGGCGTCGGTGACGCCGGACGGTTCGCCCTATTTGGCGTCGGTGTCCGAGCCATCGTCGAGCTTGTCGACGAGGCCCTTGGCCTTCTGGGCAACGCCGTCGATCTTGTCGTGGTGCTTGCCGCCGGTCTTGTCGTCGACCATGTCGGCGACCTTGTCGATGGCGCCGTCGGCCTTGTCGGTGTTGCCGGAAACGGCATCCTTGATCTTGTCGATGAAACCCATGTTGATCTCCCTGCGGTGATGACCCGGCGCCCTGCCGGGTACTTCGACGGTACGTCAACAGCGAGGTCTGCCCTGGTACGAACCCGTCACCGGACGTGACGCGACAACGCCGAGCGTTGTGGCAGAACTGGTGACGTGGCATCGTGGAACGGTGCTCAAGAAGCTGCGCAACCGCCTGTCCACGTCGACCGATGATCTCGAGGTGGGCCGACTACAGGCGCGGTTGGCCGACTTGGGGGTGACCCCGATCGCCGCTGCCCCCACCCGGACTTCGGTCGTGTTGGCCGGTGAGGTCCAGAGCTTGCAGGTCGTACCCCGGGCTGGGTCGCCGTCGCTCGAGGTGACCATCGACGACGGCAGCGGGCGGGCTGTCGGTGTGTTCACCGGACGTCGTCGCATCGGTGGCGTCGATTGCGGACGACGGGTGATCTTCGAGGGAGTCGGACGCCTCGATGCCGGCCGCATGGTGCTCTTCAACCCGGCCTACACCATCGTCGAATAGTCCGACCGGAGCCCGTCTTTTCAGTCGCTGGGCTCAGCGGTCGTCGGGTCCGTCGAACGGGCCCACGATGCTGCCCGGCGGAGTCCATGGATCGCGGGGCAGGCGGGCCGGGTCGAAGGCGGCCACCAAGGCGGCGGGGCTGGCCGGTGGGTCGTCGACCGCCGACAGGTCGAGGCTGACGGCCAACAGATGACGGACATCGGCTGGTGCCCGACCCTGGGTCTGCTGGTCGGCCAGGGTGACGGCGCCGTGCCGCTTGGCCAACCGGTGCCCGTCGGCTGCGAGCACGAGCGCCACGTGCGCGTAGGACACCAGCGGTAGGTCGAGCAGATCGGCCAGGTGTCGCTGGCGGGGAGTGGAGGAGGCCAGGTCGTCGCCCCGCACCACCTGCTCCACTCCTTGCGCGGCGTCGTCGACCACCACGGCCAGGTTGTAGGCCGGAACCCCGTCGTTGCGGCGTAGCACCACGTCGTCGACCGCAGCCCGAATGGTTCCCAGCAGCAGGTCGGGGACGGCCACCTCGTCCACATCGGTCCGTAGGCGCAGCGCTGGCGGTCGGCCCGCAGCCTCTCGGTCGGCCCGATCTTTCGCGCCGAGGGTCCGACAGGTACCTGGATAGGCGCCTTCGGGCACCGGCCCGTCGTGGGGAGCCTCGGCGGCCTCACGGATCTCACGGCGGGTGCAGAAGCACGGGTAGGTGAGCCCCGCCGCGGTCAGCTTGGCAATGGCATCTTCGTACCGGTCGAAGCGGTCGCTCTGGAAGACCACCTCGCCGTCCCAGTCGAGACCCAGCGCGGCGAGGTCGGCCAGTTGTGAGGCGGCGTGATCGGCGCTGGCCTGCACCCGGTCGAGGTCCTCCATGCGCACCAGGAACCCGCTACCCGCCGACCGGGCGAACAGCCACGCGACCAGGGCGGTGTGCAGGTTGCCGAGATGGAGGTCACCCGTCGGGCTGGGAGCGAAACGTCCGGTGGCCATCGCTCCAGCATCGCGGTTGCACGGGGGGCCGGGGCCGCTTCGCCGACCGTCGCCTAATCTGACGGATCGTCAGGTTGATCGACGACTGACGGTGAGAGGACCAGGGATGAAGCTCGGAGACGTGGCCAACGAAGCAGCAGCAGGGTTCGGCAAACCGCTCGACGGGGTACGGGTGCTGGCCCTCGAACAGATGCAGGCCCTCCCATGGGCCACCCAACTACTGGCCCGACTCGGGGCCGACGTGGTGAAGGTGGAACACCCCCGAGGTGGCGACTCTGGAAGAGGCTCGGTCCCAGCCATGCTCGACCCAGAGGGTAGATCGGTGGGGGCAACGTTCCTGCGCAACAACCTCGACAAGCGCAGCATCTGCGTCGACCTCAAAAGCCCCGAGGGCCGTCAGCTCGTGCTCGACCTGGCCCCCAAGTTCGACATCGTGGCCGAGAACTCCAAGGCCGGGGCCATGGACCGGCTCGGGCTCGGCTGGGACGACATATCCGCCGTCGCCCCCCAGACCATCTACCTGTCGGTCTCCGGCTTCGGGGCCACCGGGTCCCCCTACAACCGGTGGCCGGCCTATGCCCCGATCGCCGAGGCCATGTCGGGCATCTACGAGTTCAAGCGCTCCGGCGACGAACCGCCCGTGGTCGCCCCCATGGGTGGATTGGGTGACATTGGATCGGCCCTGTTCGCCACCGTCGGCGTCCTCGCCGCACTCCGCCACCGGGATGCCACCGGCCGGGGTCAGCGCGTCGACATAGCCATGCTCGATGCCATGGTGGCCATCACCGACCTGGTGCCGAACTTCTGGTCGCTAGGGCTGCGCAATGGTCAGCTCGGCCCGCTGATCATGCACGGGTTCAAAGCCTCTGACGGCTGGTTCATCATCCAGGTCGGACGGGAGAACCAGTTCGCCAAGCTGGTCGAAGCCATCGGTCATCCCGAATGGGCCACCGATCCCCGCTTTGCCGAGCGCCAGGGCTGGCTCGACCACCTCGATGATGTGCTTCGGCCCGCCATCGAAGCGTGGGCATCGACGCGCACCAAGGTGCAGGCCTGCGATGAGTTGGCCCTGCTGGGGGTGGCCGCCGGCCCCTGCTTCAGCGACGAAGAGGTGGTGAACGACGAGCACGTGGCTGCTCGGAACATGCTCGTGGAGATGCCCCGCACCGACGGTGTGGAGCAGCCGGTCCTGATCCCCGGCAACCCGGTGAAGATGTCGGACGTGGCCGAGGGCCCCGAGCAGCGGGTGCCATGGTTGGGCGAGCACACCGCCGAGGTGTTGTCGGCCGAACTGGGCTACGACGACGCCCGACTGGCCGAACTGAGGGCCGACGGGGTCATTGCCTGAGCTTGGTCGCCGCTCGACCAACCGCGGCTGGTGGTCCGCCGAGCCAGCGGCCTGGATGCTCGGTACGATCCCAAGCGTGAACAGCCCCCGAACTGTCATCGATCTCAACGGGCCCGAGGCCATAGACCGGCGTTTGGCCGCGGCCACGTCGGCCCGCTGCGAGCGGGATCGGATACTCACTCGGTTCGAGGCCGCCACCGAAGCCGTCGGAACGGCCCACCTACTGGTGGAGGCCCGCCGTCAGGCGCTGGCCGACGAGACCGAAGATGTCCGTCGGCTCGACTCGTTCTCATTGAGTCGCGTTCTGTCCGGTCTCTTCAGCGGTGACAAGCCGGACCGCCAGAAGGAGATCGACGAACGCGAAGCGGCCCGGTATGAGGTGGCTCGAGCCGAAGACGCTGAAGTCGAGGCGGTGCGGGCCATGGCCAAGCTTCGTGACCGCCTCTATGGGCTGGGCGACGTGGACGCTGAATGGGAGAGGGCGGCGGCAGCCAAAGAAGCTTGGATCACCGAAGGGTCCGACGACCGGGCCAGAGCTCTGTCCGAGCTGGCTGAGCGGATAGGCCCCTGCGAATCACAGCGCCGAGAGGTGGCCGAAGCCCTAGAAGCAGGAGCGATATCGCTCCGCTACCTCGAGGAGGTGGCCGTGGTTCTCGACATGGCCGCGGGGATGCAGTGGGACGATCTCTTCTCCGATGGGGTCGGGGCCACCACCGAGCAGCGCCAGCACCTCGATCAGATGGCCAACCTGCTGCGCATCACCCAGGACTCGCTGCGGACCCTGTATCTCGAGCTCAGCGCTGTCGAAGGTGTCCGCGAAGCCGTACCCGCCGATGGATGGCACGAAGCTCTCGAGGCCTTCTTCGACGACATCTTTTCCAACCTGTCGATCCGCAGCCGGATCGGCGATGCCATCGAGCGGGTGGCGTTGGCCCGAAGCCGCGTGGAACGTTGCCTCGAAGTGGTGCGTGAGCGGTCGGCCTTGATCGAGACCCGGCTCGAAGCGCTGGAAGCTGAACGTATCGAACTGCTGGCCGACCCGATCAGCTGAGCAAATTTGTTGAACAGGGCTAGCCGTGGAGTGTCGTTGCCCATTTCTGGCCCGAATGTGACGACCCGTCAGAAACGGACGTATCCTCGGTCACATGCGTGGAATCATCAGCCACGGGGCCTACCTGCCCTACCGACGTCTCGACCGCAGCACCATTGCCGCGGTGGCCGGCACCGGGGGAGGCAAGGGCTCCCGGACAGTGGCCTCCTACGACGAGGACACCACCACGCTCGGCGTGGAAGCAGCTCGTCGAGCACTGGCCGATACGGCAGTCAGCCCCCGGGCGCTCTGGTATTCCACGGTGGAACCGGCCTACGTCGACAAGACCAATGCCACCACCATCCACGCTGCCCTACGCCTCCCGGCCGACGTGGTGGCCGCCGACTTCGGTGGGGCCGTCCGCTCGGCCAGCGCCGCTCTGCGGGCCGCTCTCGCTGGAGGGCCAGCCGCGCTCGTGGTCTCATCGGGAATCCGCACCGGCCTCCCCGGCAGTGCCGACGAGGCCACCGGTGGCGACGCCGGAGCCGCTCTGCTGGTGGGCGACGACACCGACGGACCCGTGCTGGCCGAACTGATCGGTACCGGTACCGCAACCGATGAGTTCCTCGACCGCTGGCGGACCCCTGGAGACAACCGCTCGAAGCAGTGGGAAGAGAAGTTCGGCGAGAAGCAGTACCTGCCCCTCGGCGTAGCAGCGTTCACCGCAGCTCTGACCGATGCCGGCATCGACGCCGACCGGGTCGACCACCTGGTAGTTGCCTCCAGCCATGCCCGGGCGGCCAAGGGCCTCATCCGCAAGCTCGGTGTCGACGGCTCCAAGGTGGTCGACGACCTGTCGGCCACCGTCGGCAACCCCGGTGCCGCCCAACTGGCCCTGCTGTTGAGCGCCACCTTGGAGAAGGCCACCCCCGGCCAGGTGGTGGCCGTGATCGGCCTGGCCGACGGAGCCGATGCCTTCGTGTTCCGGTGCACCGAGGCCATTGCCGACCACGTCGTGCACCAGCCGGTGGCCGACCAGCTCACCGCCGGTGCCCCGCTGCCCTACGGGAAGTATCTGGCGTGGCGCGGCTATCTCACTCCCGAGCCGCCCCGCCGTCCCGAACCGGCCCGTCCCTCGGCCTCGGCCGCGGCCCGCAGCGAAGACTGGAAGTTCGCCTTCGTCGGCAGCCGCGACGAGTCGACGGGGGCCATTCACCTGCCCCCAGCGCGCGTGTCCCGTGAGGGTGGAGCCATCGATGAGATGACCCCGGCCCCGATGGCCGATGTCGCCGGCACCGTGGTCACCTACACGATCGACAAACTCGTCTACTCGCCCAGTCCGCCGGTGGTGTTCGCCATCGTCGACTTCGACGGCGGTGGACGGGCCCCCGTCGAGCTCACCGACCTCGACCCCGCCGATGCCGCCATAGGTACCCGGGTCCAGATGACCTTCCGCCGGCTCTACACCGCCGACGGGATCCACAACTACTTCTGGAAGGCCCGGCCCGCAGGGTCGTCCGCCCCCTCCACCGACGATGACGCCGCCACTGCGGCGAAGGAGGCCTGAACATGGCCAGCCACGGGATCAAGGACCGCGTTGCCATCGTGGGTATGGGTTGTACCCCCTTCACCGAGCACTGGGACAAGGGTCTCGACGACCTCACCCTCGAAGCATCCAACGAGGCCTTCGCCTCAGCGGGGATCACCAAGGACGACGTCGACGCCTACTGGTTGGGCACTGCGCAGTCGGGCATGAGCGGAATCACGTTGTCGCGGGCCCTCCAACTCCAGAACAAGCCCGTCACCCGGGTGGAGAACTACTGCGCCACCGGGTCCGAAGCGCTTCGCCAGGCGGCCTACGCGGTGGCCTCTGGGGCCTACGACATGGCCATGGCCGTCGGCGTCGAGAAGGTCAAGGACTCCGGCTACCAGGGCCTCAACGCCTACCCGATCCCGAGCGACGGGACCACCCGGACCCTCACCGCGGCCGGGTCGTTCTCCATGGTGGCCCCCGCCTACGCCTCGAAGTACGGCGTGCCCATGGAGCAGCTGAAGCGGACCCTCGGTCGTATCGCCTCCAAGAACCACTACAACGGGGCCCGCAATCCGAGGGCCCAGTTCCGCCGAGAGATGAGCGTCGACCAGATCTGCGCGATGCCCAACGTGGCCGGCGACCTCAGCGTCTTCGACTGCGCCGGAGTGGCCGACGGTGGCGCCGCCGCCATCGTGGTCCGGGCCGAGGACGCCCACCTCTACACCGACAAGCCGATCTACATCAAGGCCCTGAGCTTCATCGCCGGCAACGGTTCTGGCCTCGTCGACCCCGACTACGACTACACGTGGTTCCCCGAGATAGCGGCCTGCGCCACCGAGGCCTACGCCCAGGCCGGGATCGAAGGCGACCCGACGGCGCGCATCGCCATGGCCGAGGTCCACGACTGCTTCACCCCCACCGAGTTGGTCCTCATGGAAGACCTCGGCTTCTCCGAGCGGGGGACGGCTTGGTCCGACATCGAGGCCGGTCGCTTCGACCTCGGCGGCGAACTACCCGTCAACCCCGACGGCGGCCTCAAGAGCTTCGGTCACCCGGTGGGGGCCAGCGGCCTGCGCATGATGTTCGAGGCCTGGTTGCAGTTGCGGGGCGAAGCCCCCGAGGACCGCACCATCAGCTCGATCGAAGGCGATCGCAACCTGGCCCTCACCCACAACCTGGGCGGCTACCCCGGCGAGATGGTCAGCTTCGTGTCGATCCTCGGCCCCACCCTCGGCTGAGGATCTCCAACCGTTCTTGAACAGATTCTGGCTATCCCATAGCCACTTTCTGTTCAAGAACGCTCACAGCCACACCCGCCTCCGTTCTTGAACAGAAAGTGGTCGCTGAGTAGCCACCATTTCCTCAAGAACGGGGAAGTGTTCTACCGCGAAACGGCTGCTGCCCCGACCTTTCGGCCGGGGCAGCGTGCATTAGTATTGCCGTTCTTGGTGCCTCGGGCACCTAGGAACAGGTGGCCTCAGTCGAGGCGTTCGATGATGGTGGCATTGGCCATGCCAGCACCCTCACACATCGTCTGGAGGCCGTAGCGGCCACCGGTGCGCTCCAACTCGTTGAGCAGGGTGGTCATGAGCTTGGCGCCGGAGCAGCCGAGCGGGTGACCGAGGGCAATGGCGCCACCGTTCACGTTGACCTTGCTCATGTCGGGGTTGTATTCCTTCTCCCAGGCCAGCACTACCGAGGCGAAGGCCTCGTTGATCTCGATGAGATCCATGTCGTCGAGGGTGAGGCCGGCCTTGTCGAGCACCATCTTCGTGGCCGGGATGGGTCCGGTGAGCATCAAGATCGGGTCGACGCCAGCGACGGCGAACGAGTGGAAGCGGGCCCGGGGCTTGAGACCGAGCTCCTTGGCCTTCTCTTCGCTCATGATCAGGATGGCGGAGGCACCGTCGGTGATCTGCGACGAGTTGGCGGCGGTGACGCGGCCGTTCTCGGGGTCGAAGGCCGGCTTCAGCTTGGCCAGGGTCTCCATGGACGAGTCGGGGCGGATGCCTTCGTCGGCGGTGACCATCTCACCGGTCTCGGTGATCTTGCCGGTCTCACGGTCGAAGCGCTTCTCGGCGACGGGGATGATCTCGTTCTCGAAGCGGCCTTCGGCGGTGGCGGTGGCCGCCCGCTGGTGGCTCTGCACGGCCAACGCATCCATGTCTTCGCGAGAGATGTCCCACTTGTCGGCGATGAGCTCGGCCGAGGTTCCCTGCCCGACGAGGCCACCAGCGTCGGCGTAACGCTCCATGACCTTGGGGCCCATGGGGAAGCTGCCGGGGGTGACCGAGGCCCCCATGGGCGTGGTGGACATGACCTCGACGCCAGCGGCGATCACGATGTCGTAGGCACCGGCCATCACGCCCTGAGCGGCGAAGTGGGCCGACTGCTGCGACGAACCGCACTGGCGGTCGAGGGTGGTGGCGGGCACGGTGTCGGGGAACCCGGCAGCGAGCACGGCCGAACGACCGACGTTGATCGACTGGTTGCCGACCTGCATCACGCAGCCCATGATCACGTCTTCCACGAGGGCGGGATCCAGGTTGTTGCGCTCCACGAGGGCTTTGAGCACCTCGGCGGCCAGGTCGGCAGAGTGCCAACCCGAGAGCTTGCCGTAGCGCTTGCCCCCCGGTGTCCGAACAGCATCGACGATGACAGCGGTAGCCATGTGGCTTCTTCCCTTCCGGCCCCGTCCGGGGTCCGATTCAAAACTAGACCGATCGGTCAAGTAGCAGTTTCGCTGGACACGGCCGAGCGCGCAAACCTCGCTCGGACAGGTCCGGTGGACTTCGGCCACCTTGGGCCGGTGGGTCTTCTAGAGTTCGTGGACACTTCGGGCGCTCGCAGTGCCACGCAGCAGGCCTCGCGCCAGCGAACATCAAGGGGAGTTCTACGCAGATGAGCACGATCATGGACCGCGTTGCCGGCGAGACGGTGGCCCGCAAGTTTCTCGAGACGGTGGAGCGCAACCCCGATGTGGTGGCCTTGCGCAACCCCGACGGCGACGGCTGGGTGGAGTGGACGTGGGCCGACTACGCCGAGAAGACGGCTCGGGCTGCCGCCGGCCTGAGGAAGCTGGGCGTGAAGCCCGGCGATCGCATCGTGCTGATGATGCGCAACTGCATCGAGTTCTACGCGCTCGACATGGCTGCCCTCATGCTCGGCGCCACCCCGGTATCGATCTACAACTCATCGGCTCCTGACCAGATCGAGTACCTCGTCGGCCACTGCTCGGCCTCCGTCGGCATCGTGGGCGACGACAGCTTCCTGGCCGGCTTCGAACCGGTGCGTGGGGCCCTGCCGTCGCTGAAGTCCATAGGTGTGGTCACCGCCGGTGACAGGGCCCACGACTTCACCTTCGCCGAGCTGCTCGACAACGAACCGCTCGACCTCGATGCCGAGGCTGCCACCGGCAACCCCGAAGACCTGGCCACCGTCATCTACACCTCAGGGACCACCGGTCCACCCAAGGGCGTGATGATCACCAACGAGAACGCCGTGTTCATGGTGGAGAGCCTGCGGGAACGGCTCGTCCTCACCGACGATGAGTCCAAGGACATGCGCATGGTCTCGTACCTGCCCATGGCCCACATCGCCGAACGGACCGTGAGCCACTACCAGCACGCCATCCGTGGCTTCCAGGTCACCTCGTGCCCGGAGCCGTCGCAGGTGGCCGTGTTCTGCGGTCAGGTGAAGCCCCACATCCTGTTCGGCGTACCACGCGTGTTCGAGAAGATGTACGCAGGCGTGACCGCGGCCATCGCCGCCGACCCGGAGAACGAGAAGAAGTTCAACGAGGCTGTAGAAGCCAGCCGTGAGATCGCCATTCGGCGCTCGTGGGGCACCGCCACCGAAGAGGACGAGGCCACCTGGAGCTTCCTCGACGAAGTGGCCTTCAAGGGCGTGCGTCAACTCCTCGGACTCGACGAGCTGCTCACGGCCATAACCGGTGCCGCTCCCATCCCGCCAGAGCTGCTCAGCTGGTTCCGTGCCATCGGGATCCCCATGTCGGAGGTGTACGGCATGTCGGAGAACACCGGCGCCATGACCTGGGTACCCGAGAGGATCAAGCCCGGCACCGTTGGTACTGCAGTGCCCGGCACCGAGGTCCGCATCGCGGATGACGGTGAGGTCATCTGCCGTGGAGCCCACGTTTTCGCCGGCTACCTAAACGACCCGGAGAAGACCGCCGACACGATCATCGACGGCTGGCTCCACTCGGGCGACATCGGTGAGATCGACGACGACGGCTACCTGCGCATCGTCGACCGCAAGAAGGAACTGATCATCACCGCGGGCGGCAAGAACGTCAGCCCGGCCAACCTCGAAGCAGCCCTCAAGATGATCCCCCTGGTGGGGCAGGCCGCGGCCATCGGCGACAAGCGTCCGTTCATCTCGGCGCTGGTCGTGCTCGATCCCGATGCCGCCAAGGTGTGGGCCGAGCAGCGCGACATCGCCTACGAGACCATGGAAGAACTCGCTCAGAACCCGGCGATCATCGCCGAGATCGAGGGCCAGCTCGACGAAGCCATGGAGGGGTTCAACAACGCCGAACGGGTCAAGAAGATCAAGATCCTGGGCGACGAGTGGATGCCCGACTCCGAGATGCTCACCCCCACCTCGAAGCTCAAGCGCCGTGGCGTCAACGAGCGCTTCGGCGACCTCATCGAGTCGATCTACGCCCGCTAGGCACCGGCCCAGCTCGGAGCGACCCACAACTCTGCAAACCAACGAAACGGCGTTGATCCTCCACCGTATGGGTGGAAGATCAACGCCGTTTCGTGTTTCGATGCCGGACGGCGCCCTACTCGCCGTACGAGTATGAGGGTGGTGTAGGCGTGGCCTTGGCAGCTAGGTCCATGAGCTCCAGCATCTCCTGCGGGGTCACCGACGCTCCCGGCAGCTCGCCGAGCTCGGCGGCGGCTGATGCCGCTTCGGCCCGGATGGCGGCCAGGCGGTCGAGGTCGACCGGTGCTGACGGGCCTATGCCGGGGCCGGGCATCGGTTCTTGCTGCGGTCCCTCGGGGACCACGTCGTCGTAGACCACCTCGGGCGCCGAGGGCTGGTCGGACAACCACTCGGCGAAAGCCGCGGTGGCCGCTTGGAACCGCATGCTGGCCGGGGCATCGGCGGGATCGGTTGCCTCGCCGAGCACGATAGGTTCGGTCACGGTGACCGTCTCGCCCGAGCCGGCGGCCTTGTATCGGACCGATGCCTTGCCCAGCACCGCGTCGGGGGCCAGGTCTGCGCCGGGGGGTCCGAGCACAACCTCGTAGATGGCGGTGACCCGGTGACCGGCGCCGACCTCGCCGGCGTCGACCGATTCGTCATCGAAGTCCTCGGTGTTCAGGGACCGGTTCTCGTAGCCCAGCAACCGGTACTCGGCAACGAAGTCGGGGTCGAAGGTGACCTGAGCCTTGGCATCGTTGGCCACCACCACCAGCGTGGAGGTCAGCTGGCTGCCGAAGAGGCGCTCGGCCTGCTCGTAGGTGTCGAGGTAGGCGTAGAAGCCGTCGCCTCGGTCGGCCACCTGCTCCATGAGGTCGTCGTTGTAGTTGCCCATGCCGTAGCCCACGGTCACCAGGTGGATGCCGCCTTCGGCCCGGTCCTGGATCACACCGGCCAAACCGTCGGAGTCGGTCAGGCCCTGGTTGGCCACCCCGTCCGAGGCCAGGATCACCGCGTTGACCCCCTCGGGGTCGAAGGCCTCTTGCGCCCGGCGGTAGCCCTCGCGGAGCCCGGCCTCCAGGTTGGTGCTGTTAGACGGCTGCAGTTCGTCGATGGCATCGACGATGGTCTGAGCTTCACTCACAGGGGTGGGGGCGAGGACCAGGCCGGCGTCGTCGGAGTACTCGACGATGGCAATGGTGTCGTCGTCCTTCAGGTTCAACACGAGCAACCCGAGGGATGCCTTCACGAGGCCGAGTCGGTCGCGGATGTCCATCGACCCAGAGGTGTCGACCACGAAGGTGAGGTGGGCCGGGAGCCGGTCTTCCCCGGCCAGATCACGCGCTGCCACTCCGACCCTCACCAGGCGGGTGTCGCCGAGAGCGGAAGGGGCCGACGTGGTGGCCACGCCGAGCGCGGTGTCAGTGGGGTCGGCCTGGTCGGACCCGAGGGCAGTGACCCACTCGTCGGTGCGCACCGAGGCGGGCGGGGGCAGCGTTCCCTCGGTGAGGAAGGTCCGACCCACCGAAAACGAACCGGTGTCCACATCGAGGCCGAAGGTCGAGGCCGGTTGGTCGGCCGCCATCACGAACGGATGCTCACCGGGATCCACGAAGGTGTTGTCCTCGTGGATGGTGGGCGGAGGGGGCGGCGGCATCGGTGACGGCATCGGCATCGGAGGCGGCGCCCCCGAGGCATCGCTTTCCATGGAGTAATTGACGCCTCCCTTCGAAGTCCCGTTGTCCGAGGAGTAGTCGGTGACGTAGCGCTCCGGGTCGAGGTCGATGCGGGCCTTCGGAACCGTGCTCGGCCCGGCGTCGGGACCGGGCGAGGGGCCGCTGGACCCGGCGGAGCTGCAACCGGCCAGCAGGGCCACCGCGAGGACCAGGGGGAGAAGCGTTCGTCGTGCATCCATGTTCGTGTGACGACCGTCGCCCTCGATCAGTTCCGCGACCCCCAGATCTACTGGTAGCTCCTGTCGGCCAAAACCCGCGGAATGGCGTAGATACTGGTCGTGACACAACCAGTATCTACGCCATTCCACCATGGGTGGGCCTACCCCGGGGCTCGGGGCTGGTTCCGGGGGCATGGTCGGGGGTGGGCGATGGGTCGGTACGCTCGGAGCATGTCGTACACGTTTCGGGTGGCCATAGCGGTGGCGGTGGCACTGGTGCTCATCCGCATAGGCATGAAGGTGCTGGGCAGCTTCGCTCGGCCCGTTCCCGCCCCGCCCGATCCCGGGGAACTGCGCAAGGTTCGCCTCACCTATGAGTGCTCGATCTGTTCCACCACGGTGCGCATGACCATGGCCAACGATCAGGTACCCGAACCACCGCGCCACTGCATGGAAGACATGTTGCTGATCACGTCGCCCGACGACATCTGACCTACTGCGGTCAGACGGAGCGGCCGGACGGGTGCTTCGCACTCATGGGTCGATCAGTTCCCCGAGCCGTTCCCGTCCTAGTCGGGCGACGCTGGTGTCGAGAGCCGCGACGAGAACCTGTCGAGCCGTCGATTGGAGCTGAGCGAGCGTCTTGGCGAGCTCGCGTGCTCGATCCGTGTCGAGGTCATCTCGCCAGTCAGCCGGCGCGAGGTGCTGCTCGAAGACGGTGAGGAATCGGCTGGCGATGTCGTCGGTGTGGGCGACGAGGGCTTCCCACTCGTCGAGGACGATCTCGAGGGGAACGCCGAGCGCAGCCAACGCGGATCCCGCTTCGAGGAACCGGCTGTCGGCGACGCGGACCTTGCCATCGTTGGTGAGTTGCACCAGTTCGAGCGCGGCCGCCCGTTGCATCAGCTCGGCGGTCATCGAGTTGTCGGGGAACCGGCGGAGCAGCTCGGCCGGGTCGAGGACGATGGCGTGCGGCTCGCCCAGTAGGGCATCTAGCTCCACTTCGATGCCCACGACAGCCTCGAGGCTTCGGCCTTGCTCCCATTGTTGGAGGAGGTCGGCGATGCCAGCCAGGGAGTGACCCTCGCTCTGTAGCCGTGCGATCAACCGGAGGCGGCTGAGGTGCGAGTCGTCGTACCAGCCGGTCCGCCCCTCGAGACGTGGCGGGGCCAGCAGACCCTTTGCCTGATAGAGCCGGACCGTCGTGGAAGCAACGTCTGCCTGACGAGCAAGATCATCGAGTCGGTACTCGGTGCTCATGGGCGATCTCCAGAACGTGCTTGACCGTGATGCACGAGTAAATGGTAGCGTATCAATCGTGAGCGAGCGAACGAACGAACCAGCGTAGGCCCGCGGTCCGGGGGTCATCCGGCGTCGACTGCTCGTCGATGCGGCCGGTCAGGTCGTCATCCCCAGGCTGTGGATAAGTCTGGGGAGAATGACACCCTTGTAACTCAAATCCTGAGGTGAAAAGCCCGTCAGGGGAGTGGTGTCAGCGGTACTGGGTGGCAGTGATGATGCCGCCCAAGATGAAGGCCAGGCCGATCACCAGGCGGATGTTCTCGGCATCGCCGAAGGCCCCCATGTAGTTGGCCATGATGATCACCGCACCCAGGATGAGCAGGCCGAACATGAGTGCCGGGACCCACCACGGGCTGGGCAGCATGTCGTTGTGGGAGGACGGCGGCGTGTAGCGGCGGCTCTGGTGCTCGTCGTCGTCGGCCACGGCCTTGGCCTTGGCTGCCTTCGACTGGGGCTTGGCGTTGCCCGACTTGGTGGAGACGGGCCCGCCCTTGGGGGTGACCCGCTTCGACACGACCTTCTTGCGGACCACGTTTCCGGCCGGGGCCGTCTTGGCTGCCGCGGGACCCTTGCTCTTGGGCTTGGTGTCTACGCCAGCGTCGTCGATAGTGGTGGACGCGTCTGGGGCGGAGCCGTCGACCACCGAGTCGGCCTCGATGGTGGCCGCGTCGTCGGTTGCCTCGGTATCGGTGTTCTCGGGGTCGGTGGAATCGTCGGCCATGACCGCACAGGCTAGCGACTGCCCCTCGCCCAACCGGCGGTGGGCATTGTTGGACTCAGGACAACGGCGTGGGGCTGGCGGCAAGTGTCGAACTAGCGTCTGCGGTATGGGACGTCGGGTGCTGGTGATCGACAACTACGACTCGTTCGTCTACAACCTTGTCCAGTATCTGGGCGAGCTGGGGGCCGAACCGATCGTTCGTCGCCACGATGCCATCACCCTCGAAGATGCCGTCACCCTCGATCCCGATGGCATCTTGATCTCACCAGGGCCCGGTACCCCTGACAACGCAGGGCTCAGCAACGAGGTCATCGCCCACTTCACCGGGCTTCGACCGGTGCTCGGTGTCTGCCTCGGCATGCAGTGCATCGGGCAGGTGTTCGGAGCCGAGATAGTGCGGGCCCCCGAGATCATGCACGGTAAGACGTCGCTGATCCGTCACGACAGCACCGGCGTGTTCACCGGTCTGCCTCAGCCGCTCGAGGCCACCCGGTACCACTCTTTGATCGTGGACCGGGCATCGGTCCCCGACGTGTTGGAGATCACCGCTGAAACCGACGACGGCCTGGTCATGGGGCTCCGTCATCGTGATGCCCCCACCGAAGGTGTGCAGTTCCACCCGGAGTCGATCCTGTCGGTCGGCGGTCGAGATCTGATCGACAACTTCCTGGCCCAGGTCGATGCCTTCTCCCTGGCCGCCTCCTCGGACTGACCAGACCACCCAAGCTGAAACGGCGTAGATTTTGGTCGTCAGACGACCAAAATCTACGCCGTTTCGCTTGTTTTGGGGGTGGGCTGCATTTTTGCGGGGTGAGTAGGCGGCTGGCTGGGGCTGCGGTCTGGGGCCATCACGAGGTCGGCCGGTAGCCTCAACGGCGTGACCGACGACGCTGCAGCCACGCCGATCCACCAGGCCCTCGGGCTGACCGATGACGAACTCGACGACATCGTGTCCATCCTGGGCCGGGATCCGAACCGTCTTGAGCTCTCCATGTTCTCGGTCATGTGGTCCGAGCACTGCTCCTACAAGTCGTCGCGCATCCACCTGAAGCGGCTCCCCACCGAGGGCGAAGGTGTCCTGGTCGGCCCGGGCGAGAACGCCGGTGTGATGGACGTCGGCGACGGCATTGCCGCCGCCATCCGCATCGAGAGCCACAACCACCCGTCATACATCGAGCCCTACCAGGGCGCGGCCACCGGCGCTGGCGGCATCCTGCGAGACATCTTCACCATGGGGGCTCGTCCCATCGCCCTCATGGATCCGCTGCGCTTCGGACCGCTCGACGACCCCCGCAGCCGCTGGGTGGCCGAAGGCGCAGTCTCGGGCATCTCCGGCTACGGCAACTCGGTAGGCGTGCCCACCGTTGGCGGCGAGCTCGTCTTCGACGAGTGCTACAAGGGCAACCCGTTGGTCAACGTGCTGTGCCTCGGCACCATGCCCATCGACCGGCTCGTGCTGGCCCGGGCCACCGGCGCCGGCAACCTGGCCGTGCTCCTCGGCTCGGCCACCGGCCGCGACGGGATCGGCGGCGTCAGCGTGCTGGCCTCAGCCGGCTTCGACGAAGGCAGCGAAGACAAGCGGCCCGCCGTCCAGGTGGGCGACCCGTTCGAAGAGAAGCGGCTCATCGAAGCCTGCCTGGCGCTGCTCGACGCTGGCCTCGTGGTCGGCATCCAAGATCTCGGCGGTGCCGGACTCACCTGTGCGGCCAGCGAGACCGCGGCCAACGGCAAGATGGGCATGGACTTCGACGTGTCGGCCGTGCCCCGCCGCGAGACGGGCATGGAACCCTTCGAGGTGATGACCTCTGAGTCCCAGGAGCGCATGCTGGCCATCGTCACCCCCGATGATCTCGACGAGGTCATGCGCCTGTGTGCCCGCTGGGAGGTGGCGGCCACGGTGGTGGCCAAGGTCACCGAACCCGATGCCGACGGCGTTGGTCACCTGCGCATCGTCGAAGGTTTCGACGGTGAGGTGCTGGCCGACGTGCCCGCCGCCGCCCTCCACGACGACGCCCCCCTCTACAAGCGCCCGTTGGCCGAACCGGCCGACCGTGCCGAGCGGGCGGCCAACGCACCACCGGTTCCCGTCGATGCGGCTGAAGCGTTGTCCGGCCTGCTCTACGACACGTCTTGGGTGTCGTCGCAGTACGACCACCAACTGTTCCTCAACACCGTGGAAGGCCCCGGCGGCGATGCCGTGGTCCTACGCCTGAAGCACCCGACCACCGGTGAGGACACCGGCCGGGGCATGGCCCTCACCACCGATGGCAACCACCGCTGGTGCTCGGTCGACCCCCGCCTGGGCACCGCGCTCACCCTGGCCGAGGCCGTGCTCAACCTGGCTTGCGTCGGCGCTTACCCCATCGCAGTGGTCAACTGCCTCAACTTCGGCAACCCCGAACACCCCGAGGTGATGTGGCAGCTGTCGGAATCCATCGACGGTCTCGCTGAAGCGTGTGGCATCTACGACTTGCCGGTCATCGGCGGCAACGTGAGCCTCTACAACGAGTCGAGCGGCACCAACATCGACCCCACTCCGGTCATCGGCCTCCTCGGCATGATCGATCAGCTCACCCGCCGTCCCCCCGGCGTCAACCAGCACGACGGTGACACGCTGATCCTGCTCGGCTCCGACCTCAGCGGCCCGGAACCGTCGTTGGCTGGCTCTGCGGTGGCTTGGGCGGCCGGCAACAAGGGCGGTCGCCTTCCCGAACTCGATGCCGACGCTCATCTGCGGGTGGTCGACCTGGTCCGCAACCTGGTCAACGACGAACAGCTGACCGGCGTGCACGATGCGTCGTCGGGCGGCCTGGGCGTGGCCTTGGCCGAGATGGCCGTGCGCACCGGCGTGGGCACGCAGGTCGATGTGATGCCCACCAACGCCCATCTCTTCGCCGAACTACCCGGACTGGTGGTGATTTCGGTTGCCGCCGACGGGGCCGACGGCGTGCTGGCCTCGGCCAAGGCTGCCGATGTGCCCGCCGTGGTCCTCGGTACTGCCGGTGGCTCCACCTTCCGAGTGGCCACCCCCGACGGCACTGCCCTGGTCGAGGTGCCGCTCGACGAGCTCACCGCCACTTGGCGAGATCGCCTGCCCGATGCCCTCGGTGCCGGTACCACCCAGGCCTGATCGACCGGTCCCTCACGAGGTCGACATGACCATCCCCGACGGGCCCGTTCTCGTCCTGGCTTCGGCATCGCCGCGACGGAGCGAACTGTTGGCCCGCCTCGGCATAGCGTTCGAGGTGCGTCCGGCCGACGTCGACGAGTCCGTCCAACCCGACGAAGGCGCTGTCGATCTGGTCCGCCGTCTGGCGGTGGACAAGGCCGAGGCTGCGCTGGACGAAGCCCCCGAGCCCGATGTGGTGGTGCTGGCCGCCGACACCATCGTGGTGATCGATGGCGAGATCCTCGGCAAACCGATCGATGCCCCCGATGCCGCGGCCATGCTGGCTCGCCTGTCGGGCCGCACCCACCAGGTGCTCACCGGGGTGGCCGTGGCCCGCCGCACCGAAGCGATGGCTAGCCCTGCGCCAGATGGCGCGCTGGAAGCGGCTGGCGATGGTTTGGCAGCCAGCCTCGGTCCGACACAGACGATCGCTGTGGAGGTGGAAGCCACCGAGGTCACCTTCGTGCCCCTAGACCCAGCCGACATCGCCTGGTACGTGGCCACCGGCGAGCCGCTCGACAAGGCGGGGGCCTACGGCATCCAGGGCCAGGGCGGCATCTTCGTGTCGTCGATTCGTGGCAACTACGACAACGTCGTGGGCCTGCCTCTTCCCACGGTCTGCGCCTTGCTGGTCGGCGTGGGCGTGGCGCCGCTCCGCTGAGAAGGGCGACCTTCGCCGGGCCGGCGGTGGCGCCCTCGAGCACTGAACGCCAGTAGGCCATGAGCCCGTCCAGCACAACGACCGGGCTGCATCTCAGTCGGGCTTGTACTCAGCCGCCGCTGGTGAATGCATCAGCGGCCGCGCCCAACGGGGTCGGGTCGTCGCGGTTCTCCCAGAACCCGTGGGGGACGGTGACCGCACGGGGGCCGTGCTGGTGACCGCGGGGGAGACCAACCGATTCGGCGGGGAGTTCGATGGAGGGGTCTAGGTCGTCGAGGCGGGACTCGAACTGCTCCAGAGAGTCGGCCTCCACCAGCAGGCGCCGTGCAGCAGGGCCGACCGGATAGCCCTGCAGATACCAACCGACGTGCTTGCGCAGATCCCGGACGCCGACCGTTTCCCCGTGCCACTCCACCAGGCGGCGGGCATGATCTCGCATGGTTTCCACCACCCGCCCGACCGACGGGGCCGAGTCGGTGCTCTGCCCGTCGAAGGCCGCGGCCAGGTCACCGAACAGCCACGGGCGTCCCAGACATCCACGACCGACCACGACTCCGTCGCAGTCGGTCTCGGCCATAATCCGCAGCGCGTCGGCCGACAGCCAGATGTCACCGTTGCCGAGTACCGGCACCGAAGTGACCTTCTCCTTCAGCTCGCCGATGGCCGACCAGTCGGCCGTGCCTGAATAGGCCTGGTAGGCGGTGCGGGCATGCAATGCGACCGCGGCCACACCTTCCGCCTCGGCGATGGTGCCGGCATCGAGGTAGGTGAGGTGTTCGTCGTCGATGCCCATGCGCAGCTTCACGGTGACGGGTACGTCGCCGGCTCCCTGCACCGCGGCCCGCACCACGGCGGCGAACAGTTGCCGCCGCCAGGGAAGGGCTGAGCCGCCACCATGGCGGGTGATCTTGCGGACCGGACAGCCGAAGTTGAGGTCGACGTGTTCGGCCCCGAGCTCGTTCACCAGGCGGGAGACCGCGGCCCCCATGATCTTCGGGTCGGTGCCGTAGAGCTGGATGGACCGGGGGGTCTCGTTGGCCCCGAACCGGGCCAGCTTGCGGGTCTTCTCCTGGCCTTCGACCAAGCCCCGGGAGGCGATCATCTCGCTCACGTAGATGCCCGCTCCCTGTGAGCGGCACAGGTCGCGGAACGGGGCATTGGTGACCCCAGCCATTGGGGCCAGGACCACCGGCGGCCAGACCTCATGGGGTCCGATGCGCAACGGCCGGTGACTGGTGGCGGGCGCGACCGTGTCCGCTGAGTGGGCGACCGAAGGGTCGACGGCAGCTTCGGTGGTGGCAGTCACGACCCTCCAGCGTGGCAGAAGTTGTCGACGCTTCCACCGTTTGGTTGGGGGCAGAACGGTCAGGTCGACGCGGGAACCGGCGGGGCCGGGCGCTTCTTCACGTACTTGCGGCCGAGCAGCAAGATGATCGGCATCGTGAGCAACAGAGGGCCGATGAAGGCCAGGGGCCGGGTCAGCCACCACTGCAGGTTGGGTTCACGGAGCTGCTCGTTCTTGAGCACGTAGTGGCCGAACGCGGCCCACACGGCCATGCCGGTGGAGTGGAACAGGAACAGCGGTAGTGAGAAGCGGTTGATGATCTCGCTGGCGTTGGCCCACCGTTCGGAGGTCCGCAGGCGATGCAGGACCCACGGTCGGATGAGCAGGGCCACCCCGGCCTGGAAGCTGAGCAGGGCCAGGATGGTGATGGTGGGCGGCGCCATGTTGGAGATCT
Source organism: Aquihabitans sp. (assembly GCA_039924035.1). GTDB lineage: Bacteria > Actinomycetota > Acidimicrobiia > Acidimicrobiales > Iamiaceae > Aquihabitans. Next base: position 5,869 of record JBDTBS010000177.1, on the reverse strand, counting down.
TGTCGCCGGGCACGCCAACCATGGAGCCGGGGTAGATCTTGCTGCCCACCAAGGCGGTGAGGCTGAACAAGCCGATCCAGGCCAGGCCCCAAGCCGCCCGTCGGCCGAGAGACACCAGTTCCTCCCAGAAGTAGCCGAGCTGGTGGCAGGTGGCCCACACCACGATCATGTTGACCCAGGCGATCCACGACACGTTGTGGCTGAAGCGGGCCACGTCGACCACCACAGCGATGCCGACCCCCCACACCAGCACGAGGACCCCGAACTTCTCGTGCAACCAGTGCGTGATTGGGAACAGCAGCACCAGGAGGAGGTAGACGATGATGAACCAGAGGGGACTCAACACGAGTTTCACGGCTCGAGGGACGCCGTTGATCTCGAACAGGGCCACGGCCACCGACCCGAGCAGCCACCAGGCGACGGCCAGGGCGAGAGCGGGCCGGGCCAGTTGACCGGCGCGGCTCCAGGCGAAGCCGAGGGTGGAGCGGAACCGCCCCTTCTCCGACGCTGCTTCCCAGGATTCGGCATGGGCGAATCCGCCGACGAAGAAGAACAGCGGCATCACCTGGAACAGCCAGGTGACGATGAACAGGCCGCGGGTGAAGCCGATGGGGTTCGTGGCGCTGGGGCCGTTGTCTTTCCAGATGATGATGGTGAACACCCAGTGCCAAGCCACCACCACCAGCAGGCTGAAGGCCCGGACGAAGTCGATGAAGATGTCGCGTTCGCCGTGGGGCGTGGGGGCGCTGTAGTCGACCGTTCCCGCTTGGAGCGGCGACGACGGAGACGCGGCTTCACCATCTATCGGATGCTGCATGGGGCCTGGGTCGGCGACGCTGGTACCGTCGTCCGCCATGGCCCGAGCTCGCGGCTGGTGGCCCATTGTGGCGATCGTATCGGCCCTCACTGTGGTGAACGTGTTGTCGAACCGCGTCATCCCCCAGTGGCTCTACGTTCCCTTCGCCGTTTCGGTGTCGGTCGGGCTGATCGCCTTTGCCATGCACTTCGACGGGCGCTCGTGGGGCGACCTCGGATTTCGCCGCACCACGCTGCGCCGGGGCCTGAAGTGGGGCGGCATCCTCGCGGGGGGCATGGCCGCCATATATCTGGTCGGGTTGGCCCTTCCGTTCACCCGTGATCTGTTCCGCGACGACCGGGTGCTGAACATGTCGTTCGGCGACGCGCTGTACGCGGCGTTCGTACGGGTTCCCTTCGGCACCGTCCTGCTCGAAGAGGTGGCCTTCCGGGCCGTGCTACCGGCCATGTTGGTGATCCGGATCGGGCCGTGGAAGTCGATCGGCTTGTCCGCAGCACTGTTCGGGTTGTGGCATGTGCTGCCATCGCTCGGGTTGGAGACGGTCAACCCGGTGGCTGAAGAGACCGTTGGCCAACTGCCTGCTTGGGTGACGGTTGCCGGTTCGGTTTTGTCCACCGCTGTGGTCGGGGTGTGGTTCTCGTTCCTGCGGGAGCGCACCGACAGCGTGATCACCCCGATGATCGCCCACTGGTCGTCGAACTCGCTCGCCTATCTGTTCGCCTTTGCCGTCATCAACGCATGACCGGACACCGGCCAGGGCATTGGTGGAACTTCGACGGTGACGTGCGACAATGAACCTCGTGCGCGAACCGGACTCCGATGTCGCCGTGGACCGTGACGCCGAGGATGACTCGCTGAAAGAAGCGTGTGGCGTCTTCGGTGTTTACGCCCCCGGCCAGCCTGTCGCCCACCTGACCTACCTGGGGCTCTACGCCCTGCAACATCGAGGTCAGGAATCAGCAGGTATGGCGGTCAGCGACGGCGAGCAGGTGATGGTCGTCAAGGACATGGGACTCGTGTCCCACGTGTTCAACGAGCGCACCCTGGCCCCGCTCACCGGGCATCTGGCCATCGGCCACACCCGCTATTCCACCACCGGTGTCAGCACCTGGCGCAATGCCCAACCCGTGTACCGGGGCGTGGGCAACACCCACTTCGCCCTGGGCCACAACGGCAATCTCGTGAACACCGAAGAGTTGGCCGAAGAGGCGGGCATGCTTCCCGGCACCGTCGCCTCCGACAGCGACCTGGTGGCCGAACTGGTGGCCATGGAGCTCGAGCAGGCCGACGCAGCGGCGGAGGCAGCAGCCGTCGAGAGCGGCACCGAGATCGCCGTCCCCGCCGACCAAAGCGACCACGCCATCGCCCAGGCATCTTTCGACGCCGCGGTGGCCGCGGTCCTGCCCCGCCTGCAGGGTGCGTTCTCGTTCATCTTCATGGACGACGACCGGATCATCGGCGTGCGCGATCCCAACGGCTTCCGGCCGCTGTGTCTCGGGCGTCTCGACGGTGGCGGTTGGGTCCTGGCTTCGGAGAGCCCGGCTCTCGATGTGGTCGGCGCCCACTTCGTGCGCGAGGTCGACCCCGGCGAGATGGTCATCATCGACGGCGAGGGGGTGCGCTCTCTGAACCCGTTCCCGCCCGAGCGGCTCGACCCGAAGCTGTGCATCTTCGAGTTCGTCTACTTCGCTCGCCCTGATGCCCGCCTCTACGGCCGCAGCGTCCACCACGCTCGGGTCCGTCAGGGCGAGCTGTTGGCCGCGCAGGCCCCCGTCGAGGCCGACATGGTGATGGGCGTCCCCGAGTCCGGCCTACCCGCGGCCGAGGGCTATGCCCGGGCCAGCGGCATCCCCTACGGGCAGGGTCTGGTCAAGAACCGCTACATCGGCCGGACATTCATCGCCCCCAGTCAGGCCCTGCGGGCCCAGGCGGTGCGCATGAAGCTCAACCCGCTGCGCGAGAACCTGGTCGACAAGCGAGTTGTCGTGGTCGACGACTCCATCGTGCGGGGCACCACTCAGAAGCAACTGGTGAAGATGCTGCGGGAGTCGGGGGTCAAAGAGGTACACCTGCGCATCACGTCGCCACCGGTGAAATGGTCGTGCTTCTTCGGGATCGACACCGGTCGCCGCTCCGATCTGCTGGCCCACAACCTCACCGTCGACGACATCCGCGACTACCTCAACGTCGATACGTTGGCCTACATCACGCTCGACCACCTGATCTCCTCCACGGGTACCAGCGGCGCCGGCTTCTGCCACGCCTGCTTCACCGGCGAATACCCCATCGAAGTTCCTGTTTCGCTCAGCAAGAGCATGCTCGACGGCGGCGATCAGACCGCTCACGGCTGTGCCCCCACGGCCGCACCGGCCATGCTGGGCAACACCGGGTTGTTCAGCACGCAGCTCCCTGCCGACGAAGCCCGTCAGCGCTAGACCCACCACCGGACCGAGGACCACAAGACCAATGGGTGAGACCTACGAAGCCGCGGGCGTGGACATCGCCGCCGGCGAGGAAGCCGTACAGCGCATCAAGGACAAGGTGCGCTCCACCTTCCGTCCCGAGGTCATCGGCGACATCGGCGGATTCGGCGGGCTGTTCAGCTTCGCCAACCACCGCTACCGCCACCCAGTGCTGGTGTCGTCCACCGACGGCGTGGGCACCAAGGCCGTGATCGCCCAGGCGGCCGACACGTTCGACACCATCGGGATCGACCTGGTGGCCATGTGTGTCGACGACCTGGTGTGCCAGGGCGCCGAGCCGCTCTTCTTCCTCGACTACATCGCGGTGGGCAAGCTCGACCCCGACCACATCGAACAGTTGGTGGAAGGCGTGGCCGAAGGCTGCCGCCAGGCCGGCTGCGCTCTCATCGGCGGCGAGATGGCCGAGCACCCCGGGGCCATGGAGCCCGGCGAGTTCGACCTCGTCGGCTTCTCGGTGGGGGTGGCCGAACGAGACCAGCTCATCACCGGCGAGAACGTGACCCCCGGTGACGTGATCATCGGTCTGCCGTCGCCGGGGCTCCGCTCCAACGGCTACTCACTGGCCCGTCACGCCCTGTTGGAAACGGCCGGACGGTCGCTCGACGAACCGGCCTATGAGGGAACCTCACGCACGTTGGCCGAGGAACTGCTCGTTCCATCGGTCATCTACGCCCCGGCGATCATGGCCCTGCAACGCCAGGTGGAGATCGCGGCCGTTGCCCACATCACCGGTGGAGGCCTGGCCGGCAACCTCACTCGGGTGCTGCCCAAGGGAATCGATGCCACCATCGACTCCGGCACCTGGGAAGAGCCCCGCATCTTCGGAGAGATCCAACGGGCCGGTGACATCGCGGTCGACGAGATGCGCAAGGTCTTCAACCTGGGCATCGGCATGGTGGTGGTGGTGTCGCCAGACGATGCCCATCGGGCCATCGACACGCTGCGCACCGCCGGTTCCAGGGCCGTGCAGATCGGCACTGTCCACAAGGGCGACGGGTCGGTCCACTTCACCTGATATTTCGGTCAGCCTCGATCGCAGGTCGACGACGACGGCTGGGCAACGTCCAGACCGTCGAGCGGCGGACGTAGCTTCATCCCGGTGATCCGCAGTTCGTCGCCGGGTCGACAGATCGACTGGAACCAGGCTTCGAAGATCCGTGGTGACGTCGGAACCTGCGTGCCTATGGCCGCCCCGGAGATGTTGATGGCATAGCGGGTGCACCCGTTGACATCGCACACATCCGCGGTGGGGTTGCTGCCGGCGTAGAGGTTGTAGCCGAGGTAGGGATCGACCAGGCCCACGTACATGCCTGCGGGGTAGAGGTAGAGCCCAACCACCAGAGCGGTGCGCAGACCAGCCTGAGTCGTGAGGGACACGCGTCCGCCCGACCGGGGGCGAGGGCCCCGTGCCCGCTCGGGTCGCAGCAGCACCAGTGCTGATGCGACCAGGGCCAGGTTCCACCAGAAGATCTCCCAGTCGAGGCCCATCCGCAGGACCACGATCGACCCAGCGTGCAGGAGCACCGCCGGCCCGATGGCGTTGCTCCGCCAGGCGGTCCGGGCCACGGCCACGCCCAACGCCACCTCGAACAACGGGATGGCCCAGGTGAGCACCGGCGCCAGGCTGCTCACTCCCAGGTTGGTGGCCACGGTGTGCGCTGAGGTCGCCTCGAAGCCCGCACTGGTGAGCTTGGCCATACCGGCCCACAGCCACAGGGACCCGAGGTGAGCCCAGCCGAGCGTGCGGGCATGGCGCCACGGGCCGGTGGCCACCAGTAGCAGAGCCACCGAGATCCACTCGGGTTGCAGGCGCATCTGATCGGCCATCAGCGCATAGGCCAGGACCAACACGTGGACCACGATGCCCTCGCGGGGTCGGGCCACCGTCAGGACCAGGGTGGCCAGCAGAACCCAGACCACACCGGTCTGCGGGAGACCGTCTATGAGCGGCAGGTTGGGGATGTCGGTGCGGGCCTGCCACAGCGGCCACGTCACCGCGATCATGGCCCCTTGGGCAATGACCAGCACCAGCCGCAGCAACTCGATCGGGTCGATCGAGCGGATGGACCGTGGAATCCTGCGGCGGGCCGAGCTGGGAAGCTCGGCCCGCAGGAGCAGGCTGGCTACTCCTGCCAACCGACGCTGCACCAGGTCCGCTTGCCGCAGCTGGGGCACCGCATCCAGTGGCCGTTGCGGCGGCCGGGCAGCCACACCGAACCGGTCAACCAGCGCAGGCCCAGATCGGTGAGGTTGATGCGAGATCGTGCCGTACACGACGAGCAGGTGACCACGACGGTGCCGGCCTGACGAGGCCCCGTGGAATAGAGGGCTTCCTTGCCCTCGCGAGGCTTACCGGAGCGGATGGTGTCTCGTGCCGCACTCACTGGAGTGTCGAACAGCGCCCGGCGACCCTGAGGGTCGAGCGAGCGGCGTCGGCCGGATGCTTTCCGGCCGGCAGGGGCCCGGTGGCCCTCGGCGGGGATGTCGTCGGGGGTGGTGGGGTCTTCGGTCATGGCCGACGGGCCTTCCCGTTGCGGCTGGCCAGGAGCTGGGTGGCCAGTTCTCGATA
>JBDTBS010000176.1:0-5365 GCA_039924035.1 Aquihabitans sp. | reverse complement strand
CCGCCGCCGAGGGCATAGAAGACGTCCTCGTGGCGCCACACCACCCCCTTCGGCATACCGGTGGTACCGCCGGTGTAGAGCACGTAGAGGTCATCGCCCGAGCGGGCAAGTTGCGGTCGCTCTGACGATGCCTCGTCGATGGCCTCGGCCCAGGTGACGGCCTCGGGCAGTACTGATGCGTCGATGCCGCTGCCGTCCTCTACCGACACGAAATGTCGGAGGCCGGGGACTCCGGGGAGCACTGCGGCGATGCGGTCGGCGTAGGCCCGGTCGTGGATCAAGGCCACCAGGTCGGCGTTGTCGAACAGATAGGTCAGCTCGTCTTCCACATAGCGGAAGTTGATGTTGATCGGTATCGCTCTGATCTTGAAGACCGCAACCATGGCCACCAGCCACTCGGCGGAGTTCTGGCCGTAGATGCCGATGTGATCGTCGTGACCGAAGCCCTCGCCCAGCAGGTGGTTGGCCAACTGGTTGGCCTCCCGGTCGAACTCGGCATAGGTGAGGCGGCGGTCGCCGCACACCAGGGCCAGGCGGTCGGGGACGACGTCGACGGCCCGTTCGAACAGGCCAGCGATGTTGAATCCCGAGTCGATCCCCATGCCCGGGGTTCTACACCACCTGGCCCAACGGTTCTTGAGCAGAAAGTGGCTAGTGGCTAGCCACCTCACCCTCAAGAAGGGCGGTCGCCTGGCTTGCTGCCGTTCTTGAGGAGGCAATGGCTACTGGCTAGCCACTTTGTCCTCAAGAACGTAGCCGGCGGTAGGGCTACGACTGTGGTGGGGCCGTCTTCGTCGCAACTTTCTTGGCCACGGTCTTCTTGGCCGCAGGCTTGCGAACAGAAGCCTTCTTGGCAGAAGCCTTCTTGGCGGGGGTCTTCTTGGCCGCGGCCTTCTTGCTCGGGGCCTTTTTCGCGACGGCCTTCTTGGCCGGGGCCTTCTTCGCTGCAATCTTCTTGGCGGCAGCCTTCTTGGCTGGGGCCTCCTTGCTTGGCGTTGGCGTCGGCGTCGGTGTCGGCGAGATCGGGGCTGCGGGAGCCATCTCGGCATCCACCTTGCGGGCTACTGGCCTCGGCTTCGTTTCGACCTCGGGCTCGGGGTCGGGCATCAGCCGCAACCGGGGGGCCGGCTCGGATGGTTCCACGGGGTCGGGCTCGGGGGTCGACGGGGTGAGCCCGGCGGCCTCTTGGAGCTCGGCCAGGGCCCCATGGACATGCTCGGCCATGTCCCACACATCGGGGATGAGGTCTCGGTCGACCAGGAAGCCGATGTCGACCGAGCCCTGGTAGCTGAGCACCGTGATGTTGAGGCCGACGCCCTCCATGACCGGGCCCATCGGGTAGGCGGCGATCATCTTGGCTCCGGCGTAGAAGAGCGGGAACGGCGGCCCGGGCACGTTGGAGATGATCACGTTGTGGATGGGGCGGTGACTGCCGGCCAGGCCAAGGCTGGAATACAGGCGAGAGGCCAGGTTGAACGTGTTGGGGGCCGCGTATTCGGCCCAGTTCTGGAGCATGTCGGCGCCAACGGCATTGTGCTCTTCTTTGGCCCCCACGGTGCAGGCCTGGATGGCCCGCAGGCGTTCCACCGGGTCGGTCAGGTTGGTATCGAGCGTGGTGAACATGGCCGATACCTTGTTGCCGAGGTTGGCATCGCCGTCGGGACGAACCGACACTGGACAGGTGGCAATGAGCGGCTGCTCGGGCACCCCTCCGTGGTCGAGGAGGTAGGAGCGCAGCGTGCCGGCGCACAGGGCCAGCACCACGTCGTTGACCGTGCACCCGAAATGGGTCTTGAGAGCCCGGATGTCTTCCAGGGGAATCCGGGCGAAGGCCGTGTCGCGCAGGGTGCTGAGCGGACCGTTCCATGGTGTCTTGGGTGCCGTCAGCGGGGCGGCGCCGACTCGACGGTCCAGGGCACGGCGACCGGCGGCCACCCTCGACACGGCAGCGATGGTCTCGCCCAGCAGCTTCGGCAGAGCGATCGCCTTGCGGAACCGGGAGGCAGCGGCGTAGCCGAGCAGTTCCAGGTCGGAGGGGATCTCCTCGGGCTCGGCGTCTAGCGGCACAGGGGGATCGGCGCTCTCCGGCGCCAGGTCGAACAGGTGGACCATGAGTTCGGCTCCGGAGGCACCGTCGATGGCCGCGTGGTGAACCTTGGTGACCACACCTATGCGGTCCTGCTTCAGGCCTTCCACCACCCACAGTTCCCAGAGCGGCTTGCTGCGGTCTAGGGGGGTGCTGGCGATCTGTCCTGCCATCTCACCGAGCTCACGTCGACCGCCGGGGGCCGGACAGCCGATGCGGCGAATGTGGTAGTCGATGTCGAAGTTGGGGTCTTCGACCCACACGGGGTGGGCCAGGTTGAGCGGCACCTCCACCAGCCGGCGATGGAACGGCGGCACCAGGTGGAGACGGCCCCGGATGAACTCCTTGAGGCCCTCGAAGCTGTAGCCGCCGGGGATCGTTGACGGATCGAGGACCATCGTCATGGCCACGTGCATGTGGTGGGTTGGTGTCTCTAGGTAGAGAAAGGCAGCGTCGAGGCCGGTGAGGCGTTGCATGGGTGCTCCCGCGAAGTGATGGGTCGAGCGGATTCTGCCACTTTCGGGACGCAGCATCCGACGGAAGACGTAATGTCCTCCCAGACTAGAACCTGTTCTAGTCTGGCGCCGTGGACTTCGACGACACTCCCGAGGAAGCCGCCTTCCGCACCGAGGCTCGGACCTGGCTGGAGGCGAACGCTCCGGCCAAGGGTGGCCCCGACGACTTCTCCACGGGCTACCTCGAGCGCACCATGGATCCGGCCGACTTCATGGCCAGGGCCCGGGCCTGGCAGCAACTCATGGTCGACGAAGGCTGGGCCGGCATCACCTGGCCGAAGGAGCACGGGGGTCGAGGCGGCACCTCCATGCAGTCGGTGATCTGGGGGCAAGAGGCCAACGATTTCGGGGTGAGCCTCAATAGTTTCGCAGTGGGTATCGGCATGGCCGGACCCACCATCCTGCGCCACGGCACCGATGCTCAGAAGGAGCGCTTCCTGCGCCCGATGCTGCGAGGCGAGGAGATCTGGTGCCAGCTGTTCAGCGAGCCCGACGCCGGATCCGACTTGGCCAACGTGGCCACCCGGGCAGTGCTCGACGGTGACGAGTGGGTGGTGACCGGTCAGAAGGTGTGGACGTCGGGAGCCGGTGAAGCCGACTGGGGCATCCTGCTGGCCAGGACCGACCCCGATCAGCCCAAGCACCGGGGGATCACCTACTTCCTGGTCGACATGAAGAGCCCTGGGTTCGACATCCGTCCGCTCAAGCAGATGACCGGGTCTGAGCACTTCAGCGAGGTGTTCCTCGACGAGGTGCGCATCCCCGCCGAGAACGTTCTCGGGGATGTGAACGGCGGCTGGGGCTGTGCCATCACCACCCTGTCCAACGAGCGGGGCCTGATCGCCGGGGCCAACAAGTCGAGCGACACCGTGGCCCTGATCGGGTTGGCTCGCAAGCGTGGTCGTTCCGACGACCTCACCCTGCGTCAGAAGCTCGTCGACTGCTGGATCCGTCAGCAGATACAGCGCTACCACGGCTTTCGTCTCCAGACCGCGCTCAGCAAGGGTGTGCCCCCCGGTCCTGAGACCTCTGTCATGAAGCTGTTCGCGGCCGAATACCTACGCCTCTTGGGCGACACCGCGCTGGAGCTCCTCGGCCCCGAGGGGATGCTGCTGGCCGACGACGCTCCCGCCGGAACCGAATGGCAGGCCCGGTTCCTCTACGCTCCGTCCATCCGCATCGCCGGGGGCTCCAACGAGGTGCAGCGCAACATCATGGCCGAGCGGGTTCTCGGCCTCCCGCGTGAGCCCCGCACCGACCGGGATGTGGCCTTCCGCGATCTGGGACGCAGCGGCTCCTAAGGTGACCGGCCAGATGGACGTCCAAACGGCCACCCTCACCAAAAGCCAGGCTGCTCGGCGCGAACGGGTCATCCGGGCCGCGCTCGACCTCGGCGCCTCCGGTGGCTACGACGCCGTGCAGATGCGCGACGTGGCCACGAACGCGGACGTCGCCCTCGGCACCATCTACCGCTACTTCTCCTCGAAGGACCACCTGCTGGCCGCGGCCATGGTGGAGTGGGTCCACGACCTCGAACGACGGGTGGGCCAACGTCCACCCAAAGGCGAGACGGTGACCGAACGGGTGCACGACGTCTTGGCCCGGGCCACCCGAGCCATGGAAAAGGAGCCAAAGCTCTCGGAGTCTGTGGTCACCGCGCTGTTGTCGCCCGACCGGGGCGCCGCTTCGTGCCAAGAAGACGTGGCCGCGTCGATGAACCGGATCCTGGCCAACGCGCTCGGTGACGACTTCGACCCCGACTATCAGATCCAACTGACCCGCACCCTCGGCCATGTGTGGTTCTCGGCGCTGATCGGCTGGGTCAACGGCTGGTCGGGTATCGACAAGGTGGCCGATGAGCTCGACATCGCCACCCACCTCTTGCTCGATCAGTACGTCGACTGAGTTCCGCCAAGCTCCAGATCTCCTGAGCCGTAGCGCGACCCCAGTGGCTGAACCCGGTGGCATCCGCCCAGGTCAGAGTCAATGTGGCCTTGGCCGACCGCCCCTGACCGGTGGCCTACGGTGGCCAGCTGATCTGACCGACCACCAACAGATGGGTCATCAACCATGATCGACAAATCCGTCCTCCGCTCGACTCGAACGCTCTTCGCTCTGGTCGCGCTCACGGCGATGATCAGCACGGCAGCGGCGTGCTCATCAGACTCGGACGCGAGCGATACCCCAGCGGCAGACACCACCACGACCGTGCCGATCGGCGTCGGCGACTCCGACGATTCGAGTTCTGATCCCGCCGCGAGCGACCCGCCGCCCGCCGACGAAGACAGTGACGCAGATGGCGACGGCTCCGACGACGGCGCCTCGCAGGAGGGCTCGCTTCCCGGCGACTTCCCCGCCATCCCGCTTCCTGACTATGACCGGGTGGACGTCATCGGTACCGGGCAGATGGGAAGTGGCCAGTACAGCGGGCGAGCTGCCTTCGTCATCGAGGCCTATGTGGACAAGCCCCTCTCGGAGATGATCGATGCCTACGGCGAGATCTTGGTGAGCGCGGGCTTCAGCCCGCTGGAACTCGACGACGAGGGCAGCCGGATCCGAGGCTGGTCGACCCAAGGCGAAGGCGACAGCGAGAACCAGGTGGACATCACCGTCTACAAGGACCGACCCGGGGAACTGGAGATCGGCGGGGCGCATTGGAGCGCTATCGGCATCGGGTAGGGACTCGAACCCCAAGCTTCCGATCCGTGGTCAGGTGCTCTATCCACTTGAGCTAAAGGGCTGGATTGGTGCCAGTAGGTCCGAC
>JBDTBS010000175.1:0-8281 GCA_039924035.1 Aquihabitans sp. | reverse complement strand
GGGCCGAGCACTCCAGGGCCGAGCACTCCAGGGCCGAGCACTCCAGGGCCGGATACGCCTGGGCCCGGTACGCCGACGACCTCTCTCCCCGGCACCGGTTCGGAGATGGGGACCCTGATCGGCATTGGCCTGCTAGCCCTCGGCTGCGGTGCCGGCATCCTCTCCGTGCGTCGCCGCGCCACCGTCTGACCTGACGTGCCCCGGTCACGGCCTCCTCGGGAGGTATGCCATGAGGATGTCGGCTTCCGCCGTTGCCGCCCGCCCGACGAGAAGGGTCCCTTCGAGAAGACCGGCGGACAAAGATCGGTCCTGATCCGCTGCTTGTAGCGGACGGTGAAATCAGGTGTTGCTGGTGGACTGCAGGCCGACTATGCCGACGACGATGATGGCCAGGAAGGCGATGCGCAGGGCTGTCGCTGGTTCTCCGCGGAGCATGCCGACAGAAGCGGCGCCCACCGCGCCGATGCCGGTCCACACCACATAGGCGGTGCCGAGGGGAATCGTTTCGGTGGCTTTGGCCAGCAGATACATGCTTCCGGCCAGCAGGACCAGGAAGGCGGCGGTAGGCCCCGGCTTGGTCAGACCTTGGGTGGACGGCAGCACCGAGGCCCACGACACCTCTAGTAGTCCCGCGATGAAGAGCAGTAGCCAGGCCATGATCAGGTCTCCTGAGCCCGTCTTTGCACCAGCCGGTACGGGACACCCTCGTCGGCGGTGACCAGGTTGCGGCCACCCAGGTCGATGGTAGGTGGGGTTCCACGGCCTCGTCAGGTCCGGTCCACGACGAGTCTCTCCGACGGAGCCATCGGTCAGACTCGTTCCATGGGCGAACGTCGGGCTGGCAACGTGTACGACCGTGCCGGGCCGCTGCGACGCCTGGCCCAGCCCTTGGAGGTGGCTCAGATCCGCCGTTGGGGGCGGAGCCTCTTCTCGGTGCTGTTCCGTACGCCGGTGCTGCTCCTGCACACCACTGGTCGGCGTTCGGGCCAGGAGCGCACCACGGCCTTGGCCTTCCATGAGGAGGCAGAGGGTTCGCTGGTCGTGGTGGGCGGTGCCAACGGACAGACCCGGATGCCCGACTGGGTACACAACCTCCGGGCCGATCCCGAGGCCGCGGTCACGGTTCGGCGAGACCGACGCAAGGTCCAGGCCGAGGAACTAGAGGGGGAGCAGCGCGACCGGCTGTGGCCGACCCTGTTGGACCAGTGGCCTCGCGTCGAGGTCTACGAGCGGCGGGCCGGTCGACCCGTGCCCGTGTTCCGGTTCACCTTTTCAGGTCCGCTACTGGATCAGCGGGCGGCCAAGGCCAAGAACATCGGATAGGGCTTTTCGTCGCGGATCACGTGGTGGCAGGGTTGGAAGCTGACGTTGCGGAACCCGGCCTGCGCCAGGTCGGCGGTGAGGGCGTCGTGGTCGAAGCCGTGGTGTCCGTCGAACCCGTCGCCGTGGAACGACCCGTCCTCGCGGTCGAAGTCGACGATGGCCAGGTGGCCCTCAGGGGCCAGGAGGGAGGCGAAGTTGTCCAGCACCGGCGCCAGTTCGGGGATGTGATGCAAGGTGAGCACGGTGACGATCAGGTCGAAGCGGTCGTGAGGTTCGGGTACGGGCCCGGCGGCCAGGTCCATGTCCGACACCGTGGCATCGGCGATGACACCACCATCGACCTTGGCCTGCATCACCTCTCGCATGCCTGCCGACGTGTCGGCCATGGTGACGGTCCCGACCGCTGAGCGCAGAGCCTGGGACACCAGACCAGTTCCGGCGCCGTACTCAAACAGCCGGACCGACGGGCCGAGCGGCAGCGTCTTTCGGATGGCGTCGGCCACGTTGGTGGCCCGCTCCACATGACCGGGATCGTCGTCCCAAGTTGCTGCCTTCTCATCGAACCCGTTCTCTGTCACCACAGACCTCCATCGTTTGGTCGCCGAAGCGATCCGAGCGTCCTATCCACCGTGCCAGCCTTGCGAGGCTTCACCCAACGTCGGCCCGAAGATCGCCCGCCCGCAGCCTCTCGATGATGGCCCCGGTGAGGTGCAAGGCATCCAACGCACCGTTGGCCTCACCCTTTTCGAAGTCGTCGCCGTCGGTGGCCATGGTGTTGGTCACGTGAGCGACGCACACCACGTCACGGCCGTGGACAGCGGCGAAGGCATACAGCGCGGCGGCCTCCATCTCGACGGCCACGATCCCGAGGTCCTCGGCGGCGGCGATGGCCGTCTCGGTCTCCCGGTAGGGGGCATCGGTGGTCCATGTGGCCCCGGTGACCACCGGTTGACCGAGATCGGTGATCTTGCCGGTCAGGGCCTCGACGAGATGACTGGGTGCCGAGGCCCAGTCGCTCGGTGGCAGGTAGTGGAGGCTGGTGCCCTCGTCTCGTAGGGCCCGGTCGATGATCACGAAGTAGGGAGCGTCGGCCACCGACGTGATCGACCCCGATGAAGTGATGCTGACGAGCAACTCACACCCCGACACGAACAACTGCTCGGCCACCAACACCGCGAACGACGCTCCAACAGCACAGCCGACCACGCCGACCTCGGTGCCATCCAGATCCAAGGTCCAAAGTGTCGTGTGGTAGCAGGCCCAGCCCGGGTGCTCGGTCCCTGTTCCGGTGGCGATCATGTTGCGGACGATGTCACCGTCGGGATCGAGCAGGCACACGGCTGGCACCGCCACATCTGGCCGACCCCGTTGGCGACGGCCTTCCCGCAGCAGGTTGGCCGGCTGAAACACCGACGGCTGGTCGTAGCGCTTGGCCCGCAAAAGGGGCGTCGGTTCATCGTTCACCTGACGAGTCTGGCCCGTGACGCCGATCCTGGTGTTTCGACGCCGACACGGTCAGGACTTTCAGCTGAGTCACAGGACGTTTCCTATGGTCAGCGAAGGTGCCGACCTCCATGAGCAGGAGCGGTGATTGCGTAGTGAGGAGATTCAACTGTGGTGAAGCAGGAACCAAACGACAGCATTGGCGATTCTTGGCGCCGAGGTGTTCGGGGTCGAGGTCGCCGATCGGCGGTGCTAGCTCTGACTGCTTCTCTCGTCGTGGCGGCCTGTGGCGTGGACGCCGGGAGTGGGGCTAGTGGCGGCGGTGGGCAAGACCGCGACAGCGAGATGCAGACCCCCGGGAAGTCGGACGGGGCTGTTGCTTCGGGCGGCAGAGGAGCGGCGGCGGCCGGTTCCGATCTCGTCGTCGACGATGCGAAGACCACCTGGGACGTTGAGCTGGCTGACGATGCCGTGATCCTCGATGAAAGGACCACCGCCGGATTCATCGAATCCGACAGTGGCACCTTCGTGTTCGACGCCGGATCCTTCAGCGGCGGCACGGTGAGCTCCGGTGACGTGATGGTCGTGCCCGGCATCGGCATGGGCCGAGTCACCGGAATCACCGAGGACGGTGGCCGGATCGCCGTCGCCACCTCTGAGACCGACCTCTCTGAGATCATCGAGAACGGCACCATGTCCTGGGAGGCACCGCTCGACTTCTCGTCGGGCTTCGTCCCCGATGAAAGCAGCGGGGGACTAGAGGTCCAACCGGCATCGCTGCGTCGAGATCAGCGCCCGATGCAGCCGGGTGAGGTCCTCTTCGCTGGTCTGTCCATGATCGATGGCCAGGGCATCCACCACGCCGTCACCGCGCAGGCCGACAAGGAGGGGTCAATGGAGTGGACCTTCTCTGGTGACGGCAACGAATACCTGTTCCGGCTCGCGGCCACCAGAGACAAGATCGACGTGGTCACCCAGGTGAAGCGCGAAGTGGCCGGCGAAGCAAAGTTGGCCTACACCGCCAAGGGCACCCTGAACACGGTCACGTCCACCGGTAGCGCCACCTACAAGGGCGGAAAGCTGTCCTCGATGTCGGTCGAACAAAAGGACCTGGCCGGCAAGATGGACCTGTCCATCGCCGCCGCCGGAGCGGGCACCGGCGAGATCGACTTCAAACTGCCCGGTTTGATGTTCAAGTACATCGTGTTCGTGGGACCGGTGCCGGTGACGATCGGCATCACCACGAAGGTGGTTGGCAACATCACGGTGTCGGGAGAGGCATCGGCCACGGCCAAGGCCAGCTTCGACTACTCGGGCAGTACCGGGTTCAGCTACTCGGGTTCATCGATCGAATCACGCGGCAAGCTGCCCGGGTTGGAGATGAACCCCGACCCCGCCGATGCCGCAGGCATGATCGGCACCCCCGTCGATGCCCAGTTCGGAGTGGCCTTTCCACGGTTCGAGATCAGCATCTTCGACCAACTCCTGGTGCCCTACCTACACACGGGCTTCACGATCGGTTCCAGCCTGAGCTGGGGGCCGGTGTGTAAACGGGCTTACGTGAAGACGGTCATGGAGACCGGCTACGACTTCAAGGTGCTGGGGGTGTCCCTGTTCTCCGACGATCACACCCTGTTCGAACAGAAACGGGAGGGCGCGGGTGACAGTTGCCCAACCGACTAGCCAGACCCCACGAGATCCGGTCGACTTGGCCCATGACGCTCTGGCGGGGGAACCTGAAAGATCCCTGACGTCCGCCGCCCGCGGCCCGGAGGCAATGTGCAAGACCAAACGCTCGACGCGATCTACAACGACGTGAAGCGACGGAACCCGGGCGAACCCGAGTTCCACCAGGCTGTGGGCGAAGTTCTCGGATCTGTTGGCCTGGCCATCGCCAAGGCTCCCAGGTACACCCATCACAAGATCATCCAGCGGATCTGTGAACCCGAACGTCAGATCACCTTCCGGGTCCCATGGCAGGACGACAAGGGCGAGGTCCACATCAACCGCGGCTATCGGGTGGAGTTCAACTCTGCCCTGGGTCCCTACAAGGGCGGCCTGCGATTCCATCCGTTGGTGAACCAGGGGACCATGAAGTTCCTCGGGTTCGAGCAGACCTTCAAGAACGCGCTCACCGGCATGCCCATCGGGGGCGGCAAGGGTGGGGCCAACTTCGACCCCAAAGGTCGTAGCGACGCCGAGATAATGCGCTTCTGCCAGAGCTTCATGACCGAGCTGTACCGCCACATCGGTGAGTACACCGACGTGCCCGCCGGCGACATCGGTGTTGGAACTCGTGAGATCGGGTGGATGTTCGGCCAGTACAAGCGAATCACCAACCGCTACGAGTCGGCCGTCCTGACCGGCAAGGGACTCACCTGGGGTGGCGCCCTCGTGCGCACCGAAGCCACCGGCTACGGCACCGTGTTCTTCCTGCAGGAGATGCTCAAGGTCCAGGGCCGCAGCATCGCCGACCGGATCTGCATCGTGTCGGGCTCGGGCAACGTGGCCACCCACGCCATTGCCAAGCTGCAGCAACTCGGCGGTCGAGTCGTTGCGTGCTCGGACTCCCGTGGCTACGTCTACGACCCCGAAGGCATCGACTTGGAGACCCTCCACGAGGTCAAGCAGGTACAGAAGGCCTCGTTGTCCGAATACGTGAAGCTGCGTGCCGGGTCACTGCACCACCCCCACGGCAACATCTGGGAGATTCCCGCCGAGCTGGCACTCCCGTGCGCCACCCAGAACGAACTGACCGGGTCCGATGCCCGCCGTCTGGTGGCCAACGGGTGCATCGCAGTGGCTGAGGGCGCCAACATGCCCACCACCCGAGACGGCCTCGAGGTGCTCCAGGAGGCCGGCATCCTGTTCGCTCCGGGCAAAGCCGCCAACGCTGGCGGCGTGGCCACCTCAGCGCTGGAGATGCAGCAGAACGCAGCCCGGGCCCGATGGGACTTCGACTTCACCGAGCAACGGCTGGAAGCGATCATGCAGTCGATCCACCACCAGTGCGCGGCAACGGCAGAGGAGTACGGCCGCCCCGGCGACTACGTACTCGGAGCCAACATCGCCGGTTTCGTGCGGGTGGCCGATGCCATGGTGGCCCTCGGACTCATCTGACCCCAGCTAGGGGCTGTGGTCGTCAGAGGCCGGAGACGGCGGGGAGGACCTCGTCGGCGATCAGGCGGAGATGGTCGAGGTCCGACAGGTCGAGCACCTGTAGGTAGGCCCGAGTGGCTCCGGCTTCAGCAAAGCGAGTCAGACGTTCGATGGCCTCGGCTGGCGACCCTGCGGCCCCGTTCTCTCGGAGCTCGTCGGGCTCTCGACCTATCGCTGCTGCCCGCTTGGCTACTTGGGCGTCGTTGGAGCCGACACAGACCACCTGGGCGGCCGAGTAGATCATCGAGGAGGCTTCTCGTCCGGCGTCGGTCACGGCGGCGCGAACACGGTCGAACTGTGCACTGGTGGTGTCGACATCGCTGAAGGGCACGTTGAACTCGTCGGCGAAGCGAGCGGCCAGCCTTGGAGTGCGCTTGGGCCCTTTGCCGCCCACGATGATCGGTGGCCGAGGTGACTGCACCGGTTTGGGCAGGGCCACCGAGTCGGTGACGGGGTAGTGGCCGCCCGGGTGGTCGAAGCGCTCGCCCTCTGGTGTGTCCCACAGACCGGTGATCACCTCGAACTGCTCTTCGAGGCGATCGAAGCGCTCGCCCAGCGAGGGAAACGGAATGCCGAAGGCATCGTGCTCAGCCTCGAACCAGCCCGCTCCGAGACCCAGGTCGACCCGTCCTCCGCTCATGGCGTCGACGGTGGCCACTGACACCGCCAGCGGTCCCGGGTAGCGGAACGTGGCCGCGGTGACCAGGGTGCCGAGGCGGATGGTGGATGTATCGCGGGCCAGACCGGCCAGGGTGATCCACGCATCGGTGGAGCCAGGACCGGGGGAGCCGCCCATGTGGAGGTAGTGGTCGGACCGAAAGAACGCCCCGAAGCCGAGTCGTTCGGCTTCGAGGGCCACGGCCAGCAGATCGTCGTAGGTCGCCCCCTGCTGGGGCTCGGTGAAGATGCGCAGTTCCATGCCAGCCACGGTAGAGGGTGGTCGGCAGCCGGGCTTGTCGGCTCAGCGGCGGTCGAGACGCGCCAACAGATCGGTGCGCTCGAACATCTGGGCTGCGGCGCGGGCGGACGGCTGCCCTCCGTCGGGGTCGGCCCCGCCAGCTACCAACGCGTCGATGACCTCTTCGAAGCCCTTGAACACCGCTCCGGCGAGGGGGGTCTGCCCCTTGTCGTTGGGATGGTTCGGGTTGGCCCCCCGGGCCAGCAAGGCCGACACCGTGGCCACATGGCCGTGATAGGCGGCCAACATGATCAAGGTATCGCCGCTGGCCGCGGCCAGGTCCACGGGGACTCCGGCGTCGATGTAGCCGCTCAGCATCTCGGTGTCGCCGGCCCGGGCAGCATCGAAAAGTCGGCGGGCCAGGTCGGCGACCTCATCGGCAGAAGGGGTAGAGGCATCGGTCATGGTGGCCACCGTACCGACCGAGACGGGCGACCTCAGGCAGCACGGTGTAGACCGACGCCATGAGCGCTCGAACGCGGTCTGGCCGAGGTTGGCACCGCTCGCAATGCCAACACCGTGGCCAAGCTGGTGGAGATGACCACCGGGTGAGAACCTGCCGCATTCAGGTGGGCATCGGCTACCTCCTGACCTGAAGCCTCGTCCACCGAGAATTTCAACACCTCTGCGTGACCGGCGGGCTACTCTGGGTGGTCTAACCGGTAGTAGGCCCGAGGGGGGTTCGTGTCATGGACGTCAGCACCGAAAAGTCAGTGGTTGGTACCAAGGTTTTGCGGCGTTCGGCCATGGTTGCTGTGGCCGCGGTGATGGCTCTGGTTTTGAGTGCCTGCCTCAACGGCGATCAGTCCGCGGCCCTCAAGGCCCTCAACGCCGATCGCACCGCCAACGGGGTACCCACGCTCGTCACCAACCAGCAGGCGCAGGCCAAGGCCCAGGCATGGGCCAACAAGCTGGCCAAGGAGAACAACCTCTACCACTCGACGTTGTCCAGTGGGATCTCCAGCTGCTGGACCAGCTTGGGCGAGAACGTGGCCTACGGGGGTTCCATCCAGGCCGTACAGAACCAGTTCATGACTTCGTCCAGACACAAGGCCAATGCCATCAGCAGGACCTGGAACGGTGTCGGAATCGGTGTGGCCAAGAACGGCAACCGAGTGTTCGTGGTCCAGGTGTTCATAAAGAGCTGCTGACCGACCGACGGGCCGTTCGCGGTTCTCTGACCTGCATGTTCGCGTAACTGACGGTCGAATGGTCCGGCTGGTCCGCCAGGGCTTGCCGGGGTGATTTCGAGGCTCCGAGACCGCTCCCGAGCGTCTGTTTGGCTAGTCGGCTACTCCGGCTCCGCCACCGGATTCGATCTCGGGCGCGGCGAAGCCGCCCCGTAGGGCGGCGGACGCTCGGTTCGGTCGTTCAGGCTGCGGTCGGTGGTGCTGGCCC
>JBDTBS010000174.1:0-9161 GCA_039924035.1 Aquihabitans sp. | reverse complement strand
GATGCCCACGAAGGTGGCCGACCCGGTGAGTTCGTAGGCCAGGGCCCCGAGCACCACGTTCTGCATCCAGGTACCGATGTTGGATGCGAAAGCGCCGAGGTAGACGGTGCGGAAGGTGGGATGGCTGAACGCGGCCCGAGCCGTTCCGGGGGCGAAGGTGCGGTCACCGTCTACGTAGGCATCGATGTTGTCGTCGACCGCGTTGTCGTGTCGGATGGCCTCGTCATCGACAGATTCGGGCGTCGTCGGCGGGGGCACCGCCAGAGCGTAGGTCCAGCCTTGACCCCCGGGTCAATATTCAGCTCCGACGGTGACCGGGACGCGGAGGAGCCCAGCCACAGGGGCTGGGCTCCTCGTTGGTTCTGTCAGCTGATCAGGTGTTCAGCTGGATGCCTGCGGCACCTTCCAGTAGCCCTGCACGTCGATGACGTAGTCGGTGGGGCCCCCGAAGTTCTTCAGGGTGACACCACCGGCTGCTGACAGGCTGATGGACCCGGTGTTGGTCGTTGCCTTGTCCTTTGAATAGTTCACCGAAGTCGCCCCACCGGCGGAGTCACCTTGAGGCCAGAGGCGGGTGAATCCGGAAGCGGACGGGGACGCCGCAGATACCGATGCTTCGAACGAGGTGGCTCCCGGAGCGATCCCACAATTGGTGCTGGTCCCGGTGACCGTTCGGTCGATCATCCGATTCGGCGGGAACGACCCGTCGGCGATGCGGCTGTCGTAGACCCGACAGGGGACGAGCGAATGGTACGTGGATCCGACGACTCCCGTAGCGAGGTCTGCGGCGGCGATGAAGTAACCCTGGATGTCGAAGGTGTAGTCCGACGGGGCACCGAAGTTGCCGATGCGCACCTTGCCCTCGGTGCCGATCGGGATGGCGCCGGTGTTGGTCGTGGCTTGACCCAGCGAGTAGTTGAGGAACGTCGCGTTCGGTCCTGCACCGTTCGGCCACACTCGTGTGAACCCGGTACCTCGGGGGCTGACGGCGCTGACCGAGGCCTCGACGGCGGTCGCCTTGGCGGGCACCGAGCAACTGGGAAGCCCGGTTACCTGGACCGCCCGGCTGGCGCCGGTTGCCATGCTCCCACCCTCGTTGCGGGTGTCGAGGATACGACAGGGCTTCATCGCCACGTACACGGAGCCGACGGTTCCCGACGCCAGATCAGCAGGCTTGATGTAGTAGCCCTGCAGATCGATCACGTAGTGCGATGGCCCACCGAAGTTCTTCATGTTCATCGAACCGCCGGTACCGATGGAGATCGCTCCGGTGTTTGTGGTCGCCTCGGACTTGGAGTAGTTCACGAAGGTGGCCCCCGGGTTTGCTCCGGTCGGCCAGAGCCGGGTGTATCCGCCAGCCGTCGGAGATACCGCCGAGACCGAAGCTTCGACCGCGGTGGCCTTGGCCGGCACCGTGCAGGTAGGGCGTCCGGTGACCTGGACGACCCTGGTTGCACCGTTGCCAAGTACTCCACCTTCGTTGCGGGTGTCGAGGATGCGGCAGGGCACCAGCGACACGAACACCGAGCCGTCTTCGGTCGGGTCCGTCGGGTCGGTCGGGTCGGTCGGGTCGGTCGGGTCGGTCACGATGGTGAAGGTCACCTCGGCTGATGCAGTGGCGGCCGTGGCGAACGCCGCCGCCGTGGTGGACGTTGCGGAGAATGAGGAGCCGCCGCCTCCGCCACCACCACCGGCGCACAACGCGAGGCCGCCGCTGGTTCCGGTACCACCGGTGCCACCGATGTAGCCACCGCCGCCTCCACCGCCACCGGAGTTGGTGCCGCTGCCCTGGGAGCCGTCGCCGCCGTTGCTACCGCGCCCGACTCCGGGCACGTTGTTGGCTCCGCCAGCGCCACCAGAGGAGTGCAGGCCACCCTCACCGTTGGCCCCGGAAGGACCGGTTCCCAAGGAACCTGGGGCAGACGTCATGGAACCGGAGCCGCCGAGACCTCCGGTCCCGACCCGGGTACCGGCGCAGTTGAGGCTGCCGCCAGCTCCACCGCCCGCTGCCACCACGAGGGGTGTGGCCAGGGTGGTGGTGCAGTTGGCACCGGTGCAGATGGCCGAAGCGCCGCCCCCACCGCCGCCATAGTGGTTCGAAGTCAGAACCCCATTGCCCTTGCCACCGTTGCCGCCGCCGGAGAACCCGGCGCCGCCGGTCCCTGATGATGACGATCCGTTGGCGCCGACACAGCCGACGATGGCGGAGATGGTGGAGCCAGGAGCAGGTGTCGCGGTAGCTGTCACCCGGCTTCCGTCACGACCGTCGGCACCGGTGGCGAGGGCCACGCCTTCGCCCTTGCCGCCCTTAGCTCCGACGGCGACGAGCGCGGCCTTGGTGGTGCCGGCCGGCACGACCTTGGTCTGGACCGTTCCGCAGGCACCGGTGGGCGTCCACGTCTCGGTGGTGGTTGCTGGTGGAGCCGTGGTCGTGGTCGTGGTCGTGGTGGTGCTGCTGCCTCCACCGGTCGTGGTGGTGGTCGTTCCGCCCGTGATGGCGGTGTTGGTGAAGGTGTTGACCGGGTTCTTGGCCGTGCATGACACGTTGATTCCACCAGCGACGTCGGCTGTGAGTTTGTAGGCAGAAGCGCCGGTGCGGACCTTCATCGGCAACTGGGCGCCAACAGCGCCGGTGGCTTTGACGTCGAAGCGCAGCGCGGGCGGCGTGAAGGTGGCGCCGTTTCCGATCTTGCCGGGTACCCGCAGGAATACGGTGTTTCCACTGATAGCCGTGGTGGGCGTACCTATCGAGCCCCCAGTGGTGCTGCCGGAACCGACGGTGGTCGCAGAACCGGCGACCACCAGGGAACCAGCCGGTGCTTGGAAGGCCCATTCGAGGTTCTTGATGGCCGACCCTTCGGCCTTGGCGGTCTGTGGGGCCAAGGTGACGGTGAAGGTTCCGTTGGCGGCCACCGTGGACGGGGCGGTGCCGTTGACCTTCATGGTCTGCGAGCCGCCCAAGCTGCCGCAGTCGAGTTGCTGGTTGACCACAGCGGCCGCCGCGGGCGATGGCCCGGGTACCACGGTGAGCACAGCGGCTACAGCGGCACTGGATGCGAGCGCGATCGATAGTCGACGTTTGATCATGTATGTCCCTCTCGACAGATCCGCCTGCGGACCCGGTTCCGTCGGCGGGGCGTTAGAGAGCCCCGCACTGGTCGGTCGAGAGTCTGACACAACGTCAGGGACTGCCGCGTCATGTGTCACACCTGGCCTCTGGTATTCGAGTCAGCCTGGGGCCGGGCCGGGGCTGGATCTTGGAGATATCGTGGCCGCCATGGTTGATCCTGGTTCTACCCGCATCGCTGTGCTGCCCCGCTCCGCCGACTGGATCGATGCCGCCGTCGTGGAGGGTGGGGCCGAGATCGTCGATATCGATGAGGCCACCGCCCTCGTGTGGACCAGTGCGAACACCCCCGACGAGTTGGCGGCGGTGTTGGCCGAGCGACCCGAGATCGACTGGGTGCAACTGCCATGGGCCGGCGTCGACCCGTACGTTCCGATCATGGACAGGACCCGCACGTGGACCTGTGCGAAGGGCGTCTACGCCGATCCGGTGGCCGAACATGCTCTGACCCTGCTGTTGGCCGGGTTTCGCCACATCCACACCTTCGCCCGCGCCACTACTTGGGAGGCCAGCGCCGGACGCAACCTCATCGGGGCCCGCATTGCCATCATCGGCGGCGGCGGTATTGCTGAGTCGCTGATCCGCCTGCTGGCACCGTTCGACTGCTCCATTACCGTGGTTCGCCGTCGGCCCGTGCCCATGGAGGGTGTCCAACGGGTTCTCGGCGTCGATGCCCTGGCCGAAGGCATCACCGGCGCCGACGCGTTGGTGTTGGCCCTGCCTCTACTCAACGACACCCGGGCGATGATAGGAGCCCACGAGTTGTCGCTTCTGGCCACTGATGCCTGGGTCGTGAACGTGGCCCGGGGCGAGGTCTGCGATACCGGCGCTCTTATCGATGCGCTCGACGACGGCGACTTGGGCGGCGTGGCCCTCGACGTCACCGACCCTGAGCCCCTGCCCGACGGTCACCCACTGTGGACCCACCCAGATGTCATCATCACCCCCCACACCGCCAACACACCTGAGATGGCCCGTCCACTGCTGTCGTCGCGGATAGTCAGCAACGTACGGCGCTACGCCGCGGGTGATCCGCTGGCCGGCGTGGTGGACCTCGCCGTCGGGTACTGACCGGCGATGCCGTGACCGAGCGTGTCGCCTCGCACTATCAACGGTTGGGCGTCACCCCGTCGGCCTCGACCGAGGAGATCCGCTCCGCCTATCGAGCGTTGGCATCGCGCCTGCACCCTGACCACTCGACCGGTTCGTCGGCTGCCGAACGGGCCCTGGCCGAACGTCGGATGCGCGAGATCAACGAGTCGTGGCGGGTGCTCCAGGACCTGGGTCGCCGTCGGGCCTACGACGACAGCCGGCTGACCGGGACCGGCCGACCCCAGGCTCCGAGACGACCGAGCACTCGTCTGCAGGTGGCCGAGGAAGTGGATGACGACCTCGTCGACATGATGCCCCCTATGAGCGGGCTCACAGCTGGGTTCTACCGCCATGGTCCGTGGGTGGTCTTGGTGGTGGTGTTCGTGCTGATCTTCGTGGTGTCGGCCTATGCCGGCGGCCACGACGAGTCCCCGGCTCCTCCCGAACCCATCGCCGAGGTGGGGGACTGCATAGATGTCGAGACCGGCACCGACACCATCGTGGTGCCGTGCACAGGCGCTCACGAGTTCGAGATCGTGGCCTCAGTGGCCCGGCCAGCCGACTGCCCGCCGGGGAGCGAAGGCCGTCGGTTCGCCCGCGATGGCCATTTCGACTGCATCGTTCCTGGACCCTGACGGCTCTGCCTCGAACCGGCGAGCATGACCGATGCGAGAGGCATAGGTTCGACGCATGGACTTCCGTCGCGTGACCGTCGAGGACCTGGCCGAGCGAGTAGCGAACCGGGAGGTGTCGTCGCGGGAGCTCGTGGAGGCGTCGCTGGCCCGAATCGAGGCCACCAACTCTCAGATCGGGGCCTTCGTGGCCCTCGACCCAGAACGCTCGTTGTCCGAGGCCACCGAAGTGGACCGACGAGTGGCCGTCGGTGAAGACGTGGGCCCCTTGGCCGGTATCCCCATCGGGGTGAAGGACACCGAAGATGCCATCGGCTACGTCACCACCATGGGGTCACGCCTCTTCGCGGACGGGCCCCCGAGCAAAAGGGACTCGATCCTGGTGCAGAAGCTCCGTCAGTCCGGCTGCGTGATCATGGGCAAGACCAATACGCCAGAGCTGGCATGGAAGGGCGACACGGACAATCGGGTGTTCGGCCGCACCGCCAACCCGTGGTCGCTCGAACGGTCGGCCGGTGGCTCCTCGGGCGGGTCCGCAGCTGCGGTGGCAGCAGGAATGGTGCCCATGGCCACCGGATCCGACGGGGGCGGTTCGTTGCGGATACCGGCGTCGCTGTGCGGGCTGTCCACCATCAAGTGCTCACTCGGTCGGGTGCCCGCGGGCGGACCCAACCCCGCAGGCTGGGCCGATCTGTCCAGCAAGGGCGTGATGACTCGCACCATCGCCGACACGGTGCTGGCCCTCGACGCGGTGATTGGCCCTGAGGCAACCGATCTCCGCTCGTTGCCCATGCCCGAGGCCTCGTGGTTCGGAGCGCTCGATGAGGTGCACGTGCCCCGCAAGGTGATGTGGTCGCCCACCCTCGGCTATGCCGCTCTCGACCCCGAGATCCGAGACATCTGCGGCCGAGCGGTGGCCGCGCTGGAGGAGCGAGGTACCGAGATCATCCGGGTCGACGACGTGTTCGACGAAGATCCAGCGGTGCCATGGTTGCTGCTGTCGCTGGTGGCCAACATCCGCACGGTTGCCGAAGCCGATCCTGGGGGGCTTCACCGGGGCGACCTCGATGAGTCGCTGGCGGCGATGATGGACTGGGCGGGCGAGACGGCCACCCCCACCACGGTCCTCGAGGTCCAGGACCTGGCCCACCGACTCAACCTGCGGTTGGTCGAACTGTTTCATCGGGCCCCGCTGCTGCTCACCCCGACGGTGGCCGGACAGACCCCCACCGGCGACGGCTTCGGCACCGTCAACGGCGAACCCGACCAGAGTTGGGTGCGTTTCACCTACCCGTTCAACCTCACCCGTTCACCGGCGGGCAGCGTCTGCGCCGGCTTCACCGCCGACGGCATGCCCGTCGGCCTCCAGGTGGTCGGCCCCCAGCACGGCGATGTCGTCGTCTTACGAGCCCTGTCACTACTGGAGAACATCCTCGACGTCGACACCGCATGTCCTTACGAACCGTGACCTGCGGAAGTGATGTGGTGACCCAACGCGACGGGTTGCTAAGGTCACCCACCCGCAAGGGCGTATAGCTCAGTTGGCTAGAGCACTGCCTTCACACGGCAGGGGTCACAGGTTCGAGTCCTGTTACGCCCACCACGGAACACCAGCTCAGAGGCCCCTTCGGGGGCCTCTGTCGCGACCGGGGACAGTCAGCCCCCGCGGAAAACCCGCGAAAACCCGCGAAAACCCGCGGGTGCCGATGTGCTGGTCCGGTAGATGCTTGACAGTGCGGCTCCGGTAGCTGGGTGACACTTTTGGGACGCGGTCCCGGTACGTGGGCGACAGTGGCCCCGGTACCTGCGTTGCCTACCAGATCGACAATCACCGTTCGTCGCAGCCGTGGCTTGGAGGCCCGGTTGCCATGACCGAACCTCGGAGCCCAAGGAAGGCGAGGGGCGATCAGATCATCCCGATTCACACGCCGAGCGCAGGGAGTTCGAGTCGAGACGTGGGTCACCTATGCTTCCACCGACTCTTCATGCGATACGCGTTGGGTCGAACGGCCATGAGGGGTGGGCCGGCCTATCAACCTTGAGGGGTGTAGTTGATGCCAGAGCGTCGAGTATGGCATTTCCATGATCGGTTCTGGCTAACTATCGATTGGTTCCCGGATAAGAGGCTTTGGGCCCGCGTGAGGTTGGCGCTCGTCACTCTTTGGCTCTGCCTAACGGGTGGCGTAGATCTCGGGGAGACGAGTCTTACCGCAGATGGGACCTACCGACTGCGGATTTCGGACTCGGCAACGAGTGATACAACCATCCAAGATGTTTCACGCTGGGATGCCGATATCGAGTTGTCGCTTCAGTCTCTTGTTGCCGGATTGAACCGGATGGAACCTCACACGATTGAGGAACGATATTTCAATCAGAACGGGCAGAGTTCTGAACCTTCCTTGCTCGTCGAAAGCTGAGTGGGCTCAGCATCGATTTGCGGCCTCGCTAAGGCGACGTGGACTCGGCAGGGCTGGGAGCGCGAGTCGCTCGAGGTTTGCGTTGCATCGGTCGACCTTGAGATGCACAAACTTCGAGACACGACCATCAGCACGACCCGATACACGACCGCCGGCAGGTATCCCGAAGGGAAACCTGAAAAGTGTGCGCGCCGGATCTGGTCGTCTGCGGCACGAGGTCCTGCGCCGCGAGAGGGGCATTCCGAGGCGGCCGCTGCCGGCGCTAGATCTGAGCTGTTCTGGGCCGCCGCTGCGGAGTGGCGACCAGGTTGGGTGGAGCTGCCGATCGGATCGCTGCCGCCGGGCTTCGATGCCGTCGCCGTCGGCGCCCTCGCTGCGTCCAAACTCGGTGCGCCCGTGGCGGTGTCGGGGGATTCCAAGCCGGAGTACCTCGTGTCATCGGATGCTGCGCTTCGCTATGCCGCTCTGTCGATGAAGACCCGCTCATCCACGGAGCCCACGGCCCGCTTCAGCGTGGCGCCGGCCGCGATCGCCATCGAGCAGCACGACCAGGCCGGTGAGACCGTCAACGATGTGGTCGTCGCTGCAAGTGCGATCGTCGCTCTGTCGCTGGCCATCGACCCGGCCCGGGGTGCCGAGACGGTTCGTTCCTGAGAAGGCGACCATGTCTGGAACTGACCCTGGCGTACCGCTCGTGGCGTTGCCGGTCGATGTCATGGATGCCTTCATCGGTTCGATCAACCAGCTCGCGCCCGCCGATCCCGTCATCATCGGCGGACTGGCGGTGATGTGCCGGGTCGGTGGCGAGCACCGGCCGACGCTCGACATCGATTCGGCGTTCAACAACGAGACCGATACGCCGACCACCACACTGCTCGTGGCCGACGGCATCGCCACGGCAGGAGACGCCATCCAGCGGTCGGTCTGACGCATTTTCGAAAACTTACAGGGTCTCTATCTTGGGACTTTGTGCCAACTGTCACTATGGTCCGAGGGTTGCTCGACTTCCCATTCGACTCAGGTTCTGGGTTCGCTAGCAGAAAGAAGCGACTATGTCTGTCCGGGGCTTCCGATTCCTTGCTGTGGTGTTATCGACACTCGGCATCCTCACGCTCATGCTCACCGTCGAGAAGGCGAGTGCGGCGACGCCACCAGTCGGCCTCGGTACTGCCACCGGCTACGCAGTCTTGGCCGGCTCGACGATCACCAACACCGGAAATTCAGTGGTCAATGGAGATCTGGGACTCAGCCCGGGTACAGCGGTGACTGGTTTCCCGCCGGGTGTGCTCAACGGCGTTGAACACACGGCCGACGCAGAGGCGCTCCAGGCCAAGAGCGACCTCTCGGTCGCTTACGACGATGCGGCTGGCCGCACCCCGGCGACGTCCGTTGCGGCAGAGCTCGGCGGCAACACGTTCGCGCCCGGCGTCTACGTGGGCAACACGTTGGGGCTCACCGGAACGGTGACCCTCGATGCTGGCGGAGACCCCGATGCCGTGTTCGTGTTTCAGACCAACACGACACTGATCACTGCCAGCAACAGTTCGGTCGTTCTTCTCGGCGACGCCAATGTTTGCAACATCTACTGGCAGGTGGGCTCCTCGGCAACCCTCGGTACCGATACCAACTTCGTGGGCACGATCATGGCTTCCGAGTCGATCTCCGCCAACACTGGAGCTGTCGTGGAGGGTCGTCTGCTGGCCCTCAACGGTGCGGTCACCCTCGACGACAACGTGATCGATCGACCCATGTGCGAGACCCTGCCGCCGGGCTCGACGACGACGTCTGAGGTTGGGGCGACGACGACGTCTGAGGTTGGGGCGACGACGACGTCTGAGGTTGGGGCGACGACGACGTCTGAGGTTGGGGCGACGACGACGTCTGAGGTTGGGG
>JBDTBS010000173.1:0-15397 GCA_039924035.1 Aquihabitans sp. | reverse complement strand
CCTCGATATGGATCTAGGCGATTTCTTCCTGGATCCTGATGCCGCCGAGATTGCCGTTGGTGGCACCATCGCCCTGAACAATGTGGGCGGCGTGGGTCACGACCTCGTCATCGAGGGAGCCAAGTCGGAGTTGGTCGATCCAGGGGCAACCGGTGAGCTGGTGGTCGACGGGGTCGAACCCGGCGAGTACACGATGTACTGCAGTGTTCCTGGCCACCGCGAGGCTGGGATGGAGGGCACCGTCACCGTCAAGTGACCACCGAAGCCACGCCGGGGCTTCCGTGGGGGTAGCTCCCCCGCGTGGTGGTGGACACAACTGATGGAGACGACCGAGGTCGGTGGCCGCGAGGCCACCGACCTCGTGCATTTCTCCCAGCAGCGCTGGGATCAGGGGTCGGTGATGATCGGGTCGAGGGCGGCGTCGAACACCGCCACCACGTGGTCGGCGTAGACGAGGGTCGAGTCGGTGCCCAGCTGCACCACCGACATGAGCAGCGACAACAGGATGGCCACCATGCCGTTGCCCACCAGCTCGGGGTCGATGTCGTGGCGCACGGTCCCGGCGGTCTGCTCCTCGCGAAGGCGACCTGCGCACAGCCGCCGCAGTTCGCCGAGGGCCGGCGTCTCCAGGACCCGACCGGTCACGTCGGGCTCGAGGCCGGCCAGAAGTCGGCGGGCCAGGGGGTGGTGATCGATGGCCTCGACCATGTGCATGACCAGCGAGAGCCGCCAGTCCTTGACCTCGGCGCGGAGGAACACGGCCCCGATGCTCTCGTGGATGGCTGCAGCTGCGTCCTCGTCGACGGCGGCCAGGAAGAGCGCTTCCTTGTTAGGGAAGTAGGTGTAGGCGACGGTGCTGCCCACGCCCGCGTCGCGAGCGATCTCGGCGACCGAGGTGGACCGGTAGCCGTCGCGGCCGAACCGCTCGATGGCCGCATCGAGGACGGAGCGACGGGTGAGCTCGCCCTTGGTGAGGGGAGAACCGGTCTCGGGCGTGGTGTGGACGGGGGTGCGCACGACGGCCACCCTACCAAAAATGAGGGATTGAGTAAATCCCTCAGATCATCTACCATGACCGTCATGAGCACCACCACGACGTCCGACGTCTCCTCGGTCACCCCCACGACGGACCGGGCCATCCCCACCCGCCGCATCTCCTTCGAGGAGGCACTGCAGGAGTTGCCGAAGCACTTCGCTCACGACGGCGACCTCATCCTCAGCCACCTGGCCGCCAACCTGTCAGCAGTGTTCCCGGACGGCGAAGACTTCTTCGTGCGATCGGTGCGCCACTACCGCAAGGGGATCACCGACCCGGAGATGAAGGCCAACGTGGCCGGGTTCATCGGCCAGGAAGCCATGCACGGCCGTGAGCACCGCATGTTCAACGACCGGCTGGACCAGCTCGGCTACCCCACCAAGCGCATCGAGCGCTTCACCAAGTGGGGCCTGGCCAACCGGGCGAAGATCGCACCGCCCATCTCCAACCTGGCGGCCACCGCCGCCCTCGAGCACTTCACCGCCACCCTGGCCGAACTGATCCTCACCAGCGAGGACGCCCGCGACCTGTTCGGCGACGAAGCAGTGGCCAACCTCTTCTTCTGGCACGCCCTCGAAGAGTCCGAGCACAAGGCCGTAGCCTTCGACCTCTACAAGCAGGTCGGCGGCTCCGAACGCCTCCGGGTGTGGACCATGAAGTTCACCCGCACCGGTTTCGTGGTCGGACTGGCCCTCCAGATGATGCTGTCGCTGCTGGGCGACCGGGAGACCTATCGCAAGGGCAAGCTTCGCAAGAGCTGGAAGCACTTCCGGAGCACCCCGCTGGTGTCCTCAGACCTGTGGGCGCAGCTCAAGGACTACGACCGTCCCGACTTCCACCCCAACGACCGCGACACCACGGCCTTGGTCGTCGAGTGGCGTGAACGACTGTTCGGTGAGAACGGCACCCTCAACGATCTCCTGGTGGGGAGCGCAGCGTGACCGCGGTGGCCGACCCGACCCAGCCCGTCAGCGGTGCCCCGATTAGCGAAGGCGGCGGTCAACCCGTCGAGCACCTCGACGTTCTCGTGGTCGGCGCCGGCCTGTCGGGCATCGGCGCTGCCCACCACCTTCAGACCGACTGCCCATGGGCCAGCTACGCGGTCTTCGAAGCCCGAGGTGCCATCGGCGGCACCTGGGATCTGTTCCGCTATCCAGGCATCCGCTCCGACTCCGACATGTTCACCCTCGGCTATCCGTTCCGGCTCTGGCCCGGCCAGAAGTCCATCGCCGACGGTGACTCGATCCTCCGGTACATCGAGGACACGGCCACCGAAGCCGGCATCGACGAGAAGATTCGCTTCCACCACCGCATCACCCATGCGGCGTGGTCCAGCGACGAGGCCCGCTGGCTCATCACCGCCGAACGCAGCGACACCGGCGAGACCGTCCAGGTCACCTGCGGGTTCCTGTTCTCCTGCAGCGGCTACTACCGCTACGACCGGGGCCACGAGCCCGACTTCGCCGGCAAGGACGACTTCACCGGCCAGATCGTGGCGCCGCAGTTCTGGCCCGAAGACCTCGACTACGCCGA
The DNA here is from genome assembly GCA_039924035.1 of Aquihabitans sp. Classification (GTDB taxonomy): domain Bacteria; phylum Actinomycetota; class Acidimicrobiia; order Acidimicrobiales; family Iamiaceae; genus Aquihabitans. Next base: position 12,828 of record JBDTBS010000173.1, on the reverse strand, counting down.
CAAGCAGGTCGTGGTGATCGGCAGCGGGGCCACCGCCATCACCCTGGTGCCATCGCTGGCCAAGGGCGGTGCCCAGGTCACGATGCTCCAACGCTCGCCCACCTATGTGGCCTCCCTGCCGGGAACGAACCCGCTGGCCAACCTGTTGCGCAAGCTGCTGCCCGAGAGGGTCTCGGCTCCCACCATCCGGTGGATGAACGCGCTGATGACGCAGGGCTCCTACCGGCTGAGCCGCGTGCGGCCCGAGTTGATGAAGCGGATCCTGCTCAAGGGCGTGTCCCGCCAGCTCCCCGACGGCTACGACGTGGACACCCACTTCACCCCCAAGTACAACCCGTGGGATGAGCGACTGTGCGTGGTCCCCGATGGAGACCTGTTCAAGGCCATCCGCAAGGGGACTGCTGAGGTGGTCACCGACCACATAGACCGGTTCACAGCCGACGGCATTCGCCTCGTGTCGGGCCAGGAGATCCCCGCCGACATCATCGTTACGGCCACTGGCCTCGAGCTGCTGTTCATCGGCGGCATCAACGTGACCGTCGACGGCGTGGAGGTCGAGGTATCCGAGCGCTTCGCCTACAAGGGGATGATGCTCGAAGGCGTGCCGAACATGGCCATGGCCATCGGCTACACCAATGCGTCTTGGACGCTGAAGGCCGATCTCACCAGCGGCTACGTCACCCGCCTGCTCAACCACCTGCGGGCTACTGGCATGCGCCAGGCCACCCCCGAGAACCATGACCCTGCGCTGGAGCCCGCGCCGCTGCTCAGCCTTTCGTCGGGTTACATCACCCGCGCTGCCGACCAGTTCCCCAAGCAGGGCGACAAGTTCCCGTGGCAGGTCCATCAGAGCTATCTGCGCGACTATCGGGCATTGAAGAACTCGGCGGTCGACCGCGACACCATGGTGTTCTCCAACCCGGCTCCCGTCGGGGCCAGTCGCTCATCGGCCACCGCATCCGCCGCCGCACCAACGTCATAGAGGAATCGTCATGAAGGACTTCACCGGGCGCGTCGCCGCCATCACCGGAGCGGGCTCGGGCATCGGCCGCGGCCTGGCTGAGAACCTGGCCCGAGCTGGAGCCCACCTGGCTCTGTCCGACGTCGACGATGTCGGCCTGGCAGAAACCGTCGCCCTCTGTGAAGGGCGGGGCGTGAAGGTCACCTCGCAACACGTCGACGTGGCCGACCGGGCCGCGGTGGAAGCCTGGGCTGACCAGGTGGCCGACGAGCACAGCCGGGTCAACCTGATCTTCAACAACGCTGGGGTGGCCCTCGGTTCGCCCGTCGAGTCGATGTCATACGAAGACTTCGAATGGCTGATGGACATCGACTTCTGGGGCGTGGTCTACGGCACCAAAGCTTTCCTGCCGCACCTGAAGGACTCGGGCGAAGGCCACGTGGTCAACGTGTCGAGCATCTTCGGTCTCTTCAGCGTGCCGTCGCAGTCGGCCTACAACGCGGCCAAGTTCGCGGTGCGGGGCTTCACCGATGCCCTGCGCATGGAGCTCGAAATCGAGCGTTGCGGCGTGTCGGCCACCACCATCCACCCCGGGGGCATCAAGACCAACATCGCCAGGCGAGCCCGCATCGACGAGACGCTGGCCGCCACCGCTGGTGGCGCCGACAAGGCCCGCTCGGAGTTCGAGAAGGTCCTCACCACCAGCCCCGATAAGGCTGCTCGTCAGATCTTGACGGCTGTGCAGCGCAACCGGCGCCGGGCCCTGATCGGACCCGATGCCAAGGCCCTCGACCTCGTGACCCGGCTCCCTGCCGGTCTTTACCAGCGGGTGCTCATCCAGGGATCCCGGGCCCGGACCAACTGACACCCATGTCCCGGCCCGACGGGGAGGTGGCCTCTCGTCCGTGCGGCCATGCTGGTGGGATGCCCGGCTCTTCCGACTCGCCTCCTGAGCCGTCGCCGGGCCCGAACCATGGGTCGGGTCACGGACACAGCCACGGCTCGATTTCGGCGGGGGAGCGTCACAAGGGCAAGTTGCTGGCTGCCTTCGCGGTGCTGGCCGTGTTCATGGTGGTCGAGTTCGTGGGCAGTGTGCTCACCGGCTCGCTGGCCCTGCTGTCTGATGCCGGGCACATGCTCACCGACGTCGTCGGTCTGGGCATGGCCCTGGCCGCCATCCAACTGGCGTCACGAGGGAGCAAGCGCACTCACCACACCTTCGGTCTCTACCGACTGGAGATCCTTGCTGCCCTGGCCAATGCCCTACTGCTGTTCGGCGTGGCCGCCTGGGTGATCTTCGAGGCTGTCCGCCGCATCGGCGACCCCACCGACGTGGCCAGTACCCAGATGTTGGTGGTGGCTGTCCTCGGACTCGGCGCCAACCTGGTGGCCTTTGCCCTGCTGCGGGAGGGGGCCAAGGAATCGATCAACCTGGAAGGCGCCTACCTAGAGGTGCTGGCCGACACGGTCGGGTCAGTCGGAGTGATCATCGGGGCCGTGATCATCGGGACCACCGGGTGGACCTGGGTCGACCCGGTCATCGGCGTGGGCATCGGCCTGTTCATCCTTCCTCGCACCTGGCGGCTCGGGGCCCAGGCAGTGCGAATCCTGGTGCAAGCTGCGCCGCCGGGTACCGACCTAGCGGCCTTGGCGGCCGACCTGGAAGCCATCGACGGTGTCGCCGACGTGCACGACCTGCACGTGTGGACCCTCACCTCGGACATGGATGTGGCCTCGGCCCACCTGATGGTCGAGGTCGGCGTCGATAGCCACCAGGTGCTCGACACGGCCCGGGACCTGCTGGCCGATCGCTACCGCATCGGCCATGCCACCCTGCAGATCGAACCAACGGACCACGTCGGCTGCGACGAACTGGGCTGGTAGCGCCTACCTTCGTGGGGCGCGCACCCAGCAAGGACGAGGCAAAACCCATGGCACTGTTCAGCACCGACGGTCCTGTCGGCCGCGCCGTCCGCAAGGTGGCCACCAGCCCAGGATTCCGCCGGGTTGCTCCCAAGGTGATCCCGCCCGTCGACCGGGTGCTTCACCGTGCGACAGGCGGGCGGTTCCTCTTGAGCCGCCTGATCGTGCCGAGCCTGGTGCTCACCACCACCGGTCGAAAGTCCGGGCTGCAGCGCGAATCACCGCTGGCCTGCGTGCCCGACCCCGAGACGGGTGGGTGGTGGGTGGTGGGGTCGAACTTCGGCCAGGAGAAGCATCCGGCTTGGACTGGCAACCTGCTGGCCGAACCGGTGGCATCGGTGTCCTACGACAATCTCGACACGCTGGTGAATGCCGCCCTCCTCGACGATGACCAGAAGGCCGTGGTGTGGCCGAAGCTGCTCGAGGTGTGGCCGGCGTACGACGACTATGTGGCCTCTAGCGGTCGCAACATTCGGGTCTTCCATCTCGTGCCTCAGTAGTGACTGGGGCCTCCAGGCGGGGAATCTCGTCTCAGGGGCGAGGGCGCCAACTGAGCGCCCCCTGCGACAGGTAGCGCAGACGCCGCTCGGTGTCGTGGACCAGTTCGGCTTCCCGGTCGGGGGCATCGTCGAGCACATCGAGCAGGCGGCGGGCCGTGTCCACCATTAGACCCACGACCATTTCGGCCAGCATGATCAGGTCGGCGGTGGGCCAGGTGTTCACTGCCGGCTGACGGGCCAGGTCGGTGGCCAACTCGGTGGCGAACAGGCGTAGATCCTGGCGGATGGCCATGCGCACCGACCGCACGGCGCTGAAGTGTTCGCGCACGATGAAGCGGTAGTGGCCGGCGTGGGCCTTGATGTGGTCCACCAGTACCTCCACCGATCGCTGGATGAGGTCCTCGGCGGCGGTGACGTCGCTGCGGGCATCACGCATCAACTGTCGGAGGGTGGCCATGGCCTCGTCGACCAGGATCAGCCCGAGGTCGTCGATGCTGGCGAAGTGGCGGTAGAAGGCTGCAGGGGCCACCCCCGCGGATCGGGTGACCTCGCGGATGGCCAGGTTGTCGATGGAACGGTCGGCCAGCAGGGCCAGAGCACCGTCGAGGAGGGCCCGACGGGTGCGGGACTTGTCGACCGTGCGGGTGGGGGACGGCGAGGCCGCTGGCGTGCGCGACCCCGATCGTTCCGGTCTAGGTGGACGCCCCATGGCCTCACCGTACACGGGCGTTCACCTATGGTCCGGCGAGTGTGACCATTGCCCCTTGTGTTCTACTGGCGATCTGGGTACGGTAGTGAACAGGTGTTCACTCGATATCGGCGGATGCTGAGTCCCTCTGCACGCAACCTGCGGGAGTTTCCCCCATGCTCACCACCGAGCACCCCACCGCGATCGCTGCCACCAGGCCGACCGGTCCCACCTCATCGCGCAACCTGTTGCGCAGGGTCTTGGCCTCGCCGATCGTCGACCGCCTCACTGCGCCCTACGGCATCGACCGCTATCTCGAACTGGTCGACCCCCGATGGGCCGTTCACCGCACCCGGGCCGAAGTGGTGGCGGTAGACCGCCAGACCCGAGGCACCGTCACCTTGACGCTGCGACCCAACGATGTGTGGGCTGGCTTCCAGGCCGGGCAGCACGTCGATGTGGGTGTCGACATCGACGGCACCATCCACCACCGCTCCTTCAGCCTGGCCGGTTCCCCGAACCACCCCGAAGGTCTGTTGGAACTGACCATCAAGGCCAACCCTGCCGGGCGAGTCAGACGTCACCTGGTGGATCGGGCTCGGCCGGGCATGCTGCTGCGCCTGTCGGAGGCCCGAGGCGAGTTCATCCTCCCCGCCATCGATCAGCGCACCAGGCCCCTGGTGTTGATCAGCGGCGGCAGCGGCATCACCCCGGTGCTGTCCATGTTGCGGACACTGGTCGACGATGGCCACTCCGGGCCCGTCACCTTCGTGCACTACGCGCAGAGCGAAGCCGATGTCTGCTATCCCGACGAGCTCCGCCGTCTAGTCGCTGCCCTTCCCGACGGTCGGCTCCTGTTCGGGTTCCCCGACGAAGCTTCCGCCGTCGCCAAGAAGGCAGGCCGTCTACCCGGGTTCTTCGGAGCCAAGCACTTGGCCGCCATCACCGACGATCCCAATTCCGTCGACGTCTACCTGTGTGGGCCCGCTCCGCTGATGGCCTCGGTCGAGCACCACTTCGCCGACCTGGGCCTGAGCGACAGGGTCCACCTCGAACGGTTCGGCCTCCCGCCCCTCGATCCCGACCTCGACGTCGGCGACGGGACCGTGGCCTTCAACCGCAGCCTCCTCACCGTCGCCGCCGAAGGAACCCTGCTCGAAACGGCCGAAGCGGCCGGAGTGGATCCGGCCTTTGGCTGCCGGCGAGGCATCTGCGGCACCTGCACCACCACCAAGACCGCCGGACGCGTCCGCAACATCGTTACCGGCCAGGAATCGAACAACGACACCGAACCCATCCGCCTGTGCGTGTCGGTCGCCTGTGGCGACGTCACCCTCGACCTCTGAGAAGCGAGACAACCATGTCCCACCCCTTCCCCAACCTCACCACCGAGCAGATCGATGCCTTCGGCGAGGAGCTCGACGACCTGCGCCGGCGCACGGTCGCCGACCTCGGCGATCGCGATCGCGAATACCTCGACCGCATGGTCCGGCTCCAGCGGGGCCTCGAAGCCGCCGGACGCAGTCTCATGTTCGCTGGCTTCCTGCCCCCAGCCTGGCTCGGCGGTGTAACGGCCCTCTCCCTGTCGAAGATCCTCGACAACATGGAGATCGGCCACAACGTGATGCACGGCCAGTACGACTTCCTGCAGGACCCCGACTACGAAGGCCAGGCCTTCGACTGGGACAACTCCTGCCCGGGCGATTCGTGGCGCCGCTATCACAACTTCGAGCACCACACCTACACCAACATCCTCGGCAAGGATCGAGACGTCGGTTACGGATTCCTGCGGGTGTCCGACGACCAGAAGTGGGAGCCCCACCACCTGCTCAACCCCTTTGCCTTCGTACTCCTGGCCACCTTCTTCCAGTACGGGATCATGCTCCACGAGCTCGAAGTCGACGAGATGATCGTCGGCGACAAGTCCCCCCTCGACAGCCCCGAGCTGCGTACAGAGATCTGGGACAAGCTGAAGCAGCAGACCCTCAAGGACTACGTGTTGTGGCCTGCGCTCACCGGACCGATGGCCCCGCTGACCTTCGTTGGCAACGCCACCGCCAACTTCACCCGCAACCTGTGGGCGTTCAGCATCATCTTCTGCGGCCACTTCCCCGAAGGGGTGGCCACCTTCACCGAGGAGGAAGCGGCCGACGAGAGCCGGGGCGGCTGGTACCTCCGTCAGATCCTGGGCTCGGCCAACATCGAGGGCGGCTCGTTGTTCCACGTGATGAGCGGAAACCTCAGCCACCAGATCGAGCACCACCTGTTCCCAGACCTACCGGCTCACCGCTACGCAGAGATGGCCGTGGAGGTGCGGGAGATCTGCGAGCGCTACGGAGTGCCCTACAACACCGGTGGATTCGCCAAGCAGTTCGGTTCAGTGGTGGCCAAGGTCGCCCGGCTGGCTCTGCCGTGGTTCGATCGCGGCCCGTCGGAGCCGTCCGACACCGGCGGCGTCAAGCCCCAGGCATCGGGTCGTGCAAAGGATCCGGCTGCGTTGTCGGTGGTGGCCGACGTCGCTTGATCGTTATCGGGGGCAGGTCGCCCACCCGGGTGACCCGACCCCGGTCGGTCACCAACTGAGCGGGGTACATGCCCTGCCGACCCGACACCAAGAACGAGGTGGCGCAGGCCACGAACGCGGGCAGGGCCAGGTCGGCACCGAAGGTCTCCATGGCCAGGACCGTGCAGGCAATGGGGGCATTGGCTGCCCCCGCGAACATGGCCGCGAAGCCGAGGATGGCCCCGATGGCGGGGTCGTAGCCGAGTACTGATGCCACCGCAGCGCCGAGGGTCGAGCCGATCACGAACTGGGGGGTCACCTCGCCACCGATGAAACCCGTCCCCAGGCAGACCACGGTGAACAGAAGCTTGAGGGCGGCGGTGTCGAAGCTGGTGATGTGACCGGCGAAGGCCTCGTCGATCAGTGGGGTGGACAGGCCCAAGTACTCACGTCCGAACATGCCCATGAGCCCGAGGGTGGCCAGGCCGCCGAGGGCCGGATGCCACGGCGACCACGGGATGCGTTCGGCGAGGTTCTCGCGGATCCAGTCGACGGCCCCCACGAAGATCACGGCCGCGGCACCGCAGGCCAGGCCGATGGCCAACGACCGGATGAACAGTCCGCCGGTGAAAGCAGCATCGAAGTCGGGGGCCAACTCCTGGGGGTGGCCGAGGAAGTTCACCACCAGGTGACCGAGGTGGGAGGCGATGGCCACCGGTATCACCGCGGCGAGCAGGCGTCCAAGGGGGGCATCGGGGCCAAGGCCACGCAGTCGGTCTCGTTCGGGGACCGGCTTCGGCCGATGCTCCATGCGGTCGCGGCCCCACCGCATGAAGCCCCGCAGGTGGATGCGGCGCACGGCCTGGACCTCGAGCCCGAAGACCATCCCGGCCCAAGGCACGCCGAACACGGCCCCGAACCCGCCGCCCAGGGCCGCGATGAGCATGACTCGGCGGTCTTCGCGCTCCAGGCGAAATGTGCGTGACACCAGGTCGGTGAGTGATCCCGACATCTGGAGGGCGGTGCCTTCCCGGCCCACCGAGGCCCCGAACAGATGCGAGATCACGGTGGCGATCGCCACCATCGGGGCCATGCGCCGCGGAACCCAGGCCGCCGGTTCGTGGACTTCCTCGAGCAGGAGGCGGCTGCCCTGCGAAGCCCGTCCCCCCCACCGTTGGTAGAAGAGCGCCACCGCGAATCCGGCCAGGGGTAGGAACCAAACGATGTTGCCGTGGTGCTCCCGGTACCGGGTGACAAGGAAGAGAGCTCCGAGCAGGGCCCAGCAGGCAAGACCGATCAGAACGCCCGCGATGACCGATAGTGCGGCCAGTCGTGCATGTCTTCTCAGGTTGACAGGTAGGGGCATTCAGTTTCCTCGGTCTGCGTGAACGCTTGACCTAGTAGGGACCGTCAGCCCGGTTGAGCGGTTCTGGCGAGCCCCGCCGCCGTTTTCGAACCTACCGGACAGCCACTGTCGCGACGTAGCCAGCTATACCCCACCGGGGTATGGTGAAAGGGTCAGCTCTGAAGGAGACCTACCCATGTCGAACACCGTTGCCACCTACTCGGTCTCGGGAATGTCCTGCCAACACTGCGTCGATGCGGTGACCGCCGAGGTCGGACGCCTCGACGGGGTGGAGCAGGTAACCGTGGATCTTGCGGCTGCCACCGTGGAGGTGGTCAGCGTCGCGCCCCTGGCCCAGGAGAAGGTTCGTGAGGCCGTCGACGAGGCCGGGTTCGATCTGGTCTCCATGCCCACTTCCACAACATGAGCACCACCCGCACCGAACCGGTGGTCCCCCAAGTCGAAGGGGTCATCAAGTCGTGGGACCTGCCCATCGAGGGCATGACCTGCTCGTCGTGCGCGGCACGGATCGAGCGCAAGCTCAACAAGCTCGACGGCGTCGAGGCCTCGGTCAACTACGCCACTGAAGGTGCCCGGGTTACAGCTCCGGCCTCGTTCTCCAGGGACGACCTGGTCGCCACCGTCGCCTCCCTCGGCTTTTCCGTCACCCCTGAGGCCCCGAAGGTCCGCACCACATCGCCAAACGATGGAGACTCAAGGGCCAAAGCCCCGGCCGACGACGCCGACCTAGATCTGCGTCACCGTTTCATCGTGTCCGTGATCCTGTCGATCCCAGTGTTCCTGCTGTCGATGATCCCGGCCCTGCAGTTCGACAACTGGCAGTGGATCTCTCTGACCCTCACCTCGCCGGTGGTCGTGTGGGCGGCCTGGCCCATCCACAAGGCCACCTGGACCAACCTGCGCCACGGTGCCGCCACCATGGACACCCTCATCTCGGTGGGTACCGGAGCGGCCTACCTGTGGTCGCTGTATGCGCTGCTGTTCACCGCGGCGGGCAACAACGACATGCGCATGGACTTCACCTTCATGCCTGCCCAGGGTCACCACGCGATGGGGTCGGAGATCTACCTCGAGACCGCAGCCGTGGTGATCACCCTCATCATCGGTGGACGGTGGTTCGAGGCTCGGGCCAAGCGTCAGTCCGGTGCCGCGCTCAAGGCCCTTATGGAGCTTGGGGCCAAGGACGTGGCCGTCCTGCGCAATGGACGTGAGGAGCGCATACCCGTCGAACAGTTGGTGGTGGGCGACCGTTTCGTGGTCCGCCCCGGCGAGAAGGTGGCCACCGACGGTCACGTAGCTGAAGGAACCTCGGCGGTCGACAACTCGCTGCTCACCGGCGAACCAGTGCCGGTCAGCGTCGCTCCCGGCGACGATGTCACCGGCGGGGCCGTAAACGCTGGCGGCCGTCTGGTGGTGGAAGCAACCCGTGTGGGAGCCGACACCGCGCTGGCCCGCATCGGTCGCATGGTCACCGATGCCCAGTCGGGCAAGGCCGATGTCCAACGCCTGGCCGACCGCGTGTCGGCCATCTTCGTGCCGGTGGTGGTCCTCCTGGCGCTGGCCACCCTCGGGGTCTGGCTGGCCCTCGGCAACCCCGCCCAGGACGCGTTCACCGCGTCGGTGGCCGTCCTCATCATCGCCTGCCCTTGTGCCCTCGGTCTGGCCACGCCCACCGCTCTGTTGGTGGGCACCGGGCGGGGAGCTCAGCTCGGCGTGCTCATCAAGGGCCCCGAGGTACTGGAATCCACCCGCAAGGTCGACACCATCGTGCTCGACAAGACGGGCACGGTGACCGCCGGAAGGATGGTGCTCACCGAGGTCCTCGTCGCACCCGCGGCCGAAGGCGAGGGAAATGGGAACGGGGGAGTGGGCGTGCGCGCCGAACTCCTCCGTCGGGCCGGGGCCGTGGAAGATGCGTCCGAGCACCCGATCGCCACTGCGGTGGCCGTCGGAGCTGTGCAAGAGCTAGATGCAGACCTGCCCGCCGTCGACGGCTTTGCCAACACCCAAGGCCTGGGCGTGGTCGGCACGGTCGACGGCGTTCTCGTGGCCGTTGGTCGCCCCCAGTTCGTGGCCGACCAAGTGGGCGCGCCCGATACCGATCCCGGCCTCATCGAGGCCGGCACCGAGCATCAGAAGCTCGGTCGCACCGTGGTCTACGCCGGTTGGGATGGAGCGGTCCGAGGGGCCTTCGTGGTCTCCGACACGGTGAAGCCCACCTCGGCCGAAGCTGTCGCCCGCCTGCGGGGGTTGGGTCTGCGCCCGATCCTGCTCACCGGAGACAACGAACCGGCAGCCCGAGCCGTGGCCACCGAAGTCGGCATCGATCATGCCGACGTGATCGCCGACGTGATGCCTGAGCAGAAGGTCGACGTGGTCCGCCGGCTCCAAGAAGAAGGCGCTGTGGTGGCCATGGTCGGCGACGGCGTCAACGATGCCGCCGCCCTGGCCACTGCCGACCTCGGCCTGGCCATGGGGACGGGCACCGACGTGGCCATCGAAGCCTCCGACCTCACCTTGGTGCGAGGCGACCTGCTGGTGGCCGTTGATGCCATCGAGCTGTCTCGCCGCACCCTGGCCACCATCAAGGGCAACCTGTTCTGGGCCTTCGCCTACAACATCGCCGCCATCCCCGTCGCCGCCGCCGGCTTCCTCAACCCGATGATCGCCGGGGCGGCCATGGCCTTCTCCAGCGTCTTCGTGGTATCCAACAGCCTCCGGCTGCGCCGGTTCCGCCCCAACCGCCCCATTGCTACCGAAGGGTCGACCGGACGATGACGGCCAAACCCGTGGTCGAGAGTGTCGAGCACCCCGAGCGGGGCTACACCACGGAGAAGGTCGCCTACCTGAAGCGCCTGCGTCGCATCGAAGGACAGGTGCGGGGTCTGCACCGCATGATCGACGAGGACGCCTACTGCATCGACATACTCACCCAGATCTCTGCGGCCACCCGGGCTCTGCAGGGGGTGGGTATCGGCTTGCTCGAGGAGCACGTGAACCACTGCGTCATGGAGGCCGCGGCCGAAGGTGACCAGGATGCGGCCAAGGCCAAGGTGGCCGAGGCAACCAAGGCCATCGAACGTCTCCTTCGATCTTGACGGCATCCAAAGTGATTTGACAGAAACCTGACGGAGCGTCAGATTCGAAGATCACGTGCTGCACCGAATCTGACCCGAACCGGTGTGGAAGACCCCTGGAAGGGACGTATCGCCGTGTCGATTTCAGTCGAGACTCTGGCCGGCAGGCCACTCCCGCAGATCAGAAGCTGATCCGTGGAGCCACTGCTCATCAGTCGAACAGGTCCAGCCACCGATGATCTGGCCGCCGCGCTCGAAGCCAAGCTCGCTCCTGTGGCGCCGACCGTGTCGACGCCAGATCTCGACTGGAACTGGTCCGATGACCTGGATGCCTGGGCCTCGGACCTTCACAGCCAGATCGATACCGACCGTGTGGCGGTCTGTACTTGGAAAGCGGGCTCAGCGCCACGACCGTTGGCCGAGCGAACGCCCGACGACTGGGTCCTCGACGTCGAGGCGGAGTTGGCCACATGGGTGCTGGCCATCGGCGCCGCGGCACGATCTTGCACATCCGGAGGATCGGTGGTGGTCGTAGTCGAACGTCCGTCGCCGCTCGATGCGGATGGCCGGACCGCAGAGTTGACCGTCGCCGAGGGGCTCGTGGCCTTCACCCGTTCGGCCGCGCTGGTCCACGGCGAACGAAATGTCCGCGTGAACGTAGTGACCACAGCGCTCTTCACGGCTCCCGACGACCTGCTCGGTCTGGCACCGCCATTGCCTTCCTTTCCAGGAACCGTCAAGCATGAGGTCGCTGGAGCGGTGCGCTCGTTGTGGTCCGAGGATGCCTGCGGCATCAGCGGAACCGTGGTGCGAGCCGATGGAGGACGGTCATGGTGAGTGAACCGAAGGTTGTTTTGATCACCGGAGCCAGCGGTGGAGTCGGGCGTGGAATCGCCCTGGCCTGCGGTGCCGCCGGATGGACCGTCTGGGTGGCAGCCCGGCGAGCCGAGCAGGGTGCGGCCGTCGCCGCCGAGGTGGACAATGCGGGCGGCGTGGGCCGCTATGTGGCTTGCGACGTGATCGATCCTGCATCCGTCGAGGCTGCGGTGGCTGCGGTGATGTCCGAGTCGGGCCGACTCGATGGGGTGGTCCACAACTCCACCAGTGGTCGGTCATCGCAGGCACAGCCCTTCGATGAGATCGATCTCGATACCATCCAGGACCAGGTGGCGGTATCGGTTCGTGGTCTGTATCTCCTCGCCCGCGCTGCTCTTCCGGCCCTCAGAGAGTCGGCTGGTTCGATGGTGGTCACTACCTCGGAAGCCGGCTTCGAGGGCAAGAAGCTGCTTGCCGGGTACGCGATGGTGAAGGCCGCCCAGCGAGGTGCGGTGCGGGGCCTGGCTCGTGAATGGGGGCCTCTCGGCGTACGGGTGAACGCCGTGGCACCCTTGGCGATGACCGAGGCCATGCACCGGGCGTTCGCCTCGGAACCAGCCATGGAGGCGAGGGTCAAGACGCGTATCCCGCTCGGTCGGGTGGGAGATGCCACCGAAGACGTCGGTCCCGTCGTCCACTTCCTGTTGAGCGACGCGGCCCGTTACCTGACCGGCCAGACCCTCATGGCCGACGGCGGCAGCTGCCAGATCACCTGATCGGGAGCCTCACCGACAGGGTCGCCGCCCAAATGCTCAGTGCGACATGTTGGTGGCGACGCCGTCAGTGGCGGCGCGGTCGCGCTCCATAGCTGTGACGAGCAAGCCGATGCTGGCATTGATGTGTTCGAGGTCGACTGGGTCCATGTGGGCCACGATCTGGGCCCGACGTTCGTGGTACGCGGCCCGTGCGGATCGACAAAGCTCGTGACCGTCGG
>JBDTBS010000172.1:0-2851 GCA_039924035.1 Aquihabitans sp. | reverse complement strand
ACCGAGATCAGGTTGGGCACCTTGGGAGGGACACAACATGAAGAAGACCGTCTTGGCACTCGTGGTGCTCGCTTTCGCAGTGACGTCGTGCGGCGCCAACAGCGAAGCTCTGCCGTCGTTCGGCATTGCCACCCTCCCCCACGAAGAAGTAGCACCTGTGCCATGGAGCTTCTCCCGGTGCGACTAGAGGACGAGGCCGCCGTGCTCAAGATGTACCGCGACCCGGCTTGGGGGTCCTTCGAGTTCCTCTATGACTTCGACCCCGACCGGCCGTGGGCTGAGTACGTCGCCCACCTCGACGGCGCCCGCCACGGCATCGGACTACGAGACGGTGAGGTGGCGGCCACGTTCCTGTTGGCCTGGGTCGGTGACGAGTTGGTGGGGCGGGCCTCGATCCGCCACGAGCTCAACGACTTCCTCGAGACCTACGGCGGTCACCTCGGCTATGCCGTCGCTCCCGCCTACCGCAACCGCGGCTACGCCACCGAGATGCTCCGCCAAAGCCTCGTGATAGCTCGGGCACGAGGGATCACCGATGTCCTCATCACCTGTGACGACGACAACGAAGCATCGGGGCGGACGATCGAACGTTGCGGCGGCGTTTTCGACTCGGTCATCCCGGGGGTCGACGGTGGCCCGGGGCGGCGTCGGTACTGGATTCGCTGAACCCCTCAGGCAGGGCGTCGGGCATCGATGTTGAGACAGACGTAGTCGACGGTCACCGGTTCTTCGAGGCGGGCGAGGACGGACTCGATTCGTTCGGCGGTCTGGTCGGCTCATCCCAACCATGTCGACATCGGCATCTACGGCCAAGACTCGACCAGAGGGCACGAGATCGAGGAGCAGTTCACCGACCTGCCCGGTGCAACACCCGGCATCCAGCACCCTCTCGTCACCTCGGAACTCGATCCGGGCGAGCACGGCGGCAGCCGACGACGTGACGTGGGAATATTTTGTACCGCACACCGACAGACGGCGAACCCATGAGCACGACCACCCCGACGCATCCTGCCGATCAGCACGATCTGATCCGAGTCCGGGGTGCCAGGGTGAACAACCTCAAGGACATCAGCGTCAAGATCCCCAAGCGGCGGCTGACGGTGTTCACCGGGGTCTCCGGCTCAGGCAAGAGCTCACTGGTGTTCGGCACCATCGCCGCCGAGTCGCAGCGGATGATCAACGAGACCTACAGCGCCTTCGTCCAAGGTTTCATGCCATCCATGGCCCGCCCCGACGTCGACGTACTCGACGGTCTCACCACCGCGATCCTCGTGGACCAGGAACGGATGGGCGGCAATGTTCGTTCCACCGTTGGTACCGCCACTGATGCCAATGCCCTGTTGCGCATCCTTTTCAGCCGCCTCGGCCAGCCCCACATCGGTTCGCCGAACGCCTTCTCGTTCAACACCGCTTCCATGAGCGGAGCCGGGGCGGTCACCTTCGAGAAGGGCGGAGAGAAGGTGCGGGAGAAGCGCAGCTTCTCTCGAGCGGGGGGCATGTGCCCTCGTTGCGAAGGTACCGGGTCGGTGACCGACTTCGACCTGACCCAGCTCTACGACGACACCAAGTCTCTAAACGAGGGAGCCCTGACGATCCCCGGCTACACCATGGATGGTTGGTACGGACGGATCTTCACCGGCTGCGGTTTCTTTGATCCCGACAAGCCGATTGGCCGCTTCAACAAGAAGGAGCTCGCCGACCTGCTCCACAAGGAACCGACGAAGATCAAGGTCGACGGCATCAACCTCACCTACGAGGGTCTGATCCCGAAGATCCAGAAGTCGATGCTGTCCAAGGACATCGACCGGCTGCAGCCCCACATCCGAGCCTTCGTCGAACGGGTGGTGACCTTCACCGAATGTCCAGACTGCGGGGGCACACGGCTCAACGAAGGAGCCCGTTCATCCAAGATCGGCAAGGTCAGCATCGCCGATGCCTGCGCCATGCAGATCAGTGACCTAGCGGACTGGGTGGGCGGCCTCGATGAGCCGTCGGTGGCTCCCCTGCTCAACGCGCTCCGGGCCAACCTCGACTCGTTCGTCGACATCGGCCTCGGCTACCTCTCGCTCGACCGACCGTCGGGCACGCTGTCGGGCGGCGAGGCCCAGCGCACCAAGATGGTGCGCCACCTCGGTTCATCGCTCACCGATGTCACCTACGTCTTCGACGAACCGACGATCGGCCTCCACCCCCACGACATCGCCCGCATGAACGATCTGCTGTTGCAGCTGCGGGACAAGGGCAACACGGTGCTGGTGGTGGAGCACAAGCCCGAGGTGATCACCATTGCCGACCACGTCGTGGACCTCGGTCCGTTGGCCGGCGCTGGCGGTGGCGAGGTGGTGTTCGAAGGTTCTGTCGACGAATTGCGGACGAGTGGCACGATCACCGGAAACCATCTCGGCGACCGAGCCTCGCTGAAGCCGTCGCTGCGCACCGCGTCGGGGGCAATAGAGGTGCGGGGAGCCAACAGCCACAACCTGCAGGACGTCGACGTCGACATCCCGCTCGGCGTACTGACGGTGATCACCGGGGTGGCCGGGTCAGGCAAGAGCTCGCTCATCCAAGAGTCGGTGTCGGGACGAGACGGGGTGGTGACGGTCGACCAGGGAGCCATCAGGGGCTCACGGCGAAGCAACCCGGCCACCTACACCGGGCTACTCGACCCGATCCGCAAAGCCTTCGCCAAGGCCAACGGGGTCAAGCCGGCCCTGTTCAGCTCCAACTCCGAAGGGGCCTGCCCCAACTGCAAGGGAGCCGGGGTCATCTACACCGACCTGGCCATGATGGGAAGCTTGGCCACCACGTGCGACGAGTGCGACGGAAAGCGGTTCGACACGGCCGTGCTCGA
>JBDTBS010000171.1:0-5368 GCA_039924035.1 Aquihabitans sp. | reverse complement strand
GTCCGTTGTTCGAGGGTGCGACCCAGTGGAGCGACCAGATCGGCGAACCCGGCCTCGTCCATGCCCTGGCCGTGGCTGGCCCCGGCAGCCCGGGAGATGTTCTCGTCGATGAGGGTGCCGCCCAGATCGTTGACGCCGGCCTGGAGGAGTTGCCGAACGGCGGGAGTCCCGAGCTTCACCCAAGAGGCCTGGATGTTGTCGATGTAGCCGTGGTAGGCGATCCGACCCACGGCATGCATGAGGAGAACCTCCCGCCAGGTGGGACCCCGACGGGCGGCCTTCTGTAGATAGATCGGCGAAGCCATGTGAACGAAGGGCAGGGGGACGAACTCGGTGAAACCACCGGTCTCAGCCTGCAGGTCTCGGGTGGCAATGATGTGCCGAGCCCACGAGCGAGGGTGTTCGATCGAGCCGAACATGATGGTCACGTTGGACTGCAGACCGACCTCATGGGCCGTGCGGTGGGCATCGAGCCACTCCTGCGTATTGACCTTGTCGGCACACAGGATGGCTCGGACCTCGTCGTCGAGGATCTCGGCGGCGGTGCCGGGCAGAGTGGCCAGACCCACGTCCATCAGGCGCCGGAGATACTCGGCCAGAGGCTCATCTAGCCGCCGGGCCCCCTCGGTGACCTCTAGGGCAGTGAAGCCGTGGACGTGCATTTCGGGCACGGCATCCTTCACGGCCCGGGTCACGTCGATGTAGTAGTCGCCGTCGAAGTTGTGGTGGATGCCGCCTTGCAGGCAGACCTCGGTTGCTCCCATGGCCTGGGCTTCTACGGCCCTCTCGGCGATGTCGTCGAGGGTGAGCAGGTAGGGCGTGCCCCGGAGGTTGAGTGACAGCGGACCCTTCGAGAACCCGCAGAATCGGCACTTGAAGGTACAGACGTTGGTGTAGTTGATGTTGCGATTGGACACCCATGTGACGGCATCGCCCACCACCTTCTTGCGCATTTCGTCGGCCAGTGCGGCCACCGCGGCCACCTCGCGCCCTCGGGCGCTGAAAAGGGTGACGATCTGGTCCTCGTCGGGGACCTGACCGAGCCGTACTCCGTCGAGCACTTCGGCGAGAGCGCCGGTGGCCCGAGCCTCAGCGGCGGGTAACAGATCTATCGGGTCGGCGTCGGTACCCACGTACCACTGGCGGGACCGACGGCCGACCAGGACCACCTCGGCACCGTCGCCCACGTTGCGAACCTCGCCGACGGTCTGGGGGTAGACGGCTCCGGGGTCGTCACGGGCCAGGCCTTCGGCGTCGGAGCGGTCCTGCACGTTGAACCGCAGTCCTTCGTCGATCCACTCGTGGGGATGGGTGGCGAAAGACGGATAGATGGTGAGTCGGGGGGCCAGTTCGAAGCCAGCAGCCTCGGTGACCACGCGGAGGCGCTCACGGTCGGGCCATGGACGTTCGGGGTTGACGTGGTCGGCGGTCACCGGGGACACGCCGCCCCAATCGTCGATCCCTGCGTCGAGGAGGACCCCGAAGTCGTCGGACAGGTTCGGTGGAGCCTGGAGGTGGATCTCGGGGGGAAGGATGACGCGGGCCAAGGCAATGGCCTCGAGGAACGTATCTGGGGGGCACGGATCGGCCTGGTGCATCGAGGTTCCAGCCTTCGGCAGGAAGTTCTGGACGATCACCTCCTGAACGTGTCCCCAGCGGTCGTGGCTGGCGGCGATGGCCTCAAGAGCCTCGATCCGGTCGGCCCGGTTCTCGCCGATCCCCACCAGGATTCCAGTGGTGAACGGGATGCGCAGCTCGCCGGCGGCCTCGAGGGTGGCCAGGCGCCGGGCCGGGACCTTGTCGGGGCTACCGCGGTGGGCATCGAGATCATCCCGCAACGATTCGATCATCATGCCCTGAGAGGGGGACACAGCTCGCAGAGCGGCCAATTCCTCGGGGTAGAGGGCTCCAGCGTTGGCATGGGGGAGCAGGCCGGTCTCGTCGAGCACCAACCGGGCCATGGCCACCAGGTAGTCGATCGTGGACCCGTACCCGTTCTCGGCCAACCATTCGGCGGCCACGGGGTAGCGCAGCTCTGGACGTTCACCGAGGGTGAACAACGCTTCGTGGCAACCAGCGGCCGCGCCCTTCCGGGCCACGGTCAGGATCTGCTCGGGCGACATGTAGGGGTGGCCGAGCCGGGCAGGGGGTTGAGCAAACGTGCAGTAGCCACACTTGTCTCGACACAACATGGTCAGCGGGATGAAGACCTTGGGGGAATAGGTCACCCGTGTCCCGTGCTGGAGATCTCGAACGGCGCGAGCCTGAGCCATCAGCTCGGGTAGCGGCAGGTCCCACGTGGGGGTGGACGACATGGGCGCAGGCTACCTGCGGGAGTCCCCGACCCGGACCCCGGTCAGTTTGACAACAGGAGCAGCGTGGTCGTCTTCGGAGCGGACCTGCGGTCGTGCAACTGCATGGTCAGGTACGAAGTCCGGCGGCAGCGTCATGATCCACGAGCCAGACCACCCGATCGGCCCGGATACGGGCTGCCGGAAGGTCATCGTCGGCCGCCACTGCGGCCAGGGCCTCGGCCTTGTCGGTGCCGGTGACGGTGACCAGAACGAGATCGGCTCGGGCTATGCCCCCAAGGGTGAGGGTCATGCGCCGGTAGGGGTTGAGGCCAGCGGGATCGTCGTTCATGGCCACCAGTCGGCCCGGGTCGGCATCCAGAGCCGCAGATCCTGGGAAAAGGGATGCGGTGTGGCCATCGGGGCCGAGGCCTAGGTGTACGAGGTCGAGCCGACCAAGGTCGCCGAGCCGGAGTTGATAGGCATCGGGGCCTTCGGCACATCGCATCAGGTAGGTGGCATTGGCTGCTCCGACCCGGTCGAGCAGCGCTTCGCGAGCCAAGCGGTAGTTCGAGTCGGCGTGGTCGTGGGGGACACAGCGTTCGTCGCCCCAGTAGACGTCGACCTTCCACCAGTCGATCTCGTCGCCCATCCCGGCCAGGTGTTCGTAGCAGGTCCGAGCCGTATTGCCGCCCGACAGGGCGAACGAGAACGTGTCGAGAGCGCGGTTGTGGAAGGCCTCGATCGTACGCCGGGAGAACTCGGCGGCCACGTCGTCGGTTACGACCACCTCACCTGGTATCGCCATGGCCTATTTCCCGGCCTGGAGACCGTCGGCCTTGGTGCGCAGCGATGACAAGAGGTCGTCGAAGGCCTTCTCGAAGGCCGTCACCCCTTCTGCCTCCAGCGTGTCGGTGACCTCATCGATGTCTATGCCCACTGCCGCCAGCTGGTCGAGCACCTGACGGGCCCCGTCGAGGTCGGCATCGGCAGTGCGAGCGATGGTTCCCTCTTGCTCGAAGGCCTCGAGGGTGGCTTCGGGCATGGTGTTGACGGTGTCGGGAGCAATGAGCGTGTCGACGTACAACGTGGTCGGATAGGAGGGGTCTTTGGTGGACGTCGAGGCCCACAGCGGCCGCTGTACACGCGCCCCCCGTGCTGCCAAGGCCTCCCAGCGGGGACCAGAGAACCGCTGCTGGAAGAGCCCGTAGGCCAACTGGGCATTGGCCACCGCCACCTTGCCGCGGAGTGCTTTCGCCTCTGGGGTACCGATCTCTTCGAGTCGAGCATCCACGGCCGCATCGACCCGGCTCACGAAGAAGGAGGCAACGCTCGATACGTGGTCGAGGGGACCCTCTATGGCCTCGAGTCCGCTCAGGTAGGCCTCGATCACCTGTTCATAGCGACTCAAGCTGAACAACAGCGTGATGTTGACGCTGTGCCCGGCAGCGATGACGGCATGGATGGCCGGAATGCCCTCTTCGGATCCGGGAATCTTCACGTAGAGGTTGGGCTTGGCGATGCGCTCATGGAGATCGAGGGCCATGGCCGTGGTGGCCGCGGTATCGCCGGCCAACGATGGGGTGACCTCCACCGACACGTACCCGTCGACTCCGTCGCTGGCATCGTGGACCGGGCGCAGGACGGCCAGGGCCGATTCGATGTCGGCGACGACCAGCTCCCAGTAGGCATCTTCGATCGACGTACCGGCGGCCATGAGTTCGGCGAACTGGTCGTCGTAGATGGCCTGCCCCTCGATGGCCTTCTGGAAGATGGACGGGTTCGATGTAACGCCACGGACTCCCCGCTCCACCCATCGGGCCAGCTCACCGTCGGCGATCCAGTCCCGACGGAGATTGTCCAGCCACGGGCTCTGTCCCGCTTGCTCGTAGAGGTCCGTGAGCCTGGTCATGGCGATGTCCTTAGTGTCGGGGAAGGGGATGGGGACGTTCGACCTATTCGGTCTCGGACAGCAGGGCCCGGGCCTGATCGACGACGTGGGTCGGGTTGATGCCGAGCCGGTCGAGGACCTCGCTGCCAGGGGCAGAGGCCCCGAAACGGTCGATGCTCACGGTCTCGTCGGCCCAGAGTCCCCAACCGAAGGAGACGCCGGCCTCTACGGCCACGGTGGGTACCTCGGCGGGCAGAACTTCGGCCTGGTAGGCCTCGTCCTGGTCCTCGAAGTCTTCCCAGCAGGGCATGGACACGACCCGGACTCCGAGCCCGTCGGCCGCGAGGGTCTTGGCAGCTTCGACGCACACCGAGACCTCCGATCCGGTGCCCACCAAGATGAGGTCGGGCTGTTGGTCGGCGGCGACGCCAGTCTCGGCCAGGACGTAGGCCCCGAGGTTGACCGACGCGTTGCCGGCCGTGCCTTCGAGCACCGGGAGGTTCTGTCGGCTGAGCACCAAGGCGGTGGGGCCATGGTGCTCGACCGCTGCCACCCAGGCCATGGCCGTCTCGTTGGCATCGGCCGGTCGGACCACCCTGAGCCCGGGCATGGCCCGCAGGCTGGCCAGGTGCTCGATGGGCTGGTGGGTGGGGCCGTCTTCGCCGACACCCACCGAGTCGTGGGTCCAGGAGTAGATGACCTGGTGGTGCGAGAGCGATGCCAGCCGGACGGCGGGACGCATGTAGTCGCTGAACACGAAGAACGTGCCGCCGACGGGCAGGATGCCGCCGTGGGCCGACAGGCCGTTGAGGACGCCACCCATTGCATGTTCACGGACCCCAAAGTAGATCTGGCGGCCACCGGGGTGCATGGGAGACATGGCATCCTCGCCCTTGAGCAGGGTGCCGGTGTTGCCGCTCAAGTCGGCGCCACCGCCCACCAGACCGGGCACGGGGCCAGCGGCCAGCGCCGCGAAGCAGGCCCCAGAAGCCACCCTGGTGGCGACCTGTTCGCCGACCTCCCAGGTGGGCAGCGCATCGGTCCACCCGTCGATACCGGTACCGGCGGCGGCGGCATCGAAGACCGCCCTGTCACCGTCCCAGGCATCGAGCTTCTGCATCCAGGCGGCTGTCTTGGCTGCGCCCTGCTCACCGGCTTCGCGGTAGAGGGTGGCCACTTCGTCGGG
>JBDTBS010000170.1:0-29894 GCA_039924035.1 Aquihabitans sp. | reverse complement strand
ACGCCTGAGCATCGGCACCGTCGGCCACCAGGACCAGGTCGTCGAGGTGACGACGTTGGGTCACGAGCAAGCAGAAGTCGAGGGCCGGCCCGCTGATGCGCTGGTTGGCATCGTCGGGTCCCCACGTCCAGATCTCACCGGACGGGCTGGTCAGTTCGTAGCGGAAGGGCTCTGCCGGCGGGTCGATCGCGTTGATGGCATAGGCGAAGTCGCGGGTGCGCACGCCGATGTGGGCCACGTTGCGGAGTCGGTCGGTGGCTGTGCGCTCGATACCGAGGGCATCGGCCACGTCTTGGCCGTGGGCCCAGGTCTCCATGATCCGAGCCGTCGTCATGGAAGCGGCGCTCATGGGCGGACCGAACCACGGGAGCCGGGTTCCGTCGGGTACGGCCCCTAGAGCATCGACCAGGGCCTGGCGGCCGGTGCGCCAGCGGGCCAGGATCTCGTCGGGAGTGAGATTCGCCCACTCGTCAGCACCACGGTCGACGAAGGTCTCGGCCTCGGCCATGGCCGCTTCCAGCATGCGATTGAAGCTGTCGGCATCGGTTACGGCCAGCAGCGTGGCGGCATCGGTCCAAGCCAGGTGACCGATCTGATGGGCCACGGTCCACCCCTCGGCGGGGGTTTCGCTGCGCCACCGTTCGGGCGACAGCGCCGACACGAGGGCATCGAGATCATCTCCTTCAGCGGAGAGGTCATCGAGCAGGACACGTACGTCGGCCACGTGTCGATGGTGTCACAGGTCCGGAAAACAAGCAAGCGTGCTTGCTTTGTTCTATCGCGACCGCAGACTACGGATCGACGAGCACGCAGCGGGTCCCCGTGTAGATGGTGGGGAGGCACTTGTTGCAGTGCACGCACAGGCCGGAGTCGACCTGCTCCGCGGCCAGCTTGTTGGGTAGATCTGGCTCCCGCAGCAGGGCTCGGGCCATGGCCACGAACTCGAAGCCCTCACCCATGGCCGTCTCGATGGTGGACCTCTCGTTGATGCCACCAAGCAGGATCAGCGGCATCGACAGGGCTTCGCGGAACTGGCGGGCGAAGGGCAGGAAGAACCCTTCTTCGAAGGGCATCTCCGGAAAGATGCGATGACCCACCAACTTGAGACCGAGGCCCACGATGGGCCCCTGGGCGGCGGCGAACTCCCGCATGGGCACGTCGCCCCGGAAGAAGTACATGCCGTTGAGCAGCGAGCTACCACCGGTGAGCTCGAGGGCATCGAGATGGCCGTCGGCCTCGATCATCTGGGCGATGGGCAGGCTCTCGTAGAGCCATAGGCCGCGGTCGACGCCGTCGGCCATGTTGAACTTGGCGGTGACGGCAATGTGGTCGGGTGCTGCTCGCCGCACCGCTTCGAGTACCCGCCGGGGGTAGGCCGATCGGTTGTTCAGGCTGCCGCCGTAGCCGTCCTTGCGCTTGTTCAGGTTGGGGCTGAAGAACGAGCTGAGCAGATAGTTGTGGCCGAGGTGGACCTCGATGGCATCGAACCCGGCCGCTACCGCCACCTTGGTGGCCGCCGCGAACTCGTCCACCACCTCATCGAGCTGGGCCCGGGATGACCCCTTGACGATCCCCATACCAGGAGCGCTGAAGCGGGTACTCGGGGCCAAGGCCGGGTTGCGCTTCGACGGTGCCTGGGCCACCAGGCCGCTGTGGCCTATCTGGGCGGCGACGGCGGCCCCTTCTGCGTGCACGGCATCGGTGAGGCGTTGGAGATCGGCGGTGAGATCTTCGTGGAACACCATGGTGTCGGCGCTGACCCGACCGCTGTGAGAGACCGCGCAGTAGGCAACGGTGGTCAGGGCCGCGCCCCCTCGGGCTACGGCCACGTGGAAGTCGATCAGTTCCTGGGTGACCGCCCCCTTGGGCATCACGCCTTCGAAGGTGGCGGCCTTGATGATCCGGTTGCGGAGAGCGATTGGGCCGAGGGTGGCCGGCCCGAACGCCGAGGGGCCGTGGAGAGCAGCAGAGGTCACGACAGACTCCGATCTATGTTCGGGCTGACGCTACCGGTTGCGGCAGCCCCCTGACGGACCGTCAGAATCAGCCGACCAGGACCGTGGGACGGACCCCTTCGGCCCGCTCGATCTCCTCGGCGAGTTGGCGGGCCAGTTCGGCACGGAGCCGGGCCGTCGACCGGTCGCCCACCAGATTGTTCGACTGTGCCGGATCGGCCACGTTGTCGTAGAGGTGGGTGGCCACGTAGATGTCTGATGCCGACCGTCGGTGGGCGGCCAGCGGCGACCGGTTGGGAGCAGCGGCGGCGAAGGTATGCGTCGGTGTGCGCAGAGCCCGACCGATCTGCGATTCACTGATCTGCACCATCACGGCCTGTCGCCAAGAACCGTTGGCGAGATCCTCCTGGAGCGGGCGGCCGGTCACCCGGGTGTCATCGATGGTCCCGCCAGCAGCAGCCACCATGGTGGGCAGGAAGTCGAGGTGGGTGACCAGACGATCGTCCCGGGTACCGCCATCGAAGCCGGGTCCGGCGACCACCAGGGGGATCCGGATCGAGGCATCGTGGCAGCTCCGCTTGTACTCGAAGTTGCGGGTACGGAAGTGGCTGCCGTGGTCGCTCGAAAAGATCACGATGGTGTCGTCGAGTTCGCCGTGGGCTTCGAGGTCGTCGAGCAGGCGAGCCAGGTTGGCATCGACGCTGGCGCAGCAAGCCAGGTACTCCGCGTAGTTCCAACGCCAGTCGCCGAACCTGCCCTGCAGATCGGCGGGAACCTCGTAGTGGCGGAATCGATCGGCCCAGCCCGCCGGTCCGATCGAGCGCAGCTTGTTGTTCTGGTGGTGGGGCTCGAGGAACGACACGAACTGCAGGAAAGGCCGCTCGTCGCCGGATTCACGACGCTTGTGCTGCTCGCCCAACACGATGTCGGTCACCGCATCGACCCGGTAGCCGAACATCTCGACCCGCTCGCCGTCGGCACCGAACATGTGGCCACCGGTGGGACCGGAGGTGGCCTCGAGGACATCGGAGGCCACCCACCCGTCGGTGTATCCGCCACGCCGCTCTGGTGGAATGGCCCGCTTCGTGTAGCGGGCCTCGGGGCGGTCACCGCGACCGGATCCGGCATCGGTGGCCAGATGCCACTTACCCACGTAGCCGGTGCGGTAGCCGAGATCGCCGACGCGGGTGGCCATGGTTGGGGTCCCCAACGGCAAGGCGAGGTTGTTGCGCCAACAGCCCACCTCGGTGGGCACCATCCCGGTCTGGATCGATGCCCGGGCCGGGCCACATACCGGCTGGATGGTGAAGGCCTGATCGAAGGTGACCCCTCGGCCAGCCATCGAATCCAGCGTGGGGGTGACGGGCAACTCCTGGCCGTAGATGCCGCAGGAATCGGGCCGCTGTTGGTCCGACAGCACGACCAGGATGTTTGGTTGGTTCGTCACGGGTCCATGCTTGCCCGTGAGCACCGGTTCGGCGACACCCAACCAGGTGATCGGCTAGAACCGAATTACGAAGTACCACGTCTGACGAGGGCACCGAGGAGATCCAAATGGCTAGCGAAGGCTTCCACGAACCGCTGGACCGAATGTCGGAGCGAACGCTCGACCACCACCGGGCGGTCTCGTCGATCATGGAGGAGTTCGAAGCGGTCGACTGGTACGACCAGCGCATCGATGCCACCAACGATGCCGAGTTGGCGGCGATCCTCGCCCACAACCGCGACGAGGAAAAAGAACACGCGGCCATGACCCTCGAATGGCTGCGTCGGCGAGATCCGGCGCTCGACAAGGAGCTCCGCACCTATCTCTTCACCGAAGGCGACATCCTCGCCGTCGAAGAGGCCGCCGAATCGGGCGGCGACGGCGAAGGCGACGAAGCACCAAGCCCCGGTGACGGCAGCCTGGGCATCGGTGACCTCCGGGGCCACGGCCGCTTCGGCGGACTCTGAACCTCGCATCCACGCCCCGCCGTCCACACCATCGCTTTTTCAGGAGTCAACCATGAACCACCTCTTTCGTGACCTAGCCCCCATCTCGAACGCCGCTTGGGCCGAGATCGACGACGAAGCCCGGAGCCACCTCACCCATTTCATGGCCGCCCGCAAGCTCGTCGACTTCGTCGGCCCGCTCGGCTGGGGCCACTCCGCGGTGAGCCTCGGGCGCATCGGCGACAAGGACGACGGTCCCTTCGATGGGGTCACCGCCGCCCAGCGCCAGGTGCTCCCCATGGTGGAGTTGCACCGTCCGCTGGTGCTGAAGCGCTCAGAGCTCGAAGAGGTCGATCGTGGCGCCAGCGACGCAGACCTCGACCCTCTCGACGAGGCCTGCCGTGACCTGGCCATAGCCGAGGACCAGCTCGTGTTCGACGGCTACCCGTCGGCGGGCATCACCGGCATTGGTGAGGCATCGCCCCACACCCCCGTGGAGCTGAACGAGAAGTTCAACGAGTATCCCAACCACGTAGCCCAGGCCGTATCGGTACTGAAGAACGCTGGTGTGGGTGGTCCCTATGCCATTGCGCTCGGCCCCCGTTGCTACCGGGGTGTCATCGAGACCACCGAGCGGGGCGGCTACCCGATCCTTGAGCACCTGCGCCTCATCCTGGGCGGTCCGGTGGTGTGGGCTCCTGCTGTTGATGGGGCCATCGTGCTCAGCCAGCGGGGCGGCGATTTCACGCTCACCGTCGGCCAGGACGCGTCCATCGCCTACAAGAGCCACGACGCCGAATCGGTCACCCTCGAACTGCAAGAGAGCGTGGCCTTCCAGGCTGTCGGCCCCGAGGCGGCCATTGCCCTGCGCTACACCGACTGACCCGCTGCTTCAGCTCTTGAGGGGGGTTCTGGCTGTGTGGCAGCCACGTCCCCCGCAAGAACGGATGGGCTTGGCCGGCTAGGGAACCAGAGCCGTGGCGAACACCACGATCAGTACCGAGGCCGTGAGGCCAGCCACGGCAAAGGGCTTGGCTTTCGCGGGATTGCGCATGGCAATGATCCCGTGCGTCGCCAGGAGCGCAACCGACAGGACCACCATGCCCAGCTTGATGCTGAGCAGCCGTCCGTAGCCCTCCTCACCGAGGCCGACCCAGCCGATGCCGCGGTGAGACATGAGGGCCAAGCCGGTGACGATCAGGGTGGGCAACAACACGATGTTGGCGGTGTGGCCGAACAACCGGGCCGTCTTGCGGGCCAACGGCCCGCTGCGCTCTGGTTCGAGGTCCTTGCGGACGATCGGCAGGACCATGCCGCTCAACACGAGCTGACCGCCCACGAAGACCATTGCCGCCAGCACGTGCAGGAACCGGATGAGGCTCCAACCGTCGACGCTCATGGCGACCACCCTTCCAACCCGGGGACGATCGCAGATTAGTTACACCATTTGGTAGAACAACGATCCTCAAGATGTGACGTTCGTCCACGTCGGTGATCGAGAGCGGACCGATCGAACCCGGAGAGCCACAGCCTCGCCGTCGTAGCTCCGGCGTTCTCTGCCGGGAGAGGCCCGATCGCCGCCGGGCCCGCTGCCAGCTTCAGTTCAGTTGGCGGTGACCACCTGGTTTCGCCCCTGCCTCTTGGCCTCATACATCGCCTCGTCGGCGGCCCGGACCAGATCTTGGCTGGTGGCCGCGTGATCCGGTGAGGTGGTCACGCCGACGGAGATGGTGACGGGCCGTCGGGGGGTCCCATTGAGGATGGCCATGTCCTCGATGGCAGCCCGCCACTCCTCGGCTCGTTTGGCTGCTACCGCGGACGGGGTGTCGGGCATGACCACCACGAACTCCTCCCCGCCGTAGCGGCACACCACATCGCTGTCACGTACCTGAGCTTCGAGGAAGTGGCCGACCCGCACCAGGACCTGGTCGCCGGCATCGTGGCCCAAGGTGTCGTTGACCTCCTTGAAGTGGTCGACGTCGATGAGAGCCACCGACAATGGCTCCCGGGATCGCTCTGAACGATGTACCTCGCGCTGCAGGTTCTCCATGAGGTAGCGACGGTTGAACAACCCGGTGAGGGGATCTCGGATGGCCTGCTCGCGCAGGTTCACCTGGAGGGCCTCGATCTCGGCCATCCGTTGCTTGAGGATGGCATTGGCCGATCGGAGGTCGGCTTCGGCCCGACGGCGCTCGATGACCTCTTGTCGTGTCCGGTCGAAGGAGCGGGCGTTCTGCAGTGCGATGGCGGCCTGGGCCGCGAAGGCCAGTGCCGTCTTGGCGTGAGCATCCGTGTAGAAGTTGGGCTGGTACGTGTCGAGGGTGAGCATCCCGATGCAATGGCTGCCGAACATGAGTGGCACCCCCAGCCAGCAACGTACCCCGGACATCTCGTGGGCATTGTGCGGGAACTCCCAGTACGGATGATCGCCGAGGATGTCGGACACGATCACCGGAGCGTTCGTTCTCAGCACCTCGGAGTTGGGCACTCCGCCGGTGAGCGCATCGAAGCCGATCCCGTCGAACACATCCATGTCGATGCCATGGCCACCCACGATGACCATCTGGCCGTCGCGGAGCTCCTGCACCGAGGCCGTGTCGTAGGGAACCACGTTGCGGAGCTCGTCGAGGATCGTGCTGAGGACATCGCGCAGGTGGAGGGTGACCGATAGAGCCTGGCCTGCTCGCAGGAGTGCTTCCTCTTCGCGTCGCCCTATCCGCTCGGTGACGACCAGGCGAGAGTTCGAGTAGGCAGCAGCGACGATGGTGGCGAAGCGGGTGACCAGCTCGTCCAGGTCGGAGCGTGATGCCAACATGTGATCGCTGGTGAACCCGACACCGAGGGTGCCGACCACTTCGTCCTGCCAGTACACAGGAGCGGCGGCCACCGGACCGTCGATGCCGTGATCTCCACCAGCGAAGCGAAGGGTCTCACGTCGGCTACAAACCTCGGTGTGCAGGTCGAGTGGTGGCCCGTCGGCCCAGCACCCTCGGGTTTCGATGGCCCGGATCGGGCCTTCTGAATCCGCTATGTGCAGGTAGGCGTGTGGGGTGTCGAAGGCCAAGAGGACGTTGTCGAGGAGGGTGTCGGCCACCTCGTCGAGCAGCCGTTGGTCGGCAAGGATCAAAAGACAGGCATCCAGAGCCGAAAGCCATTCCCGACGGCGCTCATCCTGATACACGTCAAGGGACACCCGTTTACCTCACGTTCCGTCGAAGGCGACGTTACTCAACCAACGGTGTGGCCACACGAGATGCGTTGGCTAGCCACCGTCGTCGTCGGAATCCGTATCGGCACGTTCATGGCCTTCTTCACCGAGGGCAACTGCCAGATCGTCGGCTCCGTCGATGCGTAGATCGATACCTTCGGCGCCGTAGGCCGCGCGGCCGATTAGGTGGGCCGCGCTTGGTGCGGTGATGAAGAGGAGCAACGCGGCCAACGCCACCTTCCATCGACCATCATCGAGGCTGATCGTGCCCGCCGCTCCGATGAGTACCACCGCGATGGTGGAGGCCTTGGTGATGGCATGCATGCGGGCGTACACATCGTGGAGTCGAAGAGCACCCAACCCAGCGATCATCACGAACACGGCTCCGATGATCACCAAGACATCGACGATCGTCTCGGTCATGTCAGCCACCTCGGCGTTCGACGAAGCGGGCACCGGCCGTGGTACTCAGGAACCCGACGAAGGCCACGATCAGAGCCACGTCGATGTCGAGGTCGTTGCCCGTACGAATGGAGCGCACCACCACGGCCAAGAAGATGGTGACCACCAGGCCGTCCACAGCCACCAGCCGGTCGGCCAGCGACGGCCCCAAGATGGCGCGGAGCAAGAACCCGAACCCGCCTATGGCCAAGAGCACCAGAGCGGCTGTGGTCATCGTCCCCTCCAAGTCACCGTGTCATCGACCTCGAGCCCCGCTAGAGCTTCAGCCCCACCGAAGGCGCGGACGGCCAGGATCTCTAGCTGTCGGACATCGGCCCGTACGGCGTCGGCATCCCGAGCATCGAGGCAGTGCACGAACAACGTGAGCGGCTCCCGACGCACCTCGAGGGTCAGGGTCCCTGGGGTGAGCGTTATGGCATCGGCCAGGATCGTGGCCACCGCATCGGTGCAGCCGTGCAACGGTACCGCGACCACAGCCGTGTGGACCCGTCCCCGAGGTGATATCACCGTTCGGGCCACGGTGAGGCTGGACACCAACAGTTGGTAGGTGAAGTAGACGGCGAAGTGGGCCGCTCTTAGCGGGCGGATCACCAGTTCACCCGACCGCCACGTGTCGAAGCCGAGCACCACGGCCCCGCCCAACAGCAGCCCGCTGATCACGTTGGCCACTGTGATCTCGCCCCACAGGGCCAGCCACACCAGCAGCAGCCACGCCAACCGCACCAGGCGAATCATCGGCCCAACACCGCGTCGACGTACACCGATGATTCGATGAGATCTTGCGCGGCCCGTTGGCAGTAGGCGTGGATCGGCCCGGCGGCCACAGCCACCACCAGGCTGCCCACCACCAAGATGGCCGTGCCCGCCACCATCAGGGCATAGCCGCGTGGATCTGCCTCGGGGGCCACGGCCGCACCGGTCGGGGTGGCGGCTTCGATTTTGGGGCCCCAGAACCCGTTGGCCCAGATCTTGGTCATCGAGAACAAGGTGAGCAGGCTGACCGCCAGGCTGACAGCCACCACGGCCCCGGCCCCGGCGGCAAGGCCGCTCTGGACCAGCGCCAACTTGGCCACGAAACCCGACGACGGCGGTATGCCAGCCAGGCTGAGCGCCGGGATCAGGAAGAGCACGGCAATCAGCGGTTCGCTGGTGGCCAGGCCCGACAGATAGCCGAGATCACCCGTTCCCCGGCGGCGTTCCACCAGACCTCCCACCAAGAAGAGCGCAGCCTTCACCACGATCTGATGGATCACGAACAACATCGCGCCGGCCACCCCGGCCACCGTGAACAGTCCGAGGCCCATGACCATGTACCCGATCTGGCTCACGATGTGGAACGACAACAGTCGTTTGATGTCGGTCTGGACGATGGCCCCGAACACGCCGATGACCATGGTCAGCCCCGCCACCCACAGCAGCAAGGTTCCCGGACGGGAGCCGCTCGGGAGGACGACCGTGGTAGTCCGGATCAACGCGTACACGCCGACCTTGGTGAGCAGACCGGCGAACACGGCGGTGATGGCAATGGGGGCAGTCGGGTAGCTATCGGGCAGCCAGTTGAACAACGGGAACACTGCGGCCTTCATGCCGAACACCACCACCAACATCACCGCCAGAGCGGCCCGCAGACCGTCGGGCAGTTCAGCCACCTTGGACCCGAGGTCAGCCAGGTTGACGGTCCCCGTGGAGCCGTAGACGAAGGCCAGCAGGAACAAGAAGAGTGTGGATGCCACCAGGTTCAGCACCACGTAGGTCATGCCCTTGCGGACCTGCTCGGCCGCACCCCCGAGGGTGATGAGCACGAAGCTGGCCATGAGCGTCACCTCGAAGGCCACGAACAGGTTGAACAGGTCGCCGGTGAGGAACGACAGCGACACTCCGCCGCCCAGGATCAGATACAGCGGGTGGAAGGACCGAAACTCGCGCTCGACCCCGCCGGCCCCGATGGAGTACACGAGAACGGCCAAGAGGGTGACTGCCGATACCAGCAGCAGTCCCGCCGACAGTCGGTCGGCCACCAACGTGATGCCCACCGGAGCCACCCAGCCACCAGCCTGAACGGCGATAGGACCATCGCGGTCCACCGCCACCACCAGCGCTACCGATAGACCCACCAAGCCCGACAGGGTGGCCAAGCTGACCAGCCGTTGGGCATTGCGGGACCAGCCGATGCCGATCGAGAGCGCCGCCGCGAACAGGGGCAGTAGTACGAGGAGGGCCGGGAAGGCGTTCATCGGTGCTCCACCTCGTCGCCATCGCCTACCTGGTGGCCGCGATGGGCCATGGTCAGCAGGAAGGTGATGGCCCCGAATCCGATCACGATGGCGGTCAGCACCATGGCCTGGGGCAACGGATCTGCGAAGAGATCTGCGTCGCCTCCGATGAAGGCCGGATCACCGATGCCACCACCGGACAGCACCAGCGCCAGGTTGGCGGCATGGCCGAGCAGTCCGATGCCGATGACCACCCGGGTGAGGGTTCGTCCCAGCACCAGGTATGTGCCGCAGCCGGCCAACGCGGCCGCCACCGCGGCGAGAAGCACTGTCACGACACCCTCCGATCATCGCCGGCGTCGAGCGGCGCAGGGTCCACCGGGTGCTCGTCGCCCAGGCCAGCCACCACCATCAGGAGCAGGCTCACCACCACCAGGTAGATACCGGCATCGAACAACGTCGCGGTGGCTGCGTGCACGTCCCCCAGCAGCGGCAGCGTCCAGCTGTAAGCCTGCTGGTCGAGAAGTGGGTGTCCGAAGGCAAGGGGAACCAACGCCGAGCCGGTGACCAGCATCAGCCCCACCGATAGCAAACCCCACGGAGACCAGGGCAGCAGGCTCTGGACGTCTTCGGCTCCGCCAGCCACGAACCGCAGGGCCAGGGCGGCGGCAGCCACGAGCCCCCCGACGAATCCACCACCGGGCTGGTTGTGACCCGCGAACAGCAGGTACACGGAGAGGACCACAGCGGCGTCGAAGACCAGACGCAGCGTGGTGTCGAAGATCAACGAGCGACGCATCAGCGATCTCCTGTCGGTGTCGGGTCATCATGCTCTCGACGACGGCCGGCGCGGGCCAGGGCCACGATGCCCACTGCGGCGGTGGCCAGGACGGTGGCTTCGCCAACGGTGTCGAGGCCGCGAATGTCGACGAGGATCACGTTGACCACGTTGCGTCCGTAGCCCTCGGGGAGAGCCTGCTCGACCATCTGGTCCGACACTGGCCGCTCGGTGCGGGAGCCAGCGAAGGCAATGGAACCGATCATCACGAACGCGCCGACCGACACCGAAACGGCGATCCGCACGGTCTTGCCTACCGGCGACGGACGGTGCTCGAAGCGGTCGGGCAGACGCCGCAGCACCACCAGGAAGACCACCACGAACAGAGTTTCCACTGCCACCTGGGTGAGAGCCAGGTCGGGGGCACCGCGAACCACGAACAGGAGCGCCATGGCGTAGCCCACCGCACCGAGCAGGATGGCCGCTGCGAAACGCCGACGGGCCACCGTGGCGGCAACAGCGGCGGCCACGATCAGGCTGGACACGACCACCGAGGTGGGGTCGGCACCTACTGCGGGCCAACCGGGCCACGAGGCCCCGCGAGCCATGGCCACCAGAGTCGACACGCTGGCCGTGGTCAGCACCACGGCCGCGTAGGTGGCCAGCGACCCGTTCTGCACGATTCGCGTGGTGCGGGCCGCCGCCGACAAGACGGCGTCGACCACGCCGTTGTAGATCTCGACACCAGTGGCAACCGGTGCCCACCGAACGGCGACGGCTTCGATGGGTCGACGAACGGCGAATACGCCAATGCCGACTGCCAGGGTCAGTAGGGACAGACCGAGGGCCTCGGTCAGTCCTGGCCATAGAGCGAGGTGGGCATGAGCCTGCGCGTCGAGGGCGATGGCGGCCACATCTACGGCGGATTCCCAGATCTGAGGGACCAGACCGAACAGAACCGTCAGCGACGCCAGCACCACCGCGGGGGCCACGAAACTCCAGGCCGGGGCAGGCGGCGAAGCTTGGCGCTGATCGACGGCCACGATGGCGTCGGGGCGGACCAGGCCCACGGCCAGACGGAGGCTGTAGGCCACAGTGAGAATCGACCCGAACACGATTCCAGCCAGGACCACCCGGTCACCGGTGGACCCGTCGACCAGGGCCGCGTAGGCCGATTCCTTGGCCACGAACCCAGCGAACGGGGGGACGGCGGCCATGGATGCCGCGCTGATCACAGCCACGGTCTTCGTGACCCCCCAGCCCTCGCCCAGCCTGGGCAGGTCGGTCACGTCGCGGGTTCCGGCCTGGTGGTCGACGATGCCCACCACCAGGAACAACGCTGCTTTGAACAACGCATGGCCCACCAACACCGCCACCCCCGCGGCGGTGGCCTCTGGTCGTCCGATACCGAACAGGACCACGAGAAAGCCGAGTTGGCTGACGGTCCCGAAGGCCAGGAGTCGCTTGAGGTCGGTGGGCCGAGAGGCTCGAAGGGCTCCCGCCACCATCGTGACCAGTCCCACCGTGACGACCACTGGCCGCCACCAGCCGATGGTGACCGCGAAAGCCGGGGCCAGGCGGGCGATCAGGTACACCCCGGCCTTCACCATGGTGGCCGAGTGCAGGTAGGCACTGATTGGAGTGGGGGCGGCCATGGCATCGGGGAGCCAGCTGTGGAACGGGTACTGGGCCGACTTGGTGAAAGCCCCGAGAAGGATGAGCCCGATGGCCACCGAGGTGGCCACCGAGGTGGGCGGCGCGGCCAGGATCTCCCCCAGCCGCCAGGTACCGGCCTGCTGACCGAGCAGAACGAAACCGGCCAGCATGGCCAGCCCACCAGCCCCGGTGACCATGAGCGCGTGGACTGCAGCCTTGCGGGCCTTGGGGTTCTCGTGATCGGTACCGATGAGGAAGAACGATGTGATCGACGTGAGCTCCCAGCCCACGTACAACAACAGGAGGTGGTCGGACAGGACAACGCAGAGCATCGCTCCCGCGAAGATCATCAGCAGACCGCCCACCCGGGCGGCTTTGGCGCCATCGGAGAAGTAGCCAGTCGAGTAGGCCAGAATCAGCGCTCCGATCCCAGTCACCACCAAAACCATGATCAGTGAGAAGCCGTCGGCCCGCAGTACCGCTTCGAGGCCGAGCGATGTAGCCCAAGAGAACCGAGATGTCACCGTCTCTCCGCCGTCGGCAAGGAGGCGCGGGGCCGCAGTGGCCGCCCACACCAGGGCCGACAGCGGGGCTACCGCGGCCACCGCCAGACCCCAGCGGCGCAGGCTCCGGGCACTGGCCAGCGCGGCGAACCCGGCGACGACGTGCAGCATCACGATCAGCCAGAGCACGTAGCGGTCACCAGGTTCCTAGATGGGCGTCGACGAACAGGACGCCGACCAGGCTTCCCGGCACACCAGGGGGACACGCTACGCCAGCCCGCGAGGCGCGCCAACACCGGACGACGATGGGCGCGACACTGGCCCTGTTCCCCGTCCCCGACCAACCGCTACCGATGCCCGCTTCCCCCTCCCCACCTCAGCGGTCCGACCGCACAGTTCGTCTGGTGGCGGGGCTCTTGATCCTGGCCGCGGTACTGCTGGTGGTGACTCTGGTCGCCGGTCGAATACGCGACGACGATCCGCGGCCCGAGGCCACGGCGGCCAAGGGCACCTCTTCGCCAGTCGATGACCAGATGCCCACTTCGACCATCCCGCCGCGGCCAACGCCGCCACCCGAAGGAACCACCCCGAACCCAGACTCACTACTCGTCCTGGTGGACCACGAGCGGCCCCTACCCGACGAGTACGTCCCCGGCGACCTGGTACTCCTCGACGTTCCCTTCACCTTCGAGGCGATAGACCCTCGGCGCTTCCTCCGTCGGGAGGCATCGGAAGCGCTGAACGAACTCTTCGCTGCGGCCGAGGCCGACGAACTTCCGCTCCTGGGGGTATCGGGCTTCCGGTCCGCAGAGACCCAGGCTCAACTGTTCGACGACTACGCCGCGCAGGACGGTATGGACGCGGCCAACCGCTACAGCGCCCGACCCGGTCACAGTGAGCACCAGACCGGGTTGGCCATGGACGTGGTCGGCTCCGAGGGCATCTGTCCGACGGAGGCCTGCTTTGCCGACCAGCCCGAGACCGAGTGGTTGGCCGACCATGCCCACGAGCACGGGTTCATCGTCCGCTACCCCGCCGGTGGTGAAGCCTCCACCGGTTATCTCTACGAGCCCTGGCACCTGCGCTACGTGGGGCTGGAGGTGGCCGCCGAGATACACGGCAACGGCCGGACCCTCGAGCAGCACCTGGGCCTCCCCTGATCATCGCGACCGGAAGGTCAACGCCCTCTCGCCTCGAACCAGTCGAGAGCGTCGGGCTCGGTGAGCGAGTCCCGGGAGGCAGCCTCGGTGGCCGGGGTGCCGCTGAGAATGCGCTTGATCGGAACCTCGAGCTTCTTCCCTGACAGGGTGCGGGGGATGGCGGGTACCGCCTCGATCAGGTCGGGGATGTGGCGGGGCGACAGATCATGGCGGAGAGCGCTGGCGATCGTGCGTCGCACGGCATCGGTGAGCTCCGCCCCGGGAGCCAGAGTGACGAACAAGATGAGCTGGCCCATGCCGCTGTCGTCATCCTCGGCATCGTCGAGGTGCACCACCAGGCTGTCGATCACCATGGGTAGCGCTTCGACCACCGCGTAGAAGTCGCTGGTGCCGAGTCGGACCCCGCCACGGTTGAGGGTGGCATCGGAACGACCCGAGATGGTGCAAGCACCGTCTGTCTCGAAGGTGATCCAGTCGCCGTGACGCCACACACCGACGAAGTGCTCGAAGTAGGTCGACCGGTAGCGCGACCCGTCGTGATCTCCCCACAGCCCGACGGGCATGGACGGCATGGGCGCGGTGATCACCAGCTCACCGGTGGTCCCCGCCGCAACCGGGGCTCCGGACTCGTCGAAGGCCGCCACCGCGCACCCGAGCAGGGCCCCGGGTATCTCCCCGGCCCGCACGGGAAGGAGCGGTGAGCTGCCCACGAACGCGGTGCACACGTCGGTGCCCCCGCTGATGGAGCTGACCGGGATGCCCAGTTGGTCGTGTACCCAGCGGAAGCCCGATGGCGGTAGCGGAGCCCCCGTTGATCCCACCCAGCGCAGGTGACCCCGGTCCGGTTCCAGCCCGGCCTTGCGGCAGGTCATCAGGAACGGCGCCGAGGTACCGAACACCGTGCTGTCCGTGTCGGCGGCCAACCGCCACATGGCCATGAGGTCGGGGTAGCCAGGATCGCCGTCGAACAGCACGATCGAAGATCCCACGAGCAGACCCGACACCAGGTAGTTCCACATCATCCATCCGGTGGTGGTGAACCACAGGAACCGGTCGGCTGGGCCCAGGTCCTGGTGGAGGGTCAGCGTCTTGAGGTGCTCGACGGTGATGCCACCGTGGCCGTGGATGATGGCCTTGGGTAGCCCGGTGGTCCCCGAGCTGAACAGCACGTAGAGGGGATGATCGAAGGACACCGCCTCGAACGTGGGCGGACCAGGGTCGGGTCCGTCGAGCAGTTCGCTCCAGCTCACGGTGTCGGGCACGCCATCGGCCAGATACGGAACCGACACCACATGGTCGACGGTGGGTAGTCCAGCGCGGATGACCGCCACCTCAGCGACCCGGTCGATGTCCTTGGTGCCGTACCGGTAGCCGTCGACGACCAGCAGGATCTTCGGGTCCAGCTGGGCCAACCGGTCTATGACCGAACGGGTACCGAACTCGGGGGCGCAACTGGCCCACACCGCCCCGAGCGATGCCGTGGCCAGGAAGGCAATGAGCGTCTCGGCGATGTTGGGGGCATAGGCCCCAACGAGGTCGCCGCGTCCCACACCAAGGCGTCGCAGTCCGGCCGCGCAGCGGGCCACGGCCTCCACCAACTCGCCACCGGTGAGCGACTCAGCCGGACGGGTCTGGCTGTGGGCAACCACTGACACACGATCGGGGCGAACGGCAGAGTCTCGCAACGCGTGCTCGGCGTAGTTGAGCGTGCCGCCGGGGAACCAGCGGGCCCCGGGCATGGCTGCAGAACCGTCGGCCAGGGTCCGTTCCGGCTTCGTGCGCCACATCACGTCGAGGTCGTCGGCCACCGCCCCCCAGAAACCTTCGAGATCGGTGACCGACCAGCGGTGAAGCGACTGGTAGTCGGTGAATCCATGCCTGGTCGCGAAGCGACCAGCGGCTGTGGAGGCGAACACATCCGCCGGCGGCGACCAGAGGATCTCGCCACGGTCGCTCATGGTCGAGGTGGGCACGTGGTCGCGGTCATCGTGTCGACGATAGGCGCAGGTCCCCCTCGACGACGGCGTAGGTCAGCGCAACTACGGCGAGCAGAGATGCAGGTCGGTCAGACGGCGCAACCCTCAGGACCACAGCTATCGGCACCTTGGTCTCCGACGGTCACTATGGCGGGCTGCTGTTCTTGCCAGGCCGTGCGGATGGTGTCGAGCATGGTTGCTGTGGATTGTGCTCCGGCGATGCCGTAGCGCCGATCGATCACGATGAACGGCACCCCGCTG
Organism: Aquihabitans sp.; assembly: GCA_039924035.1. Classification (GTDB taxonomy): domain Bacteria; phylum Actinomycetota; class Acidimicrobiia; order Acidimicrobiales; family Iamiaceae; genus Aquihabitans. Next base: position 13,790 of record JBDTBS010000170.1, on the reverse strand, counting down.
GCTCCGAGTTGTTGAGCCTCCGCGGTGTCGGCCTTCACCGTGGCTGCGTAGCGACCGTCGGTGAGGACCTCCCGAACATCGTCGGCCTTCAGGCCGATCTCCACACCCAGGTCGACCAAGGCATCGATGGTGAAGATGTCGCGCATCCCCCCGAAGTAGGCCTCATAGGTCTGTGCCCAAGCCTGATCGCCGAGACCCTCGGCGGCAGCGTGGATCAGCAGTTGGTGGGCCAGGGCCGTGTTCCCGAACCGGTTGTCGTGCACGTGGTAGGGCTGGAGGCCTTCGGCCGCAGCATCGGCTTCGATGCGGGCGGAGTTGGCGGCCACCTGTTCGGCGGTGAGTCCGTACTTCACCTTCAGCTTCTCGCGAACCAAGGCCGTCTCGCCCACCGGGTAGGTGGCATCCAACTCGAAGGAGCGGTGAACCACCTGCACTTGGTCTCGATGTTCGAACTGTTCGAGCGCGTGCTCCAAGCGTTTGGCTCCCAGCCCGCAGAACGGGCAGATCACGTCGGACCAGATCTCGATCTTCATGACACTCAGGCTACGGGCCTGGCGGCCATGCCCCTCGACGTTTGATCAATGCTCATTGGGGAAGGAACAAGACAGCGCAGGAGGTATTGCCGTGCAACTCGTCGGCCATCGTCCACCCACGGTTCGGGACCATCGGGCCCCCACCGCCCCGGGTCACGGGACGTCCTCGCCGCCGGCCGCCGAGGTTGCCGCTCCGGTGGTGGCATCCATGGTCGGCGAACTGCCCGTGCGGGTGGAGTTCTGGGATGGCAGTGCAATCGGCCCCGAGGACGGTCCGGGCACCATCCGGTTGCGCACCCCAGATGCGCTCCGGCGCATCCTGTGGGCTCCGGGCGAGTTGGGAGTGGCCCGTGCCTTCGTGGCTGGCGACCTCGACGTGGAGGGGGAGATCCTCCCGTTGATCAAGAGTCTTCGGCCCGCTGGCGCTCGCCTCCACAACGAGTTGAAGACCATTCCTGCCGTCGTGAAAGCCCTCCATCGGTTCGGTCTGATGAACGGACCTCTATCCCCTCCACCCGAGGAAGCCCACGTCGGCGGGTGGTTGCACACACGATCCCGGGATGCCGAAGCCATCAGCCACCACTACGACGTGGGCAACGACTTCTACCGCCTGTTCCTCGGCGAAACCATGACCTACTCGTGCGCCCGGTTCGCCGATGACGACATGACGCTCGACGAAGCCCAGGAAGCGAAGCACGAGCTGGTCTGCCGGAAGCTCGGATTGCACGAACGGCCTGGCCTGCGTCTGCTCGACGTGGGTTGTGGCTGGGGGTCCATGGCCATCCATGCCGCCCGCGAGCACCATGCCCAGGTGGTGGCCGTCACCATCAGCAAAGAGCAGGCGGAGCTGGCCCGGTCCCGGGTCGTCGAAGCCGGTCTGAGCGATGCCGTCGACGTGCGCCTGCAGGACTACCGAGAGGTACAGGGTCGCTTCGATGCCATCTCGTCGATCGGCATGTTCGAGCACGTGGGCTCGGCACGGATGCGCACCTACTTCACCCATCTCCACGAGATGTTGGAACCAGGTGGCCGGCTACTCAATCACGCCATCTCGTCGATGGGTGGGTCCAAGCTGTCGAGCCGTTCGTTCACCGGGCGGTACGTGTTTCCCGATGGTGAGTTGATCGACGTGGGAGAGGTGGCTCTGAACATGGAGAAGGTCGGCCTGGAGGTGCGCGACGTGGAAGCCCTCCGTGAGCACTACGAGCTCACTCTGCAGCACTGGGTGGCCAACCTGCAGGAGCACTGGGACGAAGCCGTCGACCTGGTGGGAGAAGGAAGGGCCCGGGTGTGGATCCTCTACATGGCGGCATCGTCGATCGGTTTCGGAGACGGCGGCCTCGGTCTGCACCAGGTCCTGGCGGTGCGGCCCGATGTCGAAGGACGCTCCCACCTACCGCGGACCCGTCGATCCTGGAACTAGTCAGCCGTTGCGCACGTGGCAGTCGGCGAGGTGGGTGTTGACCATGCCGATGGCCTCCATCAACGCAAAGGCCGAGGTCGGGCCGATGAAGCAGAAGCCGCGGGCCTTCAGGGCCTTGGCCATGTTCTTGGATTCGATCGACGAGGTCGGTACTTCGGCCTGTGTGCGCGGGGCCGGGCCGGCTTCGGGCTGGAAGCTCCAGATGAGCTCGTCGAGCCCCTCTTGACCCCGTAGAGCGATGACCGCCTGGGCGTTGGTGCGGGCGGCCACGATCTTGCCCCGGTGACGGACGATCGCCGAGTCGCCCAGCAAGGCCTCCACCCGGTCGTCACAGAAGCGGGCCACCAGTTCCGGGTCGAAGTCGGCGAACGCAGCCCGGAACGCCGGCCGCTTCTTCAGGATCGTGGCCCACGACAATCCGGCCTGGAACCCTTCGAGGCAGATCCGTTCGTACAGCCCGGCCTCGTCGTGGATCGGCCGTCCCCACTCGAGGTCGTGGTAGTCCCGCATGAGCGGGCTGCTGTCGGCCCAACCGCAGCGCGTGATCTGGTCCTCGCCGGATAGGTCGTCGTTGTGCACTGCTGCATCCCTGCCCACCTGCCCAACGGTACCGGTCACGGGCCGTTCAGGGCTCTGGGGTGGTCGGCTGACGCGGGGCTCGGACGAGTACGGCCACCGCGGCGACCACAACGACCACGGCCACCACGAGTAGCGAGGCTCTCAGACCGTCCATGAAGGCGATCCGTACCGCCACGGCCAGCTGGGACCCGAGGTCGCCACCGATGCGGTCGGCCACCATGATCCCGGCCGCAGCCGAGCCATGGACGAGGTCGACGATCTCGCCGGGAGTACCTGCCGGCGTGGCCGGCAGGGCACTGGCGTAGTGGGAGCCGTAGACCGAGCCCATGATGGCGATGCCTATGGAAGAGCCCACTTCCCGAGTGGCATCGTTCACGGCCGAAGCCACGCCCTGCCGATCGGTGGGCAGGGACCCGACGATGGCGCTGGTACCGGTCGAGCTGGCCAGCCCGATGCCCACGCCGGCGATGCACAGACCGACCACGAACGGTCCGTAGCCAGAGGCGACGTCGAGACGAGCGATCCACACCATTCCGGCGGCGATGGCCAGGAGGCCACCGGCCATGACCCGGTTGAGGCCGAACCGGTCCACGAGCCGCGGCGTGACCTGTGCCGCGGGCAAGACGACGACGGCCACCGGGATGAGGGCCACGGCCGCACCCAGGGGGCTGTACTCGAGGACGAGTTGCAGGTATTGGATGCCGACGAAGAAGAACCCGAACACGGCCATGAACTGCACGACGATGGCGATGGACCCCGTACGGAATCCGGCCAGGGCGAACAGGCGCGGGTCCAAGATGGGGTTCTCGTGGCGAAGGTCGGCCACCACATAGCCGACCAGCCCGCCGATGGCGAGGGCGACAGCAACCAGCGTGATGGGCTGGGTCCAACCCTGTTCGGTACCTTCGATGATGGCGAAGACCAGGGCCCCGATCCCCACGGCGAGCAGCACTGAGCCAGCCAGGTCGAACCGGCGGTGAACCTTCTCTCGGGTATCGGGGGCCAGCACCTGCGCGGCGATGCCGGCAACGGCGGCGGCTGCAGCCGAAGCCACGAAGATCGACGACCAGCCCCAGCGTTCGAGGAGAGCACCAGCCGCTAGGAGTCCGATGATGGCCCCAGCAGCAGCGAACCCTGACCAGGTGGCCACGCCGCGAGCCCGCTGCTCAGGTGGGAAGGTCGCGGTGATGGTCGACAGGGTGCCCGGCATGATCATCGCGGCACCGACACCCATGGCGACCCGCCAGGCGATCAGCACGTTGGCGGTATCGGCCGTGGAGGCCCCGACCGAGGCCAGCCCGAACACGACGGTTCCGGCCACCAGGAGGCGGCGACGGCCGTAGCGGTCACCGAGCGCCCCGAGCGGGAGCACGAGTGCAGCCAAGGCCACGGTGTAGCCGTCGGCAATCCAGGTGAGGGCACTGTTGCCAGCCCCGAGCGAGATGGCCAGGTCGGGTAGCGCCAGGTTGATGGCTGAGACCGAACCGACCACCAGCACCAGGGCCAGACACATGGCAAAGAGGATGCCTCGGTGCGATCCGGGTTCAGGGTCGACCCCGGCGGCGGGGCCGGGTGATTCTTTGGTCTCCGTGGGAGATGCGGCGATCACTGTCATGAGACTCATTGTCTCACTTTGTTGTAACTGAGACAAGGTGTCTCGTAGGATTGGGGTCGTGACATCCGTCTCGCGCCCTCAGGCCCAACGTTCCCGTCTGGCCATCCTCGATGCCGTGACCCGGCTCATCCGCGACGAAGGAGCAGCCAGCGTCACTCATCAGCGGGTGGCCGAGGAGGCCGGGGTGGGGCGAGCCACCGTCTACCGACACTGGCCCCAACTGGTCGACCTGCTGACCGCGGCCCTCCAACGGACGTCGTTGTCATTTCTCGAACCGGCTTCCGGTACCTTCCGGCACCGCACCAGCACCGACCTGCATCGAATGGCCCGAGAGCTCAACGCTCCCCACCTCACCTCGATGGCAGCCACCATCGTCGAGCGGGCCCAGTTCGACGAGGCCAGCCGTCGGCTCCGGGACCGACTCGTCAACGAGATCACCGACAACATCACCATCGCGGCACTCGATGCCGTAGCCACGGGCGAACTCCGGGCTGCCCCTCCCGCTGACGATCTCTTGGCCGAGTTGATCGGGCCCCTCTGGGTCTGCCGGATGCTCCAGAACCGGCTCATCACCGAGGCATTCGTCGAGCGGGTCGTCTATCAGGCGCTCGACCCGTGGCTGACCAATGGTTCGGACGGCCACGAAGGTGGGAACGTGGTCACGTCATGATCACCTGGTTCACCTCCGACCTCCACCTCGGTCACGCCAACATCATTCGCTACTGCGACCGGCCCTTCGCCAACGTCGCCGAGATGAACCGGGCGCTCGTAGACCGATGGAACGAGGTTGTCGGAGCCGACGACACCGTGTGGGTCCTCGGCGACCACGCCATGGGCCCCATCGTCGAATCGTTGGCCCTCACCGCTCAACTGAAGGGCTACAAGATCCTGCTGGCTGGCAACCATGACCGCTGCTGGTACGGGCACGGCCCGAAGTCGGAGATCTGGATCGAGCGGTACCTGGCCGCCGGGTTCGCCGAGATCCGTCAGGGCACCCAGACCTATGACATGGGCGGTCGAAAGATCCTGCTCAACCACTTCCCCTATGTGGGCGACAGCCACGACGAAGACCGGTTCAACACGGCCCGCCCACGCGACGACGGCGAGTGGCTACTGCACGGTCACGTCCACGAGCGCTGGGACCAGAACGACAGGATGATCAATGTGGGGGTCGACGTCCGCAACTTCCGCCCGATGCCCGAGACCGAGGTGATGGCTCTCATCGCCGCCGGACCGGCCCCTCCCCCGCCAAACCCCGACGGTTCTTGAAGATGAGGTGGCCACCCGTCAGCCACTTCGTCCGCTAGAAGCAGAACCGGTGGCTACGGTCGGGGCCGAGCGGCCGACGGCAGCGCAGGGAGGGCAACGCGGTGGGGGTTCTGGTTCCTGAGGACTTCGTCCTCTCATCGTTGGCCAACGATGCCGAGCGGGCGGTGGTCGACTCTCTGGTGAGGGGACTCTCCGACGGCTGGCTCGTCCTGCCATCGGTTGGCCTACGCATCGGCGGTCGCGACCGCGAGCTAGATGTGGTGCTGATCCACGAGACCTACGGCATCGTCGACATCGAGGTGAAGGGTCACCGGGTCCACATCGCCGGCGGCCAGTGGTGCCATGGCCGTCATGACGAGCCGCTCGTGCCCTCGCCGCCGCGGCAGGCCAAGAACAATGCCTATGCCCTGCGCAACCACCTTCGAACCGTCTTCCCTGGCCTCGACCGGTTGGAGGTGTCCTGGGGCATCGCCTTCCCACACACCGAGGTGGTGCGTGGTGCTCTGCCACCGGAGGTGACCCGGGAGCAGGTGCTCACCCGCGTCGACCTCGATGATGCTGCCGAGGCCATCGAGGTGCTGGCCTCGCAGGGCTATACGACGCAGGTGCTGACCAGGGACGACATAGATCAGATCGTCCAGGTGCTGTGCCCCGATGTCGAGTTCTCCTGGGATCAGGGGGCGCAGATGACCCGGACGCGACAACGCCTCGACGACCTTTGCGCCTCTCAGATCCAGGTGCTCCAAGAGCTCGATGTAAACCGCCGGGTGGTTGCCCTGGGTGCCGCGGGGACGGGCAAGACCAGGCTGGCCGTGGCCTGGGCCCTGCGGGCCTACGCCGACGAACGTCGGGCTCTGCTCACCTGTTACAACGAGCCGTTGGCTGCCCATCTCGTGGACAGCCTCCCCGAGGACCCCGACCTGTGCATCGGCCCGTTTCTTCGCCTCGCGCTCCAGTTCGACGGCATGCCCGAACCCGACCCCGAACCCCTCGACGACCTCGAAGCTGCGTTCACGTGGTGGACCGACACCGTGCCTGCGCACCTGTCGGCCAATTGGCACCTGATCACCGAACGGTTCGACACCATCGTGGTCGACGAGGCTCAGGACTTCGACCCCGTCTGGATCGATCTGCTCGAGCGGCTCCTCGATCCTTCCGATGGCCGACTGCTACTCGTGGCCGACCCCGCCCAGGTGCTCTACCCCCGTGGGTTCGAGGTGCAATCGGTCGACGACGGCTGGACCCACTGCCGCCTGGTGGCCAACTGCCGCAACGCCCGGGGCATCGGCCAGCTGCTGCGCCGCAAGCTCGATGGCGCCCCGAGCCCATCCAACGGACCCGACGAGACCGGGCTTCGATTCGTGACCATCGATACCCACGACGGCCAGGCCACCACGACAGCAGCAGTGGACACGGTGCTCCAGGAACTGCACGACCTCGGCCGCGACCCAGCCCAGATCCTGGTGCTCACGTGTTCGAGTGACCTGCGCGACCATCTACGAACCCGCCTCGGCCTGCGGCGGTGGGAAGACGGCGGTCCGGCGGTCGTCTGCGAGAACGTCCACCGCCTGAAGGGCCTGGAGGCCGACACCGTCGTACTGGTGGCGGATCACGACGGAGACACGGCCGATGCCCTGCTCTACGTGGGCATCAGCCGGGCCGTCAACGAACTGGTGGTGGTAGGGCCAGCGTCAGTTGGCACCCGCTTGGGTCTGGTTCAGCACTGACCAGAGCGTGCGACAGGAACACCAGGTGGCCGTAAGGTCGCAGCCCATGGCAGCAAAGCGGACGGTCCCGGCGGCGTTGGTTGGCGTCCTGCTGATGACCGCGACGTTGGGGGCCGCATGCACCGATGGCTCCGACGACGACTCCGCACCCACCACCACCTCGACCAGCACCATCCCCGACGACCAGAAGCCGCCCGACCTGCGGGATTCGTGGACACCGGAGGATCTCGAACGGCTGGCCGAGATAGCTGTTCCCGACTACGAGAGCGAAGCCACCCAACTGGACGGCACAGTCCTCACCCGAAGATTCGTGTCCGACCCGAGCCTCGACGGGGTGACACTCACGGCCGACGTACGGTTAGCGCCCTGCGACCCGGACTCGTGTTGGGACCTCACCCAGGAACCCGACGACGAGCACCTGAGCAGCCTGAGAGCTCTCCTGCCCGCAATCCACCAGCGCAATCCCGACCTGGTGTACGAGTACGGGCCCGACGAGTTGATCGGCGACTTCGAGGCCTTCACCCTCTATTGGCGCAGCCTCGTTCCTGCGGAGCACGCCTACGCCACCGGCTATCACGTCCTGTATCACGACGGACTCAACCTCATCGAGATCGGCGTCAACCCAATCGGGGTCCCGGAACCGGCCGACGACGAGATGTTGGAAGCCCAGATGCCCAAGGAATGGGCCCGAGAGGTCACCGCCGACGTGTTCGCGGCCTTCGCCGACGAGTTCAACGCCGACCGCTGATCAGTGGCCGACGGGCCAAGGCCCCCAGGCGGTCACCGCCACCAACACGACGATGGCGGCAACGGCAACCAGGACTGTCCGTCCGGGACGCAACCGATCAGGGATCGGTGCGGCGAATGGCGGTGATGGCGCAGGACTGCAGGTGCTCGGCGTTGTCTTGCATGGCCCGACGCATCCCGAGCACCCGTTCGCGCGCCGCACTGTCGCGAGCAACGCGGGATGCGAAGCGCAGCGCTCCGAACACACCCTCGTCGGCTATGAGTCGACGAGGCTCGAGCAGGTGCAGCGGGTTGGTCATCACCTGGTCGACGTCGAAGCCAGCCTCGTCGAGCAGACGGGTCCATCCGGCCAGCGACAGGGGCGTGACGTTGACCTTGATGGTCGGCCGCTCGCCGACAGCGAGGTGGGCCACCAGTTCGGCCGAGACCTCGTCACGGTCGACGCCGACGTAGCTGGCCGGATTGCGGTCGAGCACGAGACGGGTAGTGGCTCCGAGACCTGTCGGTAACTGCTCGCGCCGACGCCACGGCTTATGGTCATGACATGGCTTCCACCACGATCGACGCTCGTGTGCAGCGGCTCAACAACATCTCCGCCAAGCGAATCATCGAGCCCGACATCGACCTTCCCGGTTCGGTGGGCGACGGCCAGCTCCTGCCCGACGAGCTGCTCTCGGTCCACGGATTGGGTCTAGACCTCGACGCCGAACAGCGCCTCCGCCTCAGCCGGGAAGAGGTGGCATCCATCCTCGACCAAGGCATCCGCTTCGAGGCCATCCTCGAAGCCGGGTTCGCCCTACGGGTGGCCAGTGCCCGGGACCTCACCGATCCCCGGATCACCTACCTCCTCCACGAGATCGGCGAGGAGACCCGACACCAGCGAATCTTCCAGCGGATCATCACCCAGATCGGCCCCGAAGCGAAGAACCCGTTGGCCGACAATCGGTTCCTCGCCCGCCTGGAACGCCACGGCAACAACTGGCTGATCAACCACCCGGCCCTGCTCTTCGTGATGGTGCTGGCCGGCGAAGAGATCCCCGACCTGTTCCAGAAGATGGCGTCGGAGCACCCCGACACCGATCCGTTCCTGGCCGAGGTCAACCGCTACCACCGCCAGGAGGAGGCCCGTCACCTGTCCTTCGCCCGGGCCATGCTCCCCGAGTTGTGGGCCGAAGCGTCGCTGGCCGATCGTGTCGCCATTCGCCGGGTCGCACCGGCCATCATCCGCCAGCTGTTCACGTTCCTGGTCCATCCCGGCGTCTACGAAGAGATCGGGCTCGACGGCTGGGCCACCTGGAAGGCCGTCAACAAGTCCCCCGAACGTCTGGCCATCCTCCACGAGGCCACCCGCCCGGTGCTGGCCGCGCTGATCGATGCCGAGATCTTCAGCTCAGACAACATCCCTGCCGGATGGCGGGATCTCGTCGGGCTCGACGCCGCCTGACGCGGTTCGCAGATCACCACCGGGATGGCACCGGTCGTAGGCGCTACGGTCGAACCGTGGTCGAACAAGCGGTGGGCACCGAGCCTCGCAACCTGAAGCAGGTAGCGGCTGAACTCGGGGTCCACTACATGACCGCATACCGCTACGTCCGCACCGGCCGAATGCACGCCGAGAAGGTGGGCAACGGTTGGGTGGTCCAAGCCGAAGACCTTCAACGGTTCCTCGACGAGGCCGAAGGCCCCACCATCGAGACCGACCAAGGTGGCACCGCCTGGCATCTACGACTGGCCGATGCTCTGGTCACCGGCGACGAACCGGCGGCCTGGAGGGTGGTCGAGCAGGCCCTGGCCAGCGGGCGGACACCCACGCAGTGCTACCTCGAGGTGTTGAGCGACGCACTGACCGAGATCGGCGCCCCCTCTCCCGACGACGACACGTCCCAGGAGTTCCTGGCCACTGCCACCGCCGCTCGACTGGTGGCCCGATTGGGCGGTCGGTTCAGGCGTCCCGGCCGTAGCCGCGGCACCGTCGTGTTCGGCGCTCCGGTGGGCGAGCTGCACAGCCTGCCCATTGCCATCGTGGCCGACCTGGTGCGCATGGAAGGCTTCACCTGCCTGGAGCTCGGAGCCAACGTGCCTTCTACAGCCTTCGCTCATGCCGCTCAGCATGCCCCCGACCTGGTGGCCGTCGGCATCGGCGTGACCACGGTGGCCAACATCGACGCAGTGCGGGACACCATCGAGGCGGTACGCGAGCTGTCGCCAGACGTTCCGATCCTGCTGGGCGGACAAGCCGTGCTCAGCCCCGAGATCGCCGCGCTCAACGGCGCCACCCACTGGGCCGCCAACGGCGCCGAAGCCGTCGGGGTGATCGCCGATCTGGCTGTCGCCCGCCGAGCGGCACCCGACGCCTCCCCGACCTGACCTCACGAACCATGGTCGGGGATCGTTGACCTGATGTGACGATGAAACCGTTCGAGGATGTGGTGGCCACCCACGGGGCGATGGTGCTCCGCGTGTGCCGCTCGCTGCTCGGACCCCACGATGCCGACGATGCCTGGTCCGAGACGTTCCTGGCCGCGATGCGGGGCTACCCCGATCTGCGGGCCGACAGCAACGTGGCCGGTTGGCTGGCCACCATCGCCCACAACAAGTCGATCGATCTTCTGCGCCACCGGGCCCGCACGCCGCTCCCGGTGGACGACATCCACGAGAGATCCGCTTCGGTCACGGTCGATGGACCCGAACCAGCCGACGAAGCCCTGCGCGGCGCGCTCGATGCCCTGACCCCCAAACAGCGGGGAGCCGTGATCTACCACCACATCGCTGGCCTGCCCTATGCCGAGGTGGGTGTGCTGCTGGACAGCAGCGAAGCAGCAGCCCGACGCAGCGCGGCCGATGGCATCGCCAACCTGCGCAAGACCTACCAGAGAGGTGAGCGACCATGAACGAGAGCACCGATGAGAACACTGATGAGAGCACCGACGACACCATGGAGGCCCTCACCGCGATGACCAGCACGTCGGATCAACACCTGGCCGACCTACGGGCCGGATTGGCGGAGCGGGCCGATCACCAAGGCTTGCTAGACGTGGCCTATCGGGTCGTCGACAGCCCCTATGGGCCGCTGTTGGTGGCGAGCACCGCCGTCGGGCTGGTCCGGTTGGCCTTCGAACGTGAAGATCACGATGCCGTGCTCGACGCTCTGTCCACGTCGGTCAGCCCTCGCATGCTGGAGTCTGGGGCCCGCACCGACGAGGTCGCTCGTCAACTAGACGAGTACTTCTCCGGCCATCGACGGGACTTCGACCTGGATGTCGACCTGCAGTTGGTCGACGGGTTCCGTCGTCAGGTGGTGGCCCACCTGACCGACATCGGTTACGGGCAGACGGCCAGCTATGCCGAGGTGGCCCGAGCCGCGGGCAGCCCCAACGCGGTGCGGGCCGTGGGTAGTGCCTGCTCGCACAATCCGATCCCGGTGGTGCTGCCTTGCCACCGCGTGGTCCGCAGCGACGGCACCATCGGCCAGTACCTGGGCGGCACCGAGATGAAGGCCGCCCTCTTGGCCATGGAAGCCTTCACCGGTTCGGCCTAGGCCACTATGCGCCGATGGTGGCCGTGGCCAGGATCGGGCCGGTCGGCTGCGGTGAGCCGCCAATCGGTTCCTCGGTGATGGCCACCGTGCCCGGGGCGACCCCGTCCACCCGGTGGACGACGTTGCCGCCGTCGGCGGTGAACGTTCCTGCTGGTGAAGCCCCGTCCTCGTCGACGAACCAGAGCTCGTAGGTGCGACCGGCGGCCAACGCGGGTACGTCGGAGCCAGTGATCACCGTGGCGCCCACCTGGGCGGAGGTCACGACCTCGATGGAACCCAGCTCGCCTTCAAAGGTGGCTGTGGAACGGTCTGGGGCCTGGAACACCGACAGCGCCGACTCGGCCTTTTGCGCCCGTTGGTCTGACGACCTCACGGACATCACCCCGAGGGCACCGACAATGACCACGATGGCCGCGGCTGCGGCCAGCAAGCCTTGATTGAGGCGATGTCGGGGACCGGCGGAGACGACCCGGCGAGCCGGAGCAGCCGGCTGGAGCAGGCGAGCCGGTTGCTCCTGTGGCGTCCGGGCCACCTCATCGAGCACCGCCGCTCGTAGCTCGGCCGACACCGGCGCGGACTCACTGGAGGCCAGCAGGGCAGGGACCTCGATCAGGTCACCTACCTCCTGGCGGCACTGGTCACAGTCCTCCAAGTGCGCTTCGAACTCTTCATGTTCCTCATCGTCGAGGGCATCAACCAGGTACGGCCCGACGAGGGCGTGGAGATCGTTGTTCATCGTTCACCCTCCTTCGGGCTCGTAGTGGCCAGACCTGGTGATCCGGCGTCCATGGATTCTCGCAATCGAATCAGACCATCGCGTATTCGGGTCTTCACCGTTCCCAGTGGCAGATCCAACTTCTCGGCGACTTCTCGGTAGGTGTGGCCTTCGAAGTACGCCAACTCGACCGTTTGACGTTGTAGATCGGTGAGAGACCCCAACGCTTCTCGGACCAGCTGGGTCTCAGCTCGGCCGGCAGCCTCTTCGGCCACCGGGTCTGACGACCCGACCGTGACCATCTTGTTCTGGCCGGGCTGCTGGCGGTCACGCTCAGCCTGTTCGCTGCGGACCCGGTCCACCGACCGTCGGTGGGCCAGCATGGCCACCCAGGCCTTGGCCGATCGTCCGTCGTCGGGCCACGTCGGGGCTGTGCGCCAGACCTGCAGCATCACCTCCTGCCCGACCTCCTCGGCCTGGTCGGGGTCTCGGAGGACCCGTCGGCACAGGCCGAGGACGATGGGCATGAGCTGATCGAAGAGCTGGGTGAAGGCACGCCGGTCCCCGCTAGCCACTCGACGGAGCAGCTCATCGATGTCGACGGACCCGGCGGGCTCGACGGACCGAAGATGTCGCGGGGTGCGGGGCATACCGTCAGTTCACCACGATCCGCGCGGGGGCGGTGACGCTCTAAGCGCCACCGCCCCCGAACATCCCTTCCGACACGGTGGTCGGAGCCCCCCGGCTGGGACCTTGTCGCCATCGATCCGGTGGGAAGACGGCGAGCGGACATGGGTCAGTTCCCGAACTTTTCGGGCATCTGCTGAGAGATGCCACCAGCCAGCGCTTCAGCGGTCATGGACATGTGGCCGGCGGCCACGCGCAGATCGCTGAAGGCATCGGCATCACCGGCGACGGTGGCGTCGATGGCCGCACTCAGGGTCTTGACGTGCTCTTGGAGGCTGGCCTGGATTGCTTCCGACGGCAGGTTGGGGTTGGCTCCTTCGATGAAGTCACCGAACTCGACGCCGTAGTCGGCCAGTTCGTCCTGAGCGGCCTGGGCCGCTTTGTCGTCACCGGCAGCCTTGGCGTTGGTGTAGTCGACGAACATGCCGATGTGGGCTCGCCAGAGCTCGAGGAAGGCGTCGCCGGCATCTTCGCCGTAGACGCTGGTGATGGCCTCGGAAAGAGCCACCGAGTTCTCGTCGAGGGTGGCGGCGGCGGCATCGAAGTCGTCGGGCACGTTGACGGCGGAGTAGACCGCGATCCCGGCCAGGTAGACGTGCTCGGTGAGTCCGGCGGTGAGCGTCGACCGCAACCCCGAGGCGGGGCTGTTGCTGGCCACGTCGGTGGAACCAGAATCGGTACCCATCTCCATGGTGGTGGTGGACTCGACCTTGTCGGCCGAAGCAGAAGCAGCGCCATCGCTGTCGCTACCGCAGGCTGCGGCACCGAGCATCAGGGATGCGGCGACAGCAACAGCGGCAACGGATCGGACGGGACGGTGGGTGGTGCGCATGGTTCCTCCATGTATCGGAACCCGGTGTGTTCCGGGGTGTACAGGAGGTTCGGAGCCGCTCGCTCACCGGATTGGTCGGCGGGCAAGTATTTTCACCCTCGCCGCGCCACCGTCAAGTGGTCATG
>JBDTBS010000169.1:0-7265 GCA_039924035.1 Aquihabitans sp. | reverse complement strand
AGCCACCCGCGGGCCGTCGACCTTGCCGAGGGATGTAGCGATGCCGAGGGAGGCCAGGTTGGGGGGCTCGATGAACACCCAATGGTCGGGGTCGATGGCCGAGATGGCATCGGTGAGCCGCTGGTACATGGCCGTGAGCTGCACCCGCTCGACCCGCTCAGCGGCACTGAAGAGGTCCTCGCCGGGACGGACCTTGCCGAAAGGTTCGTTGAGGAGGTCGTAGCCGAGGATCGCTGGGTGGTCCTTGTAGCGGGTTACCACCTCGGTCCAGGCCTCGATCTGCTGGGCACGGAGGTCGGCGTCCTCGTAGAGGTGCTCCCATGCTGCTTGCACCGCCGGCTCGAGATAGTTGATGAGCCACACATCGTGCTTGGTGTAAGGAAGCCCATCGTCTCGGGTAGCCCAGTCGGGGATGCCGGCCCCGTCGAAACGAGCTCCGAACACGTCCTGGTGCATATCGAGGATCACCAGCAAACCGTGGGCTTCGGCGCGGTCGATCGCAGCACTAAGGCGGTCGAAGTAGGCCTCGTCCCACACGTCCTGGGTGGCTTCGAACTTGTCCCAGTAGATGGCCAGGCGAACATGGTCCATGCCCCGCTCCACCCCGGCGGCCAGCAGGTCGTCGGTCAGCGTGGCCGGGTCGCTGGTCTTGTGGTTGAACCCATGGAACTGGAGTGCCCGCCCGATGCTGTCGGCGATGTACACCCGCCCGTCGGTACCAGTGGTGGTGGACCAGTCGGGAACGGGGCCGGTAGGCGACGATTCTGCGTGCGTGGCCGTGGGGGCCATGGTCCCACCGATCACCAACGCCGAGACGGCGGCTGCGGCAACCCGCTTGGTCAACCGACCTCGCCGCGATGGCGTCGACGGGGGGTTGACTCGATGCATCTTCAGCGCAGACATGGCGGCAGATTAGGGGACGAAACCTAGGAGTTAGGGGACGAAACCTACAAGCAACCTCGAAAGTGGATATCGCCATGCGGCCCCCGACTTCAGGTGATATCAGCCTCACCGTTGGCTTCGTTTCGCAAGCGGCGGGCCAGACGCTCGATCTCGTCGAGCTGGGCCCGCAGATCCAAGCATCGGGTCTCGGCCCGGTCGGCGTAGGTCGACAGACGCTCACGCAAGGATTCGATCCCGCCCCCTTCTGACAGCAGACCGAGCTGATCCCGGATGCTCAGCAGCTCGCGGATCTCCTCCAACGAAAGGTCGAGGGGCTTCAGGGACTTGACCAGCCGCAACCGTTCGATGTCGGCCTCGGTGTAGAGACGGAATCCTCCCGCCGAACGACCGGAAGGAGGAACGAGGTCGACCTCGTCCCAGTGGCGGATGGTGCGCTGGGACAGGCCTACCGTTTCGGCCACCTCACCGATCTGACGCATGCCGTCGCTGCTCACGCGTCTCATCAGTGTGACGACGCGAACGAGCCGGTCATGCGGTCGTGCAACTCGGCGCTGTGTTCGTTCAATCCGACCAGGGTGGCCTCGATGTCGTGGGCCGCGAACTTGGTGACCACGGCGTCGAGGGCCGCCACTGCAGACGTATCCCAGATGTGAGCATCGGTGAGGTCGATGACGGCAGCGTCGATGTCATCGGTGTAGTCGAACAGGTGCAGGAGCTCATTGGTGGAGGCGAAGAAGAGCTCCCCGGTGACCCGGTAGATGCGGGTCCGGCCCTCAGTGGGGTCGAGGACGCTGGTCACGTCGGCCACATGGGCCACCCGTCGAGCAAAGAAGATGGCGGCCAGCACCACGCCACCGGCCACGCCGAGGGCGAGGTTGCCGGTGGCCACCGTGATGGCCACCGTGAACACCATCACCGCAGTCTCGGTGCGCGGTGTACGCCGCAACTGCGACAGCTTGACACTGGACCAGTCGAAGGTCCCCACGGCCACCAGGACCATGACGGCCACGAGCGCACCCATGGGGATGGCAGCCACCATGTCTCCAAAAGCGAGGATGCCGATGATGAGGAACACCCCGGCTGAGAGGGTGGACAGTCGCGTGCGGCCCCCCGACTTCATGTTGATCATCGACTGGCCGATCATGGCGCAGCCAGCCATGCCACCGAGGAACCCGGTGGCCACGTTGGCGATGCCCTGACCGCGTGACTCACGGTCCTTGTCGGATCGGGTGTCGGTGATGTCGTCGACGAGTTGTGCTGTCAGCAGGGATTCGAGCAGGCCCACGATCGACAGGGTGACGGCATAGGGGAAGATGATGCGCAGGGTTTCCAGATCGAAGGGCACGTCGGGCAGACCGAAGCCGGGCAACTTGTCGGGCAGGGCCCCCATGTCGCCCACCGTGGGAACGGTGATGCCCAGGGCCGCGCCCCCGACCCCCAGCACGGCGATGGCCACAAGGGGAGCCGGTACCACGGTGGTCAGCTTCGGGAGGCCGATCATGATGGCCAGGCCGAGCGCCACCATGACGTAGACGGTGATGCTCTTGCCGATCACGTGCTCGAGTTGGGCCACGAAGATCAGGATGGCCAAGGCGTTGACGAAGCCGATCATCACAGTGCGCGGGATGAAGCGCATGAGGCGACCCACGCCGAGGAGGCCGAGCACCACCTGGATGAGCCCCGCCAGGATCGTGGCCGCGAAGAGGAACTCCACCCCATGGTCCTTGACCAGCGACACGATCACCAGAGCCATGGCTCCGGTGGCCGCGGAGATCATGCCGGGACGACCGCCGGCGAAGGCAATGATCACCGCGATCGAGAACGACGCGTAGAGCCCGACCTTCGGATCGACCCCCGCGATGATCGAGAACGAGATCGCCTCGGGGATCAGGGCCAGGGCCACCACCAGCCCTGCGAGCAGGTCGGCGCGGGTGTTGGAGAACCAGGTATCGCGGATGCGCTGGAGGGGCGTGCGGGGACCCGCATGCGTGTTGGTGTACAAGTTCGTGCTTTCACGGTGGTCGGCGCCGCGCGTCACCACACGACATGTTCAAGGGGGTGGTCGGGGCCTCACGTCTCCGGTGTGGGATGCACACCCGACACCGGCAGAGGGCCTCGTCGACCGATAAAACCCTACTCTCACGTGAGGGTAGGGTTCCAAACCCTGCAACAGTCACCGAGCCTTTCGGTCCGCGGCGTCGGCGGCGATGCGCTGGGCCATCCGACCGAAGATCAGCGCATGAAAGGGCAGCAGCGAATACCAGTAGGCCCGCCCGAACAGGCCACGCGGGTAGAAGATCGCCCGCTGAGCAAGGTGGCTACCCCCCGCGGTGGGC
The DNA here is from genome assembly GCA_039924035.1 of Aquihabitans sp. GTDB lineage: Bacteria > Actinomycetota > Acidimicrobiia > Acidimicrobiales > Iamiaceae > Aquihabitans. Next base: position 4,026 of record JBDTBS010000169.1, on the reverse strand, counting down.
TCGATGGTCCACTCGAGCCAGGCATCCCCGGGAAGGCGCATCTCTGCCCGGAGCAGGACCATCGAAGGGGGCTCCACGGCTTCGACCCGCCAGAAGTCCAGCGCATCACCGACCCACAGATCATCTGGGTGCCGTCGCCCTCGGCGCATCCCCACCCCGCCCATCAACTTGTCGACCCAGCCTCGCAAACTCCACAGGATCGGGGTGACGTACCAACCTCTCGCTCCACCGATTCCCGCCACCGTGGCGTACAGGTCTTCCACCGAAGCGGTGCTGGTGGCCTCCTGCTCGTCGACCAGGACGCTGCCGCCGGCCCACTCGGGATCGGTGGGGAGCGGATGCGCCGTGGACTGACCGGGCAGTCGGGCATCGGACCACCGGGTGACCACCTGGAGCGCCGCCGACCGGTCGGCGGCCAGGGTCACCGACTCCCGGAACGTCAGCGGTGGCGGATCGGTCAGGGCGATATCGGGCGTTCGGACCACGACGACCTCATTGATCAGGCTGGCCACCAACGGCCGGGCCAAGCTCGATGGCAGCGGCGTCACCAGGCCCACCCACCGCGACGACAGCTGAGGCGACAGGAGAGGAAGGCTCACGATCAGCCGCTTGGGGAGTCCGGCCACCTCCGCGTAGACCGCCATCATCTCGCGGTAGGTCAACACATCGGGCCCGCCGATCTCGATGACGTTGTCGCCCTCGGGTTCGACGGCGGCTCGGCTGACCAACCACCGCAGCACATCGCGCACGGCGATGGGCTGGCAGCGGTTGTCCACCCACCTCGGGGTGACCATGGCCGGGAGGATCTCCACCAGGTAGCGGAGCATCTCGAAGCTGGCCGACCCTGATCCGATGATGAGCGCGGCCCGCAACTCGGTGACGGCCACCGGGCCATCGGCGAGCACGCGGCCCACCTCGTGTCGGCTGCGCAGGTGCTTCGAGAGGTTCGGGTCGTCGTCCCGTCCGAGTCCACCGAGGTAGACGATGTGGCCCACATCAGCGGCCGCGGCCCGCTCGCGGAACGTGGTCGCTGCTTTGCGGTCCATCTCGTCGAATGCTTCGGAATCACCACCCATCGAGTGCACCAGGTAGTAGGTGACGTCGATGCCGTCGAGCGCCTGGTCCAGCGCTTCGGGGTCGGTGATGTCGCCTTCGACCACCTCGACCCGGTCGCTCCAGATCGCATCGGTGAGCTTGGCCGGGTTGCGGACCAAGCAGCGCACCCTGTGCCCTGCATCCAGGAGCTCGGGGACCAGCCGACCGCCGATGTATCCGGTTGCACCTGTTACGAGGACGTCAGCCATGGGGGCCTTTCGTGTGAGTGATCCCCGTAGCCTGCCCCGATGTCACGGATCTGCACCGTCGAGACCGGAGTTTCTTCCGATCAGCGCTGGTCCGACATCGAGCGTTCGAACTGGTAGCGGACCGCTAGCGAGCTGCCGGATTCGAGCATCTGGACTCCGTGGGCGGCGGCGACATCGGGGGCCAGCGAGAACCCGTCGTTGGGCATGGTGACCGGTTCCACGCCGGTCCAGCCGGGCTCGCCGGTGGGTGGCCACGTTGACGACGTCATGGCTCATCATCCTCGTTGGGAATGGCCACTGCGACCAGCAGTTCGAGCACAGCATCGGGCTCGGTGAGCCGGTCGCCGAAGAGGTCTCGGAGCTGATTCATGCGGTAGCGGACCGTCTGGGGGTGAATGTTGAGGTGGGCGGCCACATCGCCTCGACGGCCCTGGTGCAACAGCCATGACCGCAACGTTTCGACCAGCCGTTCAGCGGTGGCGGCCCGAACATCGGCCAGTGGTTTCAGAACTCGGACCCGAAGGTCATGGAGAGATTCGACATCGGCGTTGAGCACCAGATCGACCAGGTGGTCCTCGGTGTCGATGGCGGCCTCACCGCCGATCGCCACCAGCTTCATCACCCGTAGAACCCGTAGGTAGGACACGCGTGTGTCCCCCACCGGCCGGGTGGGTCCGATCACCGCCCCCCGACCGGCCAGCGCGGCATGCAGCGCACTCCTGCTGCGGTGGGCGTCGGCCACCAAGAGCACCGTCAGACCTCCGCTCGGCAGCCCGGCCACCACGTCGCCAGCCAGGCGGAGCGTGTTCGGACCCACCAGGCGGAGCAGGTTGCCGACATGAGCGGTGCGCAGAACCACGACGGTGACCGTTTCGGGCAACGGCCAATCGGCCAGGTCGGCGTGGACCACGATCTGTTCGACGGGTTCATCGGCCAGCAGTGCTTGCGCCAGCCGTTCGCGTCGCTGCTCGCGCACTCGCCCCGAGCTGGCCAGCTCGTCACGGTGACCGGCCACGCTGGCGCTCGAGAGCTCATCGATGTAGGTGAAGACGATTTCCGCGAACCGCGCCACCATGGCCGCTGGAGCGAGGCGGCGTACGAGGATCGCGGCCAGGTCTTCCCAGGCCACACGGGCCCCGACTCGATAAGCGGCCAGGAGAGCTTCCATGGTGCGACCAGAGGCAGCTTCCCCCCGTCCCAGCTCGTAAGCCGCTTCCAACATCGGGCCCGGCGGTGCCGCCGCTTCGGTTCGGGTCTCGTCGGCGACCATGTGTAGGAACGAGGCCAACGCGAACTCGACGGCCGACCCGATGGGGGTGGCCCTCGTCGTACCCATACCTCCTCGATATTCGGCCACCTCGGTGGTGATCGCATCGACCGTACGTCGGGACACCTCGGGAAGAGCGGTACGCAGTTCCGCAACGGTCGGAGCGGGCAGATCCAGGCTCTGCGGCGCCATTTCGTCGTTCATTGTTCCTTCAGAACAAGTAGAGCGGCAAATTTCACCCTTGCGTGCGGAGACTTCACGCCCCAGAAGGTAGATCCTGAAGGTCGTGTCCGTCGCCCACACTGAGATCGCCCCCCGCTCGTCCGCCTCCGGTGGAGCAGGATCAGCCGATGACACCCCTGCGATACGACCGAGCTGGCGAGGGATCATCCACCGGTATGCGGCGCTCATAGCCGTGCCCATGTTCGTGGTGCTCGTCGTCTTGGCTGGCTCGCCGGCCCACCGACTAGCCGCTGTCGTCTACGGCATCGGGGTCACCACCATGTTGGCGGTGTCGGCCGTCTACCACTCGTCGGGCATCTCGCCAACCACCCGAGCCCGCCTACGTCGGGTAGACCATTCGACGATCCTGCTGGCCATTGCCGGGAGCTACACCGGTTTCGCAGTGTTCGCCCTCGACGGTGCACCGGAGCGACGACTACTCGTGTTCGTGTGGATCGCAGCCGTGATCGGCATCGTCATCCGCATGACCTGGCTTGGGGCTCCCTCTGCGATCGTCGCCGCCGTATACCTGGTCGTCGGTTGGTCGGCGTTGCTCGAGATCAATGCGTTCATGGATGCCCTGAACCCGCTCGACCTTGGGCTGATCGTTGCTGGCGGTCTGCTCTACAGCGCCGGTGCCGCGGTCTACGCGCTGCACCGACCGAACCCGTGGCCGGCCGTGTTCGGCTACCACGAGGTCTTCCACCTCCTCGTGGTCACCGCGGTGGCCGTCCACTACGTCGCCGCACTTCGCCTGGTCACTGCGGCCGGTTGAGACCATGAGACCGGTCGGTCTCAGATTGCAGCGCCAGACATTTCGGTAGGGTGGCTCGATGCCCACCGACGGAGACGACGAGGTTCCGGCAACGAACGACAGCCCGACCGTCGCCGCTGCAACCGCAGAAGATGTCGATGTAGCTGAGGCCGCCGAGGTAGCGAACGGTGCTGGTGGTGCCGAAGCAAAGGCCAGAAGCGCCGCCCAGCGGTTGACGGCCGCGGCCGACGCCCGCCAGCAGCTGTGGCCGTGGGTGGCACGGCGCACTCAGCCCCAGGTCATCGCGCTGGTACTGATCTCCTTGCTCGCTCTCGGACCAGCCTTTGCCCTGGTGTCGATCCTGCGGGCCGACCCCACACCCATCGACTCAGTTCTCACCGCCCCGCCGACCGGGCCTGGGGTCACCCGGATCATGGTCACCGCCATCCGGATGTCACCCACTGCTGGTGAGATGCGGA
>JBDTBS010000168.1:0-3718 GCA_039924035.1 Aquihabitans sp. | reverse complement strand
GGGATCGACTCGCCGGTGATCCCCACGAACTCGACGGGTACCGGGTACGGGTCATGTCGGGTATCGGAACGACTGCGCGCCAGTTCCGATGGCTCTACCGCCAGCACCCGCTCCACCTCTGGTGGGTACACATCGATATTCATGCCGGAGCCGAAGCCCACCTCCAGCACTGTGCCGAACAGGCCGGCGGTGGCCTTGCGTCGCCACCCGGCCATGGCCGGTGACCCGCACGTGAACTCCACCACACGGGGGAGCACCTTGTTCTCATAGAAGCCCATGGCCTGATCCTCGCACCATGAGTGACCAAGTGCCGACCGAGGCCGAAGTCAGTCGGTGAAGGTCAGTCCACTTCAGGGCGCTCGCGTTTGAGCGCGGCCCGGAGGGCTTCGGTGGCGGCGGCAGGGTCTTCGACGCCAAGCACCAGGTAGCGGTACTTCTCGCCGGTGAGTTCGATGACCAGCACCTTCTGGTTGCGTCCCACCATCCACAGCGACCGGTCGCCGTGGGCCCGGAACGTCCCGGCGGTCATCACCCCGGGCAGGTAGGTACCCGGGATGCGGAGACCCCGGGTCAGGTCTCGGGGAGAGGAGACCCCCACGTCGATGATCGAGGTGACCGGTACGTCGACGCCCTTGCTGAGCGCCCACAGCCGAACGAGCCCGACGGGACGCACGATGAGGCGGTGATCGTGGGAAACGCCGACTGCGGCCAGGTTTGGCCCCGCGAAGCTGGTCACGCAGATCCCGCCGATGATGACGGCGGCGATGGCGAGCAGGAAGCCCCACCAGGGGGGCATCACGAGAGCGACGACCAGTGGCACGCCGGCGGTCAGCCCTTGGAACCGAGTGACACCGGTGTGGTGATCTCGGCGAAGAAGTCGTGGCCCTTGTCGTCGACGATGATGAACGCCGGGAAGTCTTCGACCTCGATGCGCCACACCGCCTCCATGCCCAGTTCCTCGTATTCGAGGACCTCGACGTGGCGGATGCAGTCTTGGGCCAGGCGGGCGGCGGGCCCCCCGATGGAGCCCAGGTAGAAGCCGCCGTGGGCCGCGCAGGCCTCGGTGACCTGCTTGGAGCGGTTGCCCTTGGCCAACATCACCAGCGAGCCGCCAGCGGCTTGGAACTTCTCCACGTAGGAATCCATGCGTCCCGCGGTGGTGGGCCCGAAGCTGCCCGAGGCGTAGCCCTCGGGGGTCTTGGCCGGACCGGCGTAGTAGACGGGATGGTCCTTCAGGTACTGGGGCATCTCGCCGCCGCTGTCGAGCAGTTCGGCGATCTTGGCGTGGGCGATGTCTCGGGCCACCACCACCGTGCCGTTGAGTGACAGGCGGGTCTTGACCGGGTACTTGGAGAGCTCGGCGCGGATCTGGTCCATCGGCTGGTTCAGGTCGATCTGCACCACGTCGCCGCCGAGTTCGTCGCTGGTGACCTCGGGCAGGAACTGCGCGGGGTGCTTCTCCAGGTCCTCGATGAACACGCCATCGGCGGTGATCTTGGCCAGGACCTGCCGGTCGGCCGAGCATGAGACGGCGATGGCGACCGGGCACGATGCACCGTGGCGAGGCAGGCGAACCACCCGTACGTCGTGACAGAAGTACTTGCCGCCGAACTGGGCGCCGATGCCGAAGTCTTGGGTGAGCTTCAGGACCTCCGCCTCCATGTCGAGGTCGCGGAACCCGTGGCCCAACTCGGAGCCCGAGGTGGGCAGGGTGTCGAGGTAGCGAGTGGAGGCCAGCTTGGCTGTCTCCAGAGCGAACTCGGCCGACGTGCCCCCGATGACCACCGCGAGGTGGTACGGCGGGCAGGCCGAGGTACCGAGAAGGCGCAGCTTGTCGTCGAGGAACCGCTTCATGCCCTCTGGGTTGAGGACGGCCTTGGTCTCCTGGAACAGGTAGCTCTTGTTGGCCGAGCCACCGCCCTTGGCCATGAACATGAAGTTGTAGGAATCGCCGTCGGTGGCGCTGATCTTGATCTCGGCGGGCAGGTTGGTGCCGGTGTTCTTCTCTTCCCACAGCGTGACCGGGGCCATCTGCGAGTAGCGGAGGTTGTCCCGCTCGTAGGTGTTGAAGATGCCTCGGGAAAGGGCTTCCTCGTCACCGCCGCCGGTGAGCACGAACTGGCCCCGCTTGCCCTTGACGATGGCCGTGCCGGTGTCCTGGCACATGGGCAGCACGCCACCGGCAGCGATGTTGGCGTTCTTCAACAGGTCGAGGGCCACGAACCGGTCGTTGGGGGAGGCCTCGGGGTCATCGAGGATCCGCCGGAGCTGGGCCAGGTGACCCGACCGCAGGAAGTGGGCGATGTCGTGCATGGCCACCTCGGCCAGCTCGGTGAGAACCCGGGGCTCCACCTTCAAGAAGGTGTGGCCAGCGGCTTCGACGGTGGAGACACCGTCGATGTCGAGGCGGCGGTACGTGGTTGCATCCGGCCCGAGGGGCAGGAGCTCGGTGTGCATGAAGTCAGCCATCGCCCATGAGGGTACGGCCCGGCACCGGTGCCGGGCACCTCTGGCCCAGCCGAATGGCCGGTCATGTTGGCTGCCGGCCGCGGTTGTGAGGGCCGCACAAGCGTTGGAGGTTGGCTATGACCGTGGGTCCGTCGTGGCTGTAGGGCTGGATGTGGTCGTACTGGAGGAACACTTCGGCGTGACATCCCGGCTGTTGGCACTCGGGATCGCGTTCGTCGAGCACTCGGCGTTGGCGGCGGGTGGGATGGCGACGGCGGGGGCTGGCATCGATCGGCTGCCGCTTGGCATCGTGCATGAGCAGGGACACGAAGGCATCGGGTAGCAGACCAGCAACGGCGTGATCGGATAGCGGGGTGCCGTCGGGTAGCCCGGTTGCCGTCTTCGGTGACGTGGACGACCATTTCGGCCTGCACTCCCGGTCCGAAGCCGCCGGTGGTCACCGCTACCAGGGCATCGGCCCTCTGCTGGGCCAGTGACGCGCCCGCGGGCGCGCTGGCCCTGGTGACCAGGGTGTCGACGGTTGCGCACACTGCCCCTGCGGCCTCGGGTGTGAGCCGGGCGGTGATCACCACCATGCCGTCGGGTTCGGTGCGCCACGACACCGACCGGGCCTGGTGTTGGCGGTCACGGATCTGGTCGGGGTCTTCGTTTCGCTGCGACCAGGCAGCAACGGCGGCTCCGAGACGACCGGCCGGGGTACGTTCCGCTATCGCCAACAGGTCGGCCACGTTTTCGCCGGTTAGGTAGGGAACCAGCACCCGAGCCTTGGAGTACGAAACGTCACCGGTCGCCATGGCGGCATCGAGCTGCGGGAACCGGCGCATGGCTCGGGCCACCCGTACCTGGGAACGGGCCGTCGACACGTCGATGTCACAGGTGTCCGCTAGCCAAGCCGCACATGACAACGCACCCCAGGTGGCCCACGATCCTCGCTGGTCGAGCTCGCCGACCAGCACCAACAACTCGTAGGTGCCCGCGGCCAGCCGACCCGACAACTCGATCACCTCTGCTTCCAACCGCTCGACCGGCTGGGCAACCAGTTCATGACGCGCCCGCGGTCGGATCGCCCGCACGGCCCGCACGGCCCGCCCCGCCCGTACCGCCAGAACTGCCAGAACTGCCAGAACTGCCGGAGCCATGCCCCGAGCCTGAACTCGACCCCGAGCCCGAGCCGCTCCCCGATCCACCGGCGTCGATCTCCACCTGGCTCACGAAAATCCGCCGTTGGGCATCCATGCGTCCCGTGATG
>JBDTBS010000167.1:0-4255 GCA_039924035.1 Aquihabitans sp. | reverse complement strand
CTCGCAGTTGCGGCGGATCAACCGCTGACCAACCAAGGCCAGCATCGATGATGCCAACAGGAAGGACTCGATTCCCATGTCCAGGAACCGGTGCAAGGCACTGGTGGCATCGGTGGCGTGGATGGTTGACAGCACGAAGTGGCCGGTGAGCGCGGCCTGGATGGCAATGCGGGCCGTCTCCACGTCGCGGATCTCGCCGACCAGCACGGCATCGGGGTCCTGGCGAAGGATGGACCGCAGCCCAGCGGCGAAGGTGATTCCGGCCTGCTCGTGGATGCCGATCTGGTTGATGGTGGGGAACGTGTACTCCACCGGATCTTCGACCGTCATCACGTTGATCTCGTCGTTGTTTATCGCCATCAACGTGGCATAGAGCGTAGTGGTCTTGCCCGAGCCGGTTGGCCCCGCACACACCACCATCCCGTAGGGCGAGCGGATCACGTCGTTGTAGACGGCAGCCGTGTCGGGCGGCATACCCAGCGTGCTGAGGTCGTACAGAGCGCGACTCTTGTCGAGCAAACGCATCACGGTCTTCTCGCCGTTGACCGTGGAGGTGGTGCTCACCCGGATGTCGACCTCCTTGCCGTCGATCACCGTGGATATCTGGCCGTCCTGGGGACGGCGCCTCTCCACGATGTTCATGTCGGCCATGATCTTGATCCGACTGACCAGCGCCTGAGACATGGCCTGGGGCAGCGACAGCACCTCGTGTAGGGCACCATCTACCCGGTTCCGAACCCGCACCCGCTCACCCATCGGTTCGATGTGGATATCGGATGCACCCTCCCGCATGGCCTGGGAGAGGATCTGCGACACCACCTGCACCACCGGAGCGTTGGCATCCACCTCGGTAAATGCCGTCTGTCCCGACTGGGCCGCCCGATCCGAGGCTCGTTGCTCGAACACCCGCACGGCATCAGACACGGCAGCGACCGAGGCATAGCCCCGCTCGATGGCGTCGACCACGTTCTGATCGGAGGACAGCACCAGGCTGGGAACCGTCCCGAACACCTCGCGCAGGTCAGCCAGCAGACCAGGCCGAGCCGGGTCGGCGATGGCAATGGTGGTCTTGTCCTTCGACTTCGTGAGCGGTACAGCCAAGAAGCTGAGCGCCATCTCCTCAGACATGAGGTTCAGGGCCGCAGGGTCTAGCGACACGTTGGAAAGGTCGGCTACCGGTAGCCCGAACTGCTCTCCCAACGCGGCCAGCAACCGGCCCTCGCTGAGGACCTGAGCGGCCACCAGGATGTGGCCCAGTCGTTCGCCGGATGCCACCTCCTGGGTGGACAGCGCATCGTCGAGCTGATCCTTGGTGACCATGCCCTTGGCCAGCAAAATCTCACCGAGCTTGCCCCGCTTGGCCAGATCGCCAGCGTGATCGGCCGGTTGTACGGCCCTATCGGCAACCTCGTCGGCAACTGCCGTAGTGCTGGCCGTCTCGCCGGCTACATCTTTGGCCGCAGGCCGGTTGACGAGCTCATCGGTCGACGGAGCCACCAGGCCTGTTGTCTTGGACTTCGCGCGCCTCAGAGCCACGGTGTCCCCATCTGTCCTGCGATTTCGACTGCCATGGATCCCCCGGTCCTTGGTGACCCAGCCAACGATACGACCGGGCTACAACGGACGAACAGTAACGCATGAGGTGACCCCGGCCACTACTACCTGCGCCCTGGCCGGGCGAGCAAAGGACCTACTTCACGTCATTGGTTGCTGTCGGCGACCATGGTGCGGTGCCCACCGATGAACAACGGCCCTCCGACGCCGACCTGCCCCCCTTCGGGGTCCGTCGAGGGGCCCGCACCACCCACCGTCGAGGGCGCATGACCGCCGGCAAGTGGTCGGTCATCGACGACCTGGGCCCAGACTGGATGCTCTCCGTCGACGACCTCGGCGACGGTCGGGATCTGTCGTCCCACTTCGACGAGGCTCCTGTCTCGAATGGGCGTGCTGATGGGGAATCGTCATCGGCGTCGGCGGCCAGGCGACGCCTGCTCGACATCGGGGTCGGCAACGGAACAGCCACCGTCGACTGGGCTCGCCGGCACCCCGACGACCTGGCGGTGGCCGTCGAACTGCACCAACCCGGCATCGTGGCCTTCCTACAGATGCTCGATGCCGACGGGCCCCCCAACGTCCGCATCGTGGAAGCCGACGTGGAACAACTGCTCGAGCGGTTGGCCCCGGCCACGTTCACCGACGTGCGCATCCTGTTCCCCGACCCGTGGCCCAAGAAGCGCCACACCAAACGACGCCTGGTCGACGAACGACTGATCAAACGGGTGGCCGACCTGCTCCCCGTGGGCGGCACCCTCCACCTGGCCACTGACTGGGTGGACTACGCCGACCAGATGCGTCGTGCCCTGGCCACCGAACCCCGCCTCGCCCATCGGGTGGACATCGAGGGCGAACCCGCCGTCGACCCTTCCGGTGAACCGGTGACCGCCCCCCGCCGCTGGCGCACCCACCGGCCCGAACGTCCAGTCACCGCCTACGAGCAGCGGGGCCTCGCCGCCGGACGCGCCATCACCGACCTGGTGGCCGTCCGAACCTGACCGGAGCTGGCAACCGATCTCGGCGGGATCGGCCGTCGCCGCGGGTCAGGGGCCTTCGACCTCGAGGGTGGCCACGTCGGGGCCGGCCTCGTCCACCAGCGTCTCCAGACGGTCCATTCCGGTGGGGTCGTCCTTCACCCAGGCATCGAAGAAGTCGAGCGCTGAGTACGTGACCACCGCCGACGCGGCATCCGCGTGAGGCGTCAGGAACGGGGTCACATGCCCAGCGCCCACCAACGTGATCAACCATCGCGGACTGTCGACCGCGGTCGAGATCACCTCGGCCTGCGAGTAGTCCACGGTGCGATCCTTCGTACCGTGGACGAGCAGTAGCGGACGATCACCGGCATCAGGGTCCACGTCTTGCACCAGCAGTTCCAGACCGGCCCAGGAAACCACCGCGTCGACCCGGTCGTCGGTGCAGCAATCTCCGAAGCCGAGGCCGACCACCGTCGCCCCACCCAACGAATGGCCCACGGCCCCGATCCTGCTGCCGTCGACCAACTCGATCAGCTCGGCAGGAACCTCGTCACCGGTCGACTCGCCATCACCAGCAGTGTCGGTGAACACATCGATCACATACGACAGGTCACCCGGCTGGTTGAAGATGTCGACCGGGGTCGGACCCCCGACGGAATCGCTGTTGGCCAACGGGTGATCGGGGGCCACCACCACATACCCAGCCGACGCCCACGTGGCCATCTGCGTCTCGTAAGCGATGTTGCGAGCGCCCAACCCGTGCGACATCAACAGCAGCGGGAAACGGCCGTCACCGGGATCGGCGTCTTCCTCCACCTCGGGGTTGTCGGCCGGGTCCAACGGCGCCGCCTCACCAGCCGCCGGGTAGACGACCAACACCGGCAGGGCCCGGCTGTCCTGCTCCGGCTGGCCCGCGTGGGGCTTGGTGGTCCGGGACCCGTCCACCAGATCCAACATGCGCTTCCCCACCGGATAGGTACCGATCTCAGCCGGAGGCGGGCTCTCCGCTTCGTCGGCCGGTTCAGTGGTTTCGGTGGTGGTGGCATTGGCGTCGACCGTGGTCACGGTGGCCGCAGCGGCGGTGGTCTTGGTGGCCCCGTCGGACCCGTCGCTCGAACAGGCCCCCGCCAGCAGCGCCGCGGCGGCCAACACCGCGGCCAAGGCAGCACGACCCCGGTGACGACGGTTCGGGTCAGACAGATGCAACATGCGGTGGGGCCTCCAGCGGGAACGACCCTCCGATTCTGACCGCTCGACGACAGTTCGGGGTCGCATCCGCCAAATCAGTCCCGCAACACGGGCCAACGGTCACGACTCGGCCATGCGCTCCAAGCGCTCCAGGGCCTCGGCCAACTCGTTCAGGTCGACGGTGTCGACCTCGGGCTTCACGTCGCCCTTGCCGTCGGGCCGCACCCAGCCCACGCCGGGCTCGTAGCGGCGGATCACCTTGGCTGGGACCCCACCGATCACCGAGTGGTCGGGGATGTTGCCCCGCACCACCGAACCGGCGGCCACCACCACGTTGCGACCGATGGTGGTGCCGGCCAGCACCACCGAACCGTGCCCGATCCACGTCCCCGACCCGATCCGAACCGGCTCGTGCGCTCCGAGCTGACGGCCGATGGGCGTGTGCGGGTCCTGGTAGCCGTGGTTGCCGTCGGTCACGTAGATGTCCTGACCGAACCAGACGTCGTCGCCGAGCTCGATCGACTCGTGGGCCACTA
>JBDTBS010000166.1:0-7980 GCA_039924035.1 Aquihabitans sp. | reverse complement strand
GGGTTGGAGCGGTTCGGCCGGGGTCAGCTCCACCTGAAGCGTGCGGTCGCCCTGGTGGGTAGCTACCTCGACGGGGGAGCCGTCGAGGGTGGCCGAGGTGATCTCGGGGCCCCGGAGGTCGAGCGTGAAGGTGGGTAGCGGCTCGGCGGTGAGGGCGGCCAGGGTGATGATGACGGTTCCGGTCACCTTCGGATCACCGGGATCGGCGCGAACGGTCACGTCGTAGTGGTCGACGTCTATGCGGGGATCGCCGAGGCCGCTGAATACGGCATCTTCCACGTCGAACTGGTCGGGGTCGGGCGGATCAGCTGTGGGTGGCGGCTCGGTGGTGGGACCGGTCTCGGGCGCGGTCGACCCTGAGAGCGAAGTCGAAGCGGTGGCCGACTGGTTGCCGGCTGATCCTCCGTCGGACGAGCATCCGGCCAGGGCAGCGCCGAACGTGGCCAGGGCGATGGCGGCCGCGGTGAGGCGTGGCGAACGATGTTGCCGGGCGGGGGTCATCGGTCCGAGTCCTTGGAACCGCCGGCCAGGGCCGTCGACAGCTCGGCGGGCGGGATCACTTCGAGCTGGTCGAAGGTGCACGACTCCGGGGTCCGGTCGGTGCGCCACCGCTGGAAGCGGGCGCTGTGGCGGAAGCGGCCGTTGTCCACCCGCTCGTAGGCAACCTCGGCCACCAGTTCGGGTCGCAGCGGTGTGAAGCTCAGGTCCTTGGTGGCGTTCCACCGGGACGGTCCGCCGGGTAGACGCCCGGTGGTGGCCGACGCGTGGGCGGCGGCATCGGCCCATTCACCCCAAGGGTGGCCGGTGAGGTCGTCTTGCACGTAGGGGGCCAACTCGGTGCGCAGCTCGGCTCGCCGGGCCACGGAGAACGACGAGGCCACCCCGAGGTGGTGGAGTCGTCCGTCGGCGTCGTAGAGGCCGAGCATCAACGAGCCGGGTCCGTCACCGTTCTTGTGCTCTCGGAACCCGGCCACCACGCAGTCGGCGGTCCGCAGGTGCTTCACCTTGAGCTGGACTCGTTTGTTCGGCTGGTAGACGCCGCCGGAGTCCTTGGCCATGACGCCATCGAGGCCGGCCCCTTCGAACCGTGAGAACCAGTCGGTGGCCACCGCTCGGTCGTAGGTGCCAGGGGTGACGTGGACCGATGGGTCCGGGTCGGCCAGTGCGGCTTCCAGCAGGGTCCGACGGTCTTGCATCGGTATGTCGATGAGGGACTCGTCGCCCACGGCCAACAGGTCGAAAGCGACGAACTGGGCCGGTGTCTCCTGCGACAGCAACTCCACCCGTGATGCGGCCGGGTGGATGCGCTGCTGCAGCGCATCGAAGTCGAGTCCTCCGGCTGTGGCCACCACGATCTCTCCATCGACGACGCACCGGTGAGGAAGAGATGCCCGCAAGGGGTCGATCAGTTCTGGGAAGTACCGGGTGAGCGGCTTGCTGTTGCGGGAGGCGAGCAGCACGTCGTCGCCGTCTCGGAACACGATGCACCGGAACCCGTCCCACTTGGGTTCGAACCAGTAGTCGCCTTCGGGGGCGTCGGGGATGCTGGGTGTCGACTTGGCCAACATGGGGAGCAGAGGCGGCATCACCGGCAGATCCATGGGCGGAGCGTAGGCAACGATCCCGGCGCGGGATGGCCGCATGCGAGGTTCGTAGGTTCCGGGCCGGTCAGCCGCCGGTCAGCCCTCGGCCAGGCCCAAGACCACGGGAACGGTGATGTGGGCATCGTCGAAGGTCACCGAACCGCTGGTGCAGCCGACCGCGTAGGCGGTGGTGGCGGCCACCAACTGGAGGGTGAGTCGGTCGCCGGGGCGCACCCGTTGGGCGATGACCTCGAGGTCGACGGTGATGGTGTGCGATTCGCCGTCGAGGACCACCGGGAACGGCGTGACCTGGTTGCCGACCACCACGCCCCGTTCGACGTCCACCAACTGGGCGAATGCCCGGGGCGGACGGGAGCACCCGGTGTCGGTGCCGGTGTAGGTGATCTCCAGGTGAGGGGAGCCGAGGGCGATGCCGTCCACGTCGCCGACGGTCAGGGGCACGTCCACGGCATTGGTGGCCACTGCCGGGGTGATGTCCTTGACCAGACCGGCCAACGGGTCACCCTCGACGGCGGGGACGGTGTTGGGGCCGGACCCGCCGGCTGCAGTGAGGGTCAGCGTGCCCGACCCATTGGCCTCGAGGTTGGTGGAGTCGGTATCGCCGCCGACCGGATAGTCGTCGGCAGTCCACGTGGTTCCCTCCTGGTCCACGAAGCGGAGCCGGGGCCCGGTGTCGACCGACTCGTCGTCCTTCACATACCGGTCGAGCCATGCGAACGAGGCCTCGGCCACCATCTCCTTGTTGCCCAGACTGGTGAGGCAGGTGCCGTGGCCACCGCAGTACCAGGCCATAGCGGTGGGCACGTCGTTGTCGCGCAGAACGCGGTAGTTGGTTATGCCCTCCTGGAGGGTGAACAGGTTGTCGACGGTGCCCTGGACGATCATCGTGGGGACGGTGATGCGGTCGATCAGGTCGTGCGGTCCGCGGCTGCGGAACCAGTCCTTGTCGTCCTCGGTGAGGGTGCCCTTCGACAGGCCGTCGTCGGCCGCGTGTTGGATGTGGGGGTCGAGATCCCGGCCTGCCGCAGTCGTCAGCAACAGTTCGGCCCATCCCTGCTTGACCGTCTCGCCCTTGTAGAGGGAAGTCTCCAAGGAGTTCCAGGCCATGTTGGGAACGATGGCATCCACCCGACAGTCGATGGCCGCCATGGTCAGTTGGATCCCGCCCCCGTAGGACGACCCCAACATGCCCATGCGGGGATCGCCCAAGCTGTCGAGCAGCACCCCGGGTGTCTCGGCCAGCCAGTCGATCAGCAGTTGTACGTCGAGGCCCTCGGCCTCTGGATCGTTGACCCCGACCGTCCCGGTGGACTCCCCGAACCCCCGGGGGTCCCAGGTGAGCACGTTGTAGCCGTGCTCGTTCAGGGCCCCGATGCTGAGAGCGCCGAAGAGAGAGGACCCCTCCTGGGAGGTGTCACCGGCCAGCGACCAGCCCGGTCCCATGAGCACGGTGGGAGCGCTTTCAGCGCCGTTGAAGTCCATGACGGTACCCGTGTCAGTGGGGAACCAGTGGAAGCGGATGGTCTCCCCGTCGAAAGACGTGAGGTCGTGGTCGGAGTCCACCCCGTCAACCGGGATCGCCTCCACGTCGCCGACGGTGGCCCCCCGACTGCACCTCTCATCGGCGGTGGTGTCGGCCGGTCCGGGGGTGGTGGTCGCCGGTTGGATGTCGACGTAGGGCTTGGCCGCTTCATCCGAAGAGCAGGCCGATACGACGAGCAGAGCCGCGACCGCCACGGCTGCGGTTCGACGGAAGGTTGCTCGTGACATGCGGTGCTCCTCAGACGCCGAGGTCCCTTCCCCGGTTGCGCCGGGGCAACCTACCCAAGACCATCCGATGGCGCCGGTAGCGGTCGAGCCTGGACCCCGACGAGCGGTGGCTAGAAGCGGACTGCGTCGATCAGGTGCTCGGCCACCGACCGGTCCCCGACCACGTCGAGCATCTCGAGGGGCCGACGACGCCACAGCACCAGGAGCAGATCGGCTGCCGGTCCCCGTAGGGCCACATCGCCTTTGGCATGGGTAGGAACCACGTCGACCCGGTCCTCGCCGAAGGTGAACAGCCACTCGGCGCCGTCCACCGGGGCGGGGTCGTCGGTACCGTGCACGTGCACCGATCGGCCGACCAGTTCGGCGGGGATGTTGCCGGCAGTTGCGGTCCAGCGGTTGGCCAGGAACACGTGAGCCCACTCGTCGATGGCATCGACAGCACCGTCGACAGCCAACGAATCGGGGGTCGGCCCGCCGGCCGCGTAGATGGCATCGGCGGCATCGATGCGATGTACGGCCACCTCGTGGGCCTGCCGGCGCATCCAGAACCCGGCGGTGCCCACGCCCACGAACGTGGCCACCGCTTCGTCGGGGTCGTGTCGACTCAACTCGACGAGCACGTGATCCAGGGCTTCCCGGTAGGCGGGCAGGCAGTCCGGGCCTTTCGGCATGGATGGCAGACCGGAAGCGGTAGCAGCCACATCGGCATCGGGACCGGCCGCGAGGGTGGCGGCGACCCACCGATGGATCTTGCCGAGATGGCGCACCACCCGTTCCACCGACCAGTCGGGCAGGGTCGGTACCGGGAGGTGAAGGGTGTCAGCGGGCAGGTCGGCAACTCGGTCGCCTTCCTCTCGCAGCAGTTCCAGGTGTCGAATCGCTTCCATGCCCGCAGTCTGTCGGCCCGCCGCCCAGTTTTCTGGCAGTAACAGGACTCGCCTAGTTTGACCGACATGCCGGACACCCCTATTCGCGAGCGTCTCGACGACCTCCTCGCCCGCAAGGAGCAGGCCCTCCACCCTGGGTCTGAGCGATCGGTCCAGCGTCAGCGTGACCGCGGCAAGATGCTGGCCCGTGAGCGCATCGAGTATCTACTCGACGACGGGTCGTTCCACGAGCTCGACATGCTGGCCCGGCACCGCAACGCCGACATCCCCGATCGGCCCTACACCGACGGTGTGATCACCGGCTGGGGAACCGTCGAAGGCCGCAAGGTATTCGTGTTCTCCCAAGACTTCACCCTGTTCGGTGGAGCCCTGGGCGAGGTCTTCGCCGAGAAGACCCACAAGCTCATGGACATGGCCCTGAAGGTGGGTGCCCCACTGGTGGGCCTCAACGACGGCGCCGGTGCCCGCATCCAGGAGGGCCCCGTGTCGCTGGCCTCCTACGGCGGCATCTTCTACCGCAACGTCAAGGCTTCAGGGGTGATCCCGCAGATCAGCGTGATCATGGGCCCATGCGCAGGCGGCGCGGTCTACAGCCCGGCCATGACCGACTTCGTGTTCATGGTCGAAGAGACCTCCTACATGTTCATCACCGGCCCCGATGTGGTGAAGACGGTGACCGGCGAAGACGTCACCCAACAGGAGCTCGGCGGCGCCTTGCCCCACTCCACCAAGTCGGGCATCGCTGCCTTCACCGCCCCCGACGACCGGACCGTGCTCGACGATGTGCGCTTCTTGTTGTCGTTCCTGCCGTCGAACAATCTCGAGACGGCGCCGGACCTCGATACTGGTGACCCCCACGACCGGGCCACCCCCGAGCTCATCGACCTCATCCCCGACAGCGCCAACGTGCCCTACGACATGCGCAAGGTCGTCGAAGCGGTGGCCGACGACAACGAGTTCTTCGAGTACTTCCCACGCTGGGCCACCAACATCGTGTGCGGGTTCGTCCGTCTCGGTGGCAAGTCTGTCGGCATCGTCGGCAACCAGCCCGCGGCCTACGCCGGTGTGCTCGACATCGAGGCTTCCGAGAAGGCAGCCCGCTTCGTGCGGACCTGCGACTCGTTCAACGTTCCGCTGGTCACCTTCGTGGACGTGCCCGGGTTCCTGCCCGGTCTCGATCAGGAGTACAACGGCATCATCCGCCACGGCGCCAAGCTGCTCTACGCCTACTGCGAGGCCACCGTGCCCCGCATCCAGGTCATCACCCGCAAGGCCTACGGCGGTGCCTACGTGGTGATGGACTCGAAGAGCATCGGCTCCGACCTGGCCTACGCGTGGCCGTCAGCCGAGCTGGCTGTCATGGGCGCATCGGGTGCCGTGGAGATCCTCGGCCGCACCGAAATTGCTGCTGCCGACGATCCGGTGGCCAAGAAGGCCGAGCTCACCGAGGACTACGCCGACAAGTGGCTGAACCCCTACGTGGCCGCCGATCGGGGCTACGTCGACGACGTGATCGACCCCAGCGACACGCGACGCAAGCTCATCGCCGGTCTGCAGATGCTCGACTCCAAGAAGGAGGAGCTGCCTCCCCGCAAGCACGGCAACATGCCGCTGTAGCAGGAGGTCGCGATTCCCATGGCCGACGTCCGCATCACTCCCGACCCAACCGACGAAGAGGTGGCAGCCATCTTGGCTGCCGTCGAGGTGGCCTGGCCCCGCGCCAGCGCCCCTGCCCCCGTCGACGAATCGCCCCGGTGGCGGTGGTCGGGCCGTTGGTGGACCAAGCCGGTCCCCGCCCGTCGCATGCGTCCCTGATAGCGACCTCGTCGCACTAGGTGATCGACGTGCAGGGCTACTTCGTGTCCCTTCCCACGGACTGACTTCACCTCGTTGCTCCGAGCGGGTGCGCTCGGGTGGCGTGTTGTCCCACATTGGGGATGACCGGTGGTTCCCATCGGCGTAGACGTGAATCGTCTGTTGTTGGAGGGAACTCATGTCGTCACGCCGATCATTCACTGCACTGGTCACAGGGGCGCTGGTAGCCGGTGTCCTGGCTTTCAGCCCTGCTGCTGAGGCCACCCCGGGAGCACAAGATCCCGGCTTCGGAACCGGGGGCGTGCTCACGGGCTACCCAGGCAATTCCGAAGCGGTAGCCACCGCCAACGACGGCAAGATCTACCTGGTCACCGTGGACGAACTAGGTACCAGCGGCACCATCAGGCTCCAGCGCTACACCTCGACGGGAGTTCTCGACACGACCTTCTCTGGCGATGGCACAGTGGAGTTCGCCACACCGGGAGGGACCAACGGCCTGGTGGCCGTGGACTCGTCGAACCGTCCGGTGCTGGCCGCCAGCTACCGCAGCGACACTGCCCCCTACCAGTTGTGGCGCTTCACCACATCTGGAGTGCTGGACACCACGTTCGCCGGTGATGGAACGCTCACCATCCCGTGGGTTCCGTCCGGGCGTCCTCTGCTGTCGGGGCTCGGCTTCCAACCCGATGGCGACATCATCCTCGGCACGAACGAGGGGTTCCCGATCGGTGGCCTGTCGCAGTTCCCCAGGTTCACTCGGGTCACGACCGCCGGCGTGGTGAAGCAGAGCGTCGACGTTCTGGATGCCTTCACCGAGAGCTACGCCGGGGGTGGCGCTCTCCTGGATGTCGACGCCGCCGGGCGGGTTTACGTCCTGGTCCCCGACGACGGAAAGCTCAATCTGCGCCGCTACACCGAGTCCTTGGTCTTGGACACGACCTACTCGGGTGATGGCTTGGTGTCGGTGGGCCGTCCCGGGGGCAGCGGTGACACCGAGAACTGGGGTTCGGGACTGACGGTGACGTCAGCAGGCGTGGCCTACGTGGCCGGCACGGTCGGTGTTCACACCGGGGGACCGATGCCAGTGCGGCAGCAGAAGGGTCTGCTCCTGGCCCGGCTGACCACCTCGGGAGCATTGGACATCGGGTTCTCCACCGACGGCATCGTGCTCGCATCGGTCCCCACGGCTGGTGACCCCTACGACACCAGCCCCCAAGCCATCGAGTTGGCCTCGGGTGACCGTCCGGTGCTCGTTGGTAGCCAGACCTTCCTGGAGGGCGCTACTGGCAAGACCCTGCTGTGGCAGTACACCCTGGCCGGTGCGCCGGACTCGGCCTTCTCTGGTGACGGTCGGGTGGAGGCCGCCGGTGAGTACGTGACGGGCACGGCCATCGCGCAAGCAGGGTCGCGGCTGCTGTTGTTGACGTACGACGATCTTCGCTCTTATGAACTGGCGGTTCCTGCTCCGGTGACCGTGCCCGGCACGCCGGCTGCTCCGACGGTGCTGGCTGGGGACGGTCAGGTGAACGTGTCGTGGACGGCGCCAGCCTCAGATGGTGGCTCGCCCGTCACCGGCTACACGATCACCCCGTACATCGGTGGGTTCGCTCAGCCGGCGGTCAACGTGAACGCATCGCCCAGGTCGAAGATGATCACCGGGTTGACCAACGGTACGGCCTACACGTTCACGGTGTCCGCCAAAAATGTGGTCGGGACTGGCACACCATCGACGCAGTCGTCCGCGGTCACCCCGAGCCCTGCCCCTCCGGGGCCGGACGGTGCGGTGTTCGTGGCTATTGCTCCGTGTCGGGTGGCTGACACTCGTAATGGTGGGGGTGCGTTGGCGTCGGGGGCGACTCGTGCGTTCCAGGTGTCGGGTTCTGGTAGTGGTTTCGCGGCGCAGG
>JBDTBS010000165.1:0-3350 GCA_039924035.1 Aquihabitans sp. | reverse complement strand
CCCCGAGCTCGTCGAGCAGGGCCCGGGCTCGGTGGGCTTCTGCGCCGACATCACCCGAGTCGATGCGGATGGCCCCGATCCCGGTCCCGGCTGCGGCCACCGCTTGGCGGATGCCGTCGGCGATGTCGTAGGTGTCGACGAGGAACGTGCTTTTGGGTCCCAGGGCGGCCACCTGCGCGTCGAAGGCCGCCCGTTCGCTGGCGTGGGCCAGCGTGAAGGCATGCATGGTCGTACCGGCGGTGGGAATGTCGAATCGCCGTCCGGCTTCCAGGTTCGACGTGGCATCGATGCCCACGATGTAGGCAGCCAGTGCTGCCGACGCCGCGGCATCTTCGTGGGTCCGGCGTCCCCCACCTTCGATGGTGGATCGGCCGCCGGCGGCGTCAGCCATGCGGGCCGCGGCCGAGGCCACCGCACTGTCGTGGTTGAGGATGCTGAGTAGCACCGTCTCGAGCACCACGGCTTCACCGAAGGTCCCTTCCACGGTGAGGATCGGCGAGTACGGGAAGAACAGTTCGCCGTCGTGGTAGCCGTCGATGGTGCCGCTGAAGCGGTAGTCGGCCAACCAGTCCAGGGTGTCGTTGCTCAGGAAGGCCCGCTGGCGCAGGAAGTCGATCTCCGCGGGGCCGAACCGAAAGCGGGTCACCGCGTCGACGGCCCGGGCCATGCCGGCCACCACCGCGTAGCGACGTCCGGTGGCGAGTCGACGGGCGAACAGTTCGAAGGTGGCCGGGTGGTCGGCCACTCCCGATTGGCGAGCGGCATCGAGAGCGGTCAGCTCGTAGTGGTCGGTGAGCAGGGCCGTGCTGGGCCGGCCGTCGGGTCCGCTGGGCGTGTGCCAGGTGGTCATGGTGACGTTTATAACGTCACTCTGACCATCTGGCAAGGTGATTCCGGTCACCCAGTGGCGACCGGACCTGATGTCGGCTACTCGGTACGGGGCGGTTTCAGACCCGGTGGGATGCGGATGGCGGCCAACTGGGTGGCCTGGGCCACCAGTCGGTCCGATGAATCCCACACCTCACACACCTCGTCGAAGCGATGGTCGTTGACGGTCTGAGCCACCTGCGATACGCGTAGTGGCCCCGGTACCGGCCGGGCCCGCACGTAGGTGGTCAATGACAGGGTTGGCACCCAACCGGTGGAGGCCAACTCGAAGGTGGCCGGCGGGAAGGCATCGATCACGAACAGCAGAGCCAATGGATCGATGGGGCGACCGTCGGCCAGCGTGATCCACCCCCGCAGGGCGGCCTTGCCGGAGGGGCGACCAGAGGCGAACCCGATCACGTCGGGATCGAGGCGCAGGTCGGAGCGGTCCATGATCGATACCACGAACGGTGAGCCTTCTTGGAACGATGGGAGCTTCACGCATTCGTCGATGGGCGGAAGCTCGAATGGCACCCGATCGGTCCACCATGGCCGCACCGGCTCGGTGGGCAGCACGCCCATGGTGAAGGTGGTGTCCACGCAGGGAATGCCGTTCTGGCTGATCGTGGCTCGGATCTGGCTGGCCGACCGGCCGATGCGCAGGATCTGCGTTGCCACCTCGGCTGGTCCGGGGTCCGGGGCGTTCACGTAGTGGGCGGTGGCCGCCAACGGATCTACGTGGTCGCTACCCGCGGCCTTCAAGGCCTGGCCGGCGGCCCGTCCGGCGATGGCCAACAGGTAGCCGCCATTGGGCTTGGGGCCCACCGTCCAGCCGGCATCGACCTCGGCATCGAAGGTGGTGCTGTCGGACCGCGGGGTCACCGCGGTGGCGACGTCGAACTCGAACGGGTAACCGTCGGCGTCATCAGGCATGGCGGCAATGTAGGAGGTCTGGGCCGGTTACGCGACAGCAGCACGATCGGCCGGTACCCGGTACCGTCGCTGGACCCCCGCCCGTACCTTCGCGACCGCTGCTGGTTCCGCCGCCGGTCCAAATTCTCTCGAGGAGCGCTCTTGTCTGCCGATGCCACCACCCTGGTCCACGACCGCATAGCGAGCCTGCTGGCCGAACACGATCCCAAGACCATGGACCAACAGACCTTCCGCGGGCACCAGTACGACGCCGGGCTGGCCTGGGTGCACTTCCCCGAGGGGTGGGGCGGGCTCGGTGTGGCTCCGAACCTGCAGGGCGATGTTGAAGTGGCCTTGCGTCAGGCCGGCGCGAAGAGCCCCGATGCCACCCACTTCTTCGGCCTCACGATGGCCGGCCCCACCGTGGTCACCCACGGCGACGATGCCCTGCGCAAACGGCTGCTGCGGCCGATGTTCACCGGCGAGGATTCCTGGTGCCAGCTCTTCAGCGAGCCCGGTGCCGGGTCGGATCTGGCCGGACTGGCCTGCCGGGCCGTCCGCGACGGTGACGAGTGGGTGATCACTGGTCAGAAGGTCTGGAACACGTTGGCCCACCTGGCTGGCCGGGGCATGCTCGTGGCCCGCACCGACCCCGATGCCCCCAAGCACAAGGGCATGACCTACTTCGCGCTCGACATGCATGCACCTGGCGTCGAGGTACGGCCGCTGCGCCAGATCACCGGCGAAGCCGAGTTCAACGAGGTGTACCTCACCGAGGTCCGGGTTCCCGATGCCGACCGGATCGGCGATGTGGGCGAAGGCTGGCGCGTGGCCATGACCACCTTGTCGAACGAACGGACAACCATCGGCGGTGGTAGCGGTGGTCCCACGCGTGGGTCGGGGGCCATTGCCGAAGCGGTCCGCATCTGGCAGGAGGAGCCTCACGTCGATCGCAACCCGGTGGCCCGTGACCGGTTGATGCAGTTGTGGATCGAAGCCGAGGTGCTGCGCCTCACCAACCTCCGCGCTGGTCAGAACCGCAAGGCTGGCAACCCTGGGCCCGAGGGCTCCATCGCCAAGCTGTTGTTCGCGTTGAACAACATGTCGATCTACGAGTTCTGCGTCGACCTGCTCGGCACGGCCGCCCTGGTCGACTACGACTTCACGATGCGCCGCTCCGAGAACCTCGGTCTGGTGGGAGCACCGGGTTCCAGTCGGAAGATGTTCCTGCGGTCCCAGGCCAACTCGATCGAGGGCGGAACCTCCGATATCCAACGCAACATCATCGGAGAGCGGGTGCTCGGCCTGCCCGGCGAACCACGGGGCGACAAGGACGTGCCCTGGAAGGACGTGCCCCGAAGCTGACCCGCGCTTGGTGGGCATGCGACACTGGCCGTCCATGTCTCAGCAGCGTTACACCACCTACGACCGAGTGCTCGACTGGTTCTCGGACAACCGGCAGATGATCGCCAAGGTGATGGTGATCGGCGCGGTGGCGGCCATGGTGGGCGTCACCTTCCTGGGAGCCCTGCTCTCCGCGTTCTGATCGGAGAGGCTCGGGGCGACCGAGA
>JBDTBS010000164.1:0-2820 GCA_039924035.1 Aquihabitans sp. | reverse complement strand
GGTGGCCTTGGCCCCTTCGCGTCCACCGGAGGGCGGGTTCTCGGTCTCGCCGATGAGCCGGTCGAGGCCCACCCGCACGTCGTCCAGGAACAGTTCGCCGGTGGGCGACGAGTGCATGCCCATCTTGCGCAGCGGCTTCGACTGTTCGAGACCGGGGGTCCCGGCATCGACGACGAACGACAGGATCTTGCGGTCGGCGGGATCGTTGCCCTCGTCGAACTTGCAGATGAACACGATGGTGTCGGCGTAGGGGCCGTTGGTGATGAAGGTCTTCGATCCGTTGAGGACGTACTCGTCGCCGTCACGGCGGGCGGTGGCCTTCATGGACCCGAACGCATCTGAGCCCGAGTTGGGCTCGGTGATGGCCCAGGCCCCGATCTTGTCCATGGTCAACAGGTCGGGTACCCACCGCTCCTTCTGGGCGATGGTGCCCTTGGAGTTGATGGCGGCCGACGTGAGGCCCATGGACACACCCATGGCGGTGACCATGCCCGGACATACCTTGCACAGTTCGATGATCGGGATGAGCGTCAGCGACGACGCTCCCCCGTCGCCGTCACGCTTCGGCTTCTCCGGCGGGGTCTCGCCGGCCTCGACTGCGGCCGACACAGCCTTCTCGAAGGCGATCTGCTTGGCGAACCGATCACGGGCGGCTACATCCATGCCGAAGTCCCGGAACAGCTTGCGCAGGACCTCATAGGGCGGGGTGTCGCCGTGCTCGAACTCGTCGATGCGGGGCCGGATCTCCTTGTCGATGAACTGACGGACGGCGCCTCGCACCATCTCCTGCTCTTCGGTCCACTGGAACATCGCTACATCCTCCGGTCGGCCGGCCACGCCTGGGCCGGGTTCCGACGACGCTACTCGCCCACTTGACCGGCCGGTCAAGTGTGGGGAGGTGTCCATTGGGGGCATCGTGGCAGCGATATCTAGGGTGATTCCCTGACCGTCCGCTTGTCACTGGAGACTCGATGCGCAACCCCAAGGACTTCTTCCGCCCCCTCGCCGCCGGCGCCCCCGAACCGTTGCGGGAGATCCCGACCCGGCCGTCACGGATGATTCACTTCTTCGATCCGAGCAACGAGAAGATGGCGGCCAAGGTGCCGGACCTCTGCAAGAAGGTCGACATCATCCTCGGCAACCTCGAAGATGCCATCAAGGTCGAGAACAAAGAGCCAGCCCGTCAGGGCCTGGTGAAAATCGCCAAGACCACCGACTTCGGCACCACCCAGTTGTGGACCCGCATCAACAGCCTCGACTCGCCGTGGGTGCTCGACGATCTCACCACCCTCGTGCCCGAGATAGGCGACAAGCTCGACGTGATCATGGTCCCCAAGGTCGAGGGTGCTGAAGACATCCACTACATCGACCGGATCCTGGCCCAGCTAGAGGCCCGGGCCGGCCTCGAACGTCCGATTCAGGTCCACGCTCTGCTGGAGACGGCCCGCGGCGTGGCCAACATCGAAGAGATCTGCGCGGCCAGCCCCCGCATGCAGGGTCTGTCGCTCGGACCAGCCGACCTGGCCGCCGATCGGCGCATGAAGACCACTCGGGTCGGTGGCGGCCACCCCGGCTACCTGGTGCGCCAGGACCCCGTCGACGGCAACATCGAAGGCGAGCGCGCCACCTACCAGCAAGACCTGTGGCACTACACCATCGCCCGCATGGTCGATGCCTGCGCGGCCAACGGGATCTTCGCCTTCTACGGCCCCTTCGGCGACATCAAGGATGTCGTGGCTTGCGAGGACCAGTTCCGCAACGCCTTCCTGCTCGGCTGCGTCGGGGCCTGGAGCCTCCACCCGGTGCAGATCGACATCGCCAAGCGGGTGTTCTCCCCCGAGCCGGCCGATGTGGCCCATGCTCAGCACGTGATCGAAGCCATGGGCGACGGCCGCGGCGCGGTGATGATCGACGGAAAGATGGAAGACGATGCCTCGGTCAAGCAGTGCCACGTGATGGTCGACCTGGCCCGCCAGCTTTCCGTGGACGACCCCGAACTGGCTGCCAGCTACGGCTTCACCACGGAGGCTTGACGTGGCCGACCAGCCGATCCTCCCCCGTCGCTCGGTGTTGTACATGCCCGGCGCCAACGAACGAGCCCTCGAAAAGGCGAAGGGCCTGGCTGCCGATGCCCTCATCCTCGATCTCGAAGATGCTGTGGCCCCCGATGCCAAGGCCGAAGCACGAGACCGCGTGTGCGCTGCTGCCACCTCCGGTGAGTACGGCGCCAAGGAGGTCACCATCCGAGTCAACGGGCTGACCACCGAATGGCACGCGGCCGACATGGCTGCCGTAGCCAAAGCCGGCCCGGCTGCCGTGGTCGTACCCAAGGTCGATTCGGTGGGCGACGTTCATGCCATCGAACGTGGTCTCGAAGCCGGTGGTGCACCCGATCACACCAAGATCTGGGCCATGGTCGAGACCCCGGTGGCCATGTTGCACGCCGAGGAGATCGCGGCTGCGTCTGAGCGGCTCACCGTCCTGGTCATGGGTACCAACGACCTGGCCAAGGAACTTCACGCCGAGCACGTGTCCGGACGCCAGCCGCTGCTCACTGGCCTGAGCCTTTGTCTGTTGGCCGCTCGGGCCACCGGCAAGGTGATCCTCGACGGGGTCTACAACGACATCAAGGACCCCAACGGGTTCGCCGCCGAGTGCCTCCAGGGTCGCCAGATGGGCTTCGACGGCAAAACGTTGATCCACCCGGCCCAGATAGACCCGGCCAACGAGGTGTGGGCTCCCACGCCCGAAGCAGTGGAGGATGCCCAGGCCCTCATCGCCACCTTCGAGGCTGCCATCGCCGAAGGCAAGGGCGTGGTC
>JBDTBS010000163.1:0-4911 GCA_039924035.1 Aquihabitans sp. | reverse complement strand
ACGGTCAGTTCGAGGATCGCAGTGTCGTCGAGGGTCCCGGCATCGTTGTCTATCGACACCCCCGTCACCTCGAAAGATACGTCGGCTTCATCGGCGGTCACCCCGTCGATGTCGAAGCGGACGATCTGCACCACCGGGGGTGGGTCGATGGCTGTCGCCCCGTCGAGGTCGGTGACCTTCAGGTCCGAGGCGAAGGCCACGGTGGCCGAATCTCCCTCCACGAAGCGCAGTTCCAGGACCCGCCGAGGCTCAGCCCCGGGATCGAGCATCTCCAGGGCTGGGGGAGCCGTGGTGGGAGTGGCCGAGGGCGTGGTGGTGGAGGTCGTGCTCTGGTCGCCACCGATCCAGCTGCAGCCGGAAACCGCCACGCTGGCGGCGGCTACGACGATGAGGGCACGAAGACGGGGCGAACGCACCGTGGGAGGGTATCGCCGCCCCCTCGTGGACCCTCAGGCGACGTCCGTCAGGACTTCGTCTGCCGGTAGATGAGCAGCACGATGATGGCCCCGATGATCGAGCCGAGCAGCCCCGAGGTCTGGAAGGCCCCCTTGGCGATGTCTTTGTCGAAGATCACATAGCCGAGGAAGCCGCCCACCAGCGAGCCCACCATTCCAAGAGCGGTGGTACCCACGCAGCCGGCGGGAGATGGCCCCGACACGACAGCTCGGGCGATGAGACCGGCCACGAAGCCGACGATCAGAAAGGTGATCAAGAACCACATGCGGGGAAACCTCCAGGTCGCGGGTCTACCTATCGTGCCACGGGCAGCCGGGATACATGCGCAGGATGATCGCCGGTCGCCGGGAGGTGACCGGGCGGGCTCAGGTCGAGGCCGTGGCCACCGGTCGACGACGCACGGCATCACGGATGCCAGTAGCCACGAACACCACCACGAACACCGCGAACTGCAACAGCACGATCGCCGCTCCCGAAGCTACGTCGAGGTGGTAGCTGAGATACATGCCCACCAGACCGGTGGCCCCGCCGATGACCGTCGACAAGACCAGCATCCGCCCGAACGAGTCGGTGAGCATCCGAGCCACGACCGCTGGGACCACCAGGGCAGCGGCGATCAACGTCACGCCCATGACCCTCATGGTGGTCAGCACGGCCCCGCAGAGCAGCAGCATCAGGAGCGCGTCGTAGCGAGCCGTCGGCACGCCGGAGGCCTCGGCCACCTCGGGGTCGAAGGTGGTGAACAACAGCGGTCGATACCAGCCGACCACCACGGCCACCGTGACGACGGTGGCTCCCACCACCATCCAGGTGTCGGCCCCGGTCACCCCGAGGACGCTGCCGAACACCGTGGCCTCGATGCTGCGGCCCACTTTCGTCGACAGGCCGAGCAACACGATGCCGAACGCGAAGCCGGCAGTGGTCAGTACCCCGATGGCAGCGTCGGAACCGATGGGCCGTTTGCGGGTCACCCGACCGATGGCCAGGCCAGTGGCCAGACCCCAGATGCCCGCGCCGATGAAGTAGCTGATGCCCAGGGCAGCGCTGAGAGCGGCGCCACCGAATATGGCGTGGCTGAGACCGTGACCGAGGTAGCTGAGGCCGCGGAGGACCACGAACACGCCCAGCAACCCGCACAACATCCCACCCACCGTGCACACCACCAGCGCGTTGCGCAGGAAGGCGTATTCGAACGGTTCCAACAGCAGGTCGATCACCGTGTTGCGCCTGTGGCCGGGCCGGTTGGTTGACCTTCGTTGGTTGGTAGGCCTTCGTTTGTTGGTAGATGGGCGTGGCCGGCGTGGAAGTGGTCGGTCGAGCCGAGCGGGATGTCGACCACGAAGGGCAGACCGGCGTGGATGAGCACGTCGAGCGGGGCCCCGTAGGTGCGTTCCAGCACGGCGGGGGTGAGGACTTCGGCGGGGGGACCGATGGCCGTCACCTCGGTGTTGAGGCACACCAGGCGGGGCAGGTGGGTGGCCACACCGTTGAGGTCATGGGTGGTCAACACGATGGCCTGTCCACCGCTGTGCAGGTCGCCGAGGAGGTGCAGAAGGTCGTGGCGGGTGCGCACGTCGACCCCCGACGTTGGTTCGTCGAGGAGCAGCAGGTCGGGTCGCCCGAGCAGTGCTCGAGCCAGGAACACACGCTGTTGCTGACCGCCCGACAGGGCCCGGATGTGACGACCCCCCAGGCCATCGAGGCCCAGCCGTTCGAGCAGTGAGGCCACCTCCCTCCGTTCGGCCTCGCTCGGCCACGGACGCAGGTGCCTTCCAGCGCGGGCCATGTGGAGAACCTCGGCCACGGTGACCGGGAACGTCCAGTCGATGGTCTCCACCTGCGGGACGTAGGCGATGCGCAGCCCCGGTCGACGCACGAGCCGCCCGGAGACGGGCCTGATGGTGGTGAGCAGCGTCTTCAGCAGGGTCGTCTTGCCCGAGCCTGATGGACCCACGATTCCGGTGAAAGTGCCCGGTTCGATGTCGAAGGTGACGTCGCGCAGAACGGGCCCATGGCCGAGATCGCACGTGATCCCGTCGAGTGACGCCAGGGGCCCGTCGGTGGTCACTGTGGGTAGAACGCCTCGTCGACGACGGTGTCAGTGGGGTCGAAGGCCTTCAGATCGTCGGCATCGCCGCCGAGGGCTTCGACCATGGTGACGAAGTCGAACTGCATGAGCCCCAGGTATGAGTGGTCGGGGTCGCCGGGTCCCCCGGGCAGGTCGTCGTCGCGCAGCTTGTCGTGGTAGGTGGCGCCCGACTCGCGGGCGATCTCGGCCAGTACACCGCTGGGGAACACCTCGGACCCGAACACCGCGGGGATCTTCTCGTCTCGGATCTGCTCGATCAGACGGACCACTTCCTTGGGCGACGGGTCTTCGAAGTCTGAGACCTGGACGGCACCCACCACGGTCCAGCCGTAGTGGGCTGCGAAGTAGGCGTAGGCATCGTGGTAGGTGAGCAGTCGACGGTTTCCCTCGGGGACGGTGGCGGTGGCCTCGACCATGAGTCGGTCGAGCTCATCGATCCTGGCCGTGTAGGTCTCGGCGTTGGTCCGGTACGCATCGGCATTGTCGGGATCGGCCTTGGCCAGCACGCCGGCCACCGTCTCGGCGTAGCAGCGGGCCATCGGCGGGTTGGTCCACAGGTGGGGGTTGGGCATGCCGCCCGACTTGGGGAAGGAGAAGTCGTAGAGGTGTTGGTCGTCGTCGAGGGTCAGGTCGCCGAGCTCGATGATCTGGGCATCGGGGCCGATGTTGGCTTCGGCCAGGCGTACCGTCGGCTCTTCGAGTTGAAGGCCGTTGACCACGACCAAGTCGGCATCGGTCAGGTCGGCGGCCACGCTGGGCTTGGGCTCGAAGGTGTGAGAGTCGGCCCCCTCGGGGACGAGCCCTCGCACGTCGGCCAGGTCTCCGGCCACGTTGGCGGCGATGGAGGTGAGCGGGGCCACGGTGGTGACGACCAGCAGGCGTTCACCATCGGCGGGACCGTCACGGTCGGCCCCGGCATCGGTGGCCCGTTCGGGACAGGCGAAGGCTGCTACCCGCTCCCGGGCTGAGCCTCGTTCACCGTCAGCGTCGTTGCCGTCGTCGGATGAGCAGGCCGAACCGGCCAGTAGGACCGCTAGTAGTGCGGCGGTGAGGGGCGTGGGGCGCTTCATCGGAGCCTTTCAGCGGGGTGGGGCTGGAGGCTGGACGTTATTGCGTGTGACTCGCAATAGTGGTATTGACAATCATTCTCATTATGGGCAAACTTTCCCGGTGCCGCCTCCGACTCGTGCCGTCTCCGACGTTGCTCGGCCCAGGTCGTGGCCGCGGATCGGCCCGGCGGTCGGCCTGATGCTGACGGGAGCCCTGATGGCCGGGTCTGTGGTCGGGTGCAGTTCGGCCCCCGACCGGGGCGACGGCCTCCACATCGAAGCGGCCTTCTATCCCCTGGCCTACGTGGCTGAAGAGGTGGGCGGCAACCTGGTGACCGTGCACGAACTCACCCCTGCTGGTGCCGAACCCCACGACCTCGACCTCAAGCCCCGCGACGTGGGACGCATGAGCGACGCCGACCTGGTGGTCTACCTGGCTGGTCTCCAACCAGCGGTCGACGATGCCGTTCGTGACGCCGATGCCACCGCATTCGAGGTATCCGACGCGGCGGTGCTCGACCTGATGCTCCCCGAGGGCACCGAGCACGAACACGGCGACGATCACGCCGACGAGAGCGAGTCTGCGGGCGATGACGCCCACGACGAGGACGGTACGGGTGCGCCTGACCCCCACTTCTGGCTCGACCCCACCAAGCTGGCCTCGGTGGCCACCGCGGTCGGCGAACGCCTGGCCGACATAGACCCACCCAATGCCGCCACCTACCGGGCCAATGCCGCCAGCCTGGTGACCGAACTGACCGACCTCGATACCGACTTGGCTACCGGCCTGGCCGACTGTGCCGAGACCGACCTGGTCACCAGCCACCTCGCCTTCGGCTACCTGGCCCGCCGCTACGGCTTCCACCAGGTGGGCATCTCCGGTCTGTCGCCCAACCGGGAACCGTCGGCCGCCAAGCTGGCCGAGGTGGCCGACTTCATCCGCGACAACGGCGTGTCCACCGTGTACTTCGAGACCCTGGCCAGCCCGGCGCTGGCCGAGGCTCTGGCCGGTGAGTCCGGTGCCGCCACGGCCGTGCTCGACCCCATCGAAGGCATCAGCGACGACTCGCCCGGTACCGACTACCCGTCGGTCATGCGGGCCAACCTCTCCGCCCTCCGCTCCGGGCAGCGCTGCCCATGAGCGCGTTCTACGGATCCGAGCCGGTATCGGCAGGGGAACCGGTCATCGAGCTGCGCGGGGTCGACGTCGGCTACGACGGTCATGCCGTCATCGCCGACATGGACCTCACCATCACCGCCGGGGAAGCGGTGGGCATCCTCGGACCCAACGGGTCGGGCAAGTCGACCCTCATTCGT
>JBDTBS010000162.1:0-7039 GCA_039924035.1 Aquihabitans sp. | reverse complement strand
CGACCCCGACCGCCTCGATGGCTCTGAATGGGTCTTAAGGCTCAGATCTTGCCAGTGGCCCACTTTGGGGATGACCGTTGCCGCCGTTTCCTGTGAGATGTGGGGATCCCGGCAACGGGGGAGTCCGGATCACCGGTAATGCATTGAGATGGTTGCCCAATCCCTGAAGGCTACCGTCGCAGTGTGTTCACCGGCCGGAGGGAAGAGATCACGCAGGTCGCCAAGGCGCTTGCCGATGATCGGCAAGCCGTGGTTTTGGCTGGGCCGGCGGGCATCGGCAAGAGCACCTTGGGTCGACATGTCGTGGACTCAACCTGGACAGGCCACCAGCCATCCGGCGTCTGGTTGACGTCGGGTGGCCTGGCTTCGTTGCGGTGGGCCCCGTTCATCCTCTACCGGCGGATCCTTGGCGACCGCGTCCGGGACATGCCCGATCTCGTTGCCGCCCAGGTACTCCGCCTTGAACCCGCGGGACTGCTGCTCGATGATCTCCAGTGGGCCGACGATCTGTCGCTCGAGGTCACCGCCAACCTGGTCGGACGGCTACCGCTGCTGGTCACGGTGCGCACCGGCGATGCCGAGGCCGAGAGGACTCTCGCCGCCCTCGACCTGGTCGGGTTCCATCGCATCGACCTGGCGCCGCTCGATGACGAATCGAGCCGCCGACTGGTGCAGAACGTGCACCCTCACCTCGACGCTGCTGAACAGGCCCGCATCTTGCGTCAGGCGGCCGGCAACCCGCTGTTGCTCGGCGAGTTGGCCGCCGGCCACCATGCAACCCCCACGCTGGTGCGGGCCTTGCAGACGCGGCTCGGTGAGCTGCCGGCCGACGTTCGTGAAGCCATGTGTCGGCTGAGCGTCCTTGGTCGACCAGCCGACACCGATCTGTTGGGGCCCGGTGCGTCGGGCCTGGTCGAGGCCGGCCTGGCTACGGACGTGAACGGCCAGATCGAGGTCCGCCATGCCCTGTTGGCCGAGGTCGTGGTCCACGAGCTCGGCGATGATGCCACGTCGATTCGCATGGCATTGGCCGATCAGGTCTCGCCGCAAGAAGCAGCGTTCCTCCTGGTACCCACCGGTGACCGGGCTCGCATCCGGGCCGCCGCCCTGCGCGGAGCCAACACGGCCAAGAGCGGCCGGGTGCGCGCCGAGCTGTGGGCATTGGCCGTCGACGCTGCCCCCGAAGGCGACCTCGATGCTGTGCTTCGGTTGGACACTGCTCGGTTGTTCAGCCGGGTGGGTGCTCCCGATCGGGCGCTCGATGTCTGTCGTCCCGAAGGCGTCGATGAACTGCCCGCTGTAGACCGGGGGAGCCTGCGGGCCGCGTCGGCCGAGGCCTACTGGCTGCTCGGTCGAGTCCAGGAGTTCCAGGCTGCCATCGAAGCGGCTCTCGACGATCTGGCCGGTACCAGGACGCCAATGGAGGTCGAGGCCTTGGCGGGGTCGACCCTCATCGACACCAGGATCAACTTCGCGGGCGGACCGGCCCTCGAAAGGGCCCAGGCCGCTGTCGCCTTGGCCGAGGAGGTCGGGGCCAGCCGGGCGTTCGCGATGCACCGCTTGGCTGCGGTCCTCCAATCGGTGGGCGATCCGACCTACGTCGCCGTGGAGCGGCAGGCCTTGGCCGAGGCGACCAAGGACGGCGACGGCTTTCTCGAGCTGGATGCCGCCCGAGCGGTTGTCCTTGCCAGTTGGATGAATGAGAGCGCCCGAGCGGCCATCGACCAGATCGAGCCGTTGGTGGCAGCCGGACCGTCACCCGACCTCGAAGGTCATTGGTTGGCGTTCACGGCCATGGCCCCGTTCTTCGCCTACCTGGCCGGCGTCTCGCGGGCCGAGATCGTCGATCGTTGGCGTCCGATCCTGCAAGAGCAGCTCATGTTCCGCAATCGCACTTTCGCCCGAGCTGCGGTGGGTGTGTCCTTGGCCGAGTTGGGCCGCCACGGCGAGGCATCAGTCGTGTTGGAGCGCATCGGCGAGGATGACTCCGACCCGCAGCTGCGGGCGGTGGGGGTGTGGAGCATGGCCATGGCCGCTTGGTGTGCCGGACGGTCCGAGGAAGTGGTGGAGGCCGCGGCCACCGCGGAGGCCATCGGCATCGGGGACTACCCGCCGGTGGCGCGAGCGCGCCTGCTGGCCGACTACGCGCTCCGTGACCTCGGCGAGGTGTCCACGTCCTCCGAACCCCGACCGATGGTCCCGGCATGGAGTGCTTCACCGATCGAGTGGCAGGCCTTGCGAGCCGACCGGCGGGGCGAGTTCGACGTTGCTGTACAGAGGTTCGACGAGGCTGCGGTGGCCTGGGCACCACACGATCACAGCGCCATGCTGCGGTGTCGTTGGGCCGCGGGGGATGCGGCCCGCCGGGCTGGTCGACACGATGCCGCCGACCGGTTGACCGCGTTGGAACACGATGCCCATCAGGTGGGCAATCTTGCTCTGGCGTCGCGTGTCCGGCGTTCCCTGCGCGACATCGGCGTGCATCGCTCCTCGGCCCGCGGCGCCACCAACATGGGGCTCACCGCTCGTGAGGTGGCAGTGCTCGAACGGGTCGGCGACGGTCTCACGTCGGTTGCCATCGCTGCTGAACTACACGTGTCTGCTTCGACGGTCGACTCGCTGGTCCGGTCTGCAGTGCAGCGGCTCGGGGCCGCCAACCGTCGCAGCGCAGCGGCACAGCTACGAGCCATGAAGGACGCCGACCACCCCTGACCGCAGCCCCACTGCAGCCCCACTGCAGCCCCACTGCAGCCCGTTTGTTCGTGAAGATCAGTCAGGTTCGGTCAGACCACCAGATGATCGCCTCGGCAGTGGAATCCACTCCGAGAGCGGCCCGTATCTCGAGCAGGCGACGCCCGGCAGTCCGCCGTGACATGTTCAACCGCCGGGCCGCACCGGTGACGGTGTCCCCCTCGATCAGAGCATCTAGGAGAAGCCGGTGATCGGGGCCGAGCCCGTCGTCTTCGGCCGAGGTTGGCTCGGTGATGGTTCCGAGTTGGTGGAGGTCTTCGAGCAGGCGAAACCGGAGGTCGCCCGTGAGGGCCAGCGACACGGCCAAGCCGGTGCCCCGGCTGAGGGCGGTCACCGCGGAAACAACGTCGGTCTTGTTGGCGATGGCGCCGTGGCAGATCAGTTGGCGGGCCGTCAGGTCCCACGGATGGTCGGGAACGGCGAATCCGTCGTGTACGTGCCAACCCGACGGGACCGACCACGGCGTCGACGACGTGGTCAGCAAGATCACAGGTGGCAGTTCAGGTTCGGCGGCGGTCATGGGATCAGGCGGTGAAGCGGATCATCCCGACCACCAACACAAAGGCTGCTTCCACGGGGATGGCCAGGCGGGTGTAGGCCTCGGCCCGGCCACCGTCGATCAGGGTGCCGATCACTCGGACCATGAACACTGCTGTGGCCAGGAACAGCACGCCAGTGAGGGCCTCCACGGCGAGGTCCTGGCTGAGCAGGTACCCGAGGAATGCGGCCAGGGCCCAGGACACGGCCCCGTAGTAGCAGCGGACCTCGGTGCGGCCGGCGGGGTTGATCCACTCCAACCCGAGCTGGCTGACCAGTGCGGGACGGAACACGAAACCGGCCCCGAACACCGTGAAGTAACCGATGGCTCCCACTACAGCGATGGTGACCGCAGACATATGGCAAACCCCCAAATCGAACGACGACCCCGAAGTGGTCGCCGATTCGCCAGTGTCTCATGCCCACCCGGTCGCTCCGGCACCCAGGCCCACGACAACAACCCGAAATGGCATGCATTTTCGTCGTCACACGACGAAAATGCACGCCGATTCGCTGGTTTGAATGGTTGTAGGGGGGAGGCCTACCGGTGGGACGTAGGGTCGGAGGGTGGCTGATCGCACCTTCGACTTCGACCAGGTCCGAACCGCATTTCGTTACGCCAGCCAGTGGTGGCGGTCGATCGTGGGGGCGGTACCCGACGAACAGTGGGAGCGCCCGGCTCTCGGCGAGTGGTCGGTGCGGGAACTGGTGGCCCACACGTCGCGGGCCTACCGCACGATCCCCGAGTACATCGGGGGCGACGTCAAGGACCCCACTCCCATCGCCACCGCGGCCGAATACTTCCGTACCGTGCTCGCTGAAGACACGCCCCACGTGCACATCGCCGACCGGGGTCGACGAGAAGCGAGCCTGGAGACCGACTGGGTCACTGCCACCGACCGACTGGCCAACGAAGTGGTCAAGTTGATCGACTCGCTGCCTGCCGACAAGGACATGCACCTCTTCGTCGGGGTGATGCCCCTCGACCAGTACCTGGTCACGCGGGTCACCGAGTTGGTGGTGCACGGTCTCGACCTGGCTGCGGCCATCGACATGCAGACCGAACCGCCGGTCGAAGCATCACGAATGGTGGCCGACCTGTTCCTCGACCTGGCCCAGCCACGCGACCTGTCTTCGATCATCGGTCTGCTGTCGGGCCGGACGTCGTCGCGGCCGCTGACCAACGTCCTCGACTGACCGTGGCCACCACTCCTCGCTCTGAGCCGACGTCGGCGCCGTTGCCCGCCGACGGTCCGCTACACGACCTGCGAGTGGTCGACCTGGCCACCGTCGTAGCCGGCCCCGGCTGTGCCCGCTACCTCGGCGACTTCGGGGCCGACGTCATCAAGGTGGAGAAGCCTCCGGCCGGTGACACCACCCGGGCCATGGGCTGGGTCGACCCCAGAGACGACGTCACCCTGTGGTGGAAGCTGGCGGGCCGCAACAAGCGGTCAGTGGTCGCCGACCTGAAAGCGCCCGACGACCTGGCCATGGTTCGCCGCTTGATCGCCACCGCCGACGTAGTGGTGGAGAACTTCCGTCCCGGGACCATGGAGCGCCTCGGTCTCGACCCCGTCGACCTCGTTGCCGCCAACCCGACGCTCGTGGTCACCCGGGTCAGCGGGTTCGGTCAGGACGGCCCCTATGCCGGTCGACCAGGTTTCGCCACCCTGGCTGAGGCCCTCTCGGGGTTCGCGGCCATCAACGGTGAACCCGACGGGGCTCCGCTTCTGCCGCCGATCGCGCTCACCGATGAGGTCACGGCCCTGGTCGCCGCCTTCGCCACCATGGTGGCCCTGCACTCTGGCGTCGGGCAGACGGTCGACGTGAACCTGCTCGAATCGCTGTTCCAGCTGATGGGTCCGTTGATGAGCGTGTGGGAGACCCGCGGTGAGCTGCAACCCCGCCTCGGATCAGGCATCCCCTACTCGGTGCCCCGCGGGACCTTCCGCTGCGCCGACGGTGGGTGGGTGGCCATATCCACGTCGGCGGAATCGGTGGCCGTACGGGTGATGGACCTGGTGGGTCTGGGCGACGATCCCCGCTTCGCGTCGTTCGCGGGACGCATCGAACATCGCGACGAGGTCGATGCCCGAGTGGCTCAGTACTGCGCGGCCCGGCCTCTGGTCGAGGTGCTCGAACGCTTCGAAGCGGCCCAGGCCGCGGCCGCCCCCGTATACACGATGGCCGATCTGGCCACTGATCCCCACGCGGTGGCCCGGGGCATCGTCGAGGAGGTCGACGGCACTCCGATGCAAGGACTGGTGGCCCGCCTGTCGGCCACCCCCGGTCGGCTCCGCTGGTCCGGTCGCCCCCTAGGGGCCGACACCGAAGCCATCCGCACCGAGCTCGACTCGCCCGATTCGTCCGACGCGGAAGCCTGACCGGAAGGTCCGCTGAACGGGAGCGGGGGGCGAGGCCACAGGATTGGGTGGTTCGCTATTCGATGGCGTGGGCCGCGATCTCGATGCGGTCCTGTTGCCAGAGGCGGGCGGTGTCGAGTGCCGACCGGGCCTGGCTGATCAGGCTGCTGGCATCGAAGCTGTAGGCGGGATAGCAGGAGACCCCAGCCCACATGGTGTGGCCGGGATCTTGGGCGATCAGATGGCGCCGGAGCCGTTCGAGGGTCCACACCGCGCCCGCTTCGGGGGTGTCTTCGAGCAGCACGATGAAGAGCCCGTCGTCGGTGACCGCGACGGTGTCGGCTTCGCGGAACACCTCGAGCATGGCCTGGGCCACCACCGTGGGGTCGGCGGTCAACGCTTGGTCTATCGGGTGACCGACCACCACGGTGATGGCGGCAACCGACAACGGGCGTAGGCCCCGTCGAGCGGTCGATACCCGCTTGGGTAGCGAGGTCTCGAAGAAGTGCTGGTTGAACAGTCCGGTGACTGGATCGAGGAGTGGATCATCGTCGCCGCTGTTGCCCGATGAAGCGATCGATGGATCTGGGTTGGGTTCTGGATCGGGGGTCGAAGCTTCGGGACCTGAGACTTCGGGGTCCGGTTGAGTGACGGGGTCGTCATCGAACCCGTTGCGCAGCGTGGCCATCAGATCGGTGCGAGCGGTGATGGCCTCGGCCTGGTACTGCTTGGCCTCGTCGAGACCTTCGGTGGGCTCGGCGTGGGTCTGGTCGCCAGGAGTAGGGCCGGTTGGGTTCTCCCGACCGTCGGATGGGCGCGGGCGGGTCTGATCCGGACTGTGACCAGCGGAGGACCGGCGGACCAGGACCAGCGTGACCGCAACAGCAGCGGCGAGGGCTGCGGCCGCAAGCGGTACCACCCGGTCGGTGATGGTGGCCACGATGACCAGCACCACAGCCAACGCCGAGGCGATGACGGCCAGAAACCCGCTCATGTCGAGCGAGCCTCCTTGGCGACGGTCCATAGGCGGAGTATCGGCCACGATCGGCTTGGGGAAACGGTGGTGGTCGTCACTGCCGGGTGGTCGTGACCCAGCAGCGGTACATCTGCGGTCTGACCACCCGGTGAGCCACTTGCAGCGGAGGTGGTCAGGCCTTGTCGGCGGCGTCGACCAGATCGGCCACTTCGGCCATGATGCGGGTGATCTCGAAGTCCTTCGGCGTGTACACGGCGGCCACCCCGATGCTGAGTAGTTGTTGCCGGTCGGACTCGGGGATGATCCCCCCGGCGATCACCGGGGCATCGACACCGGCCTCGCGCAAGAGCTTCACCACGTCAGGGATGAGCTCGAGGTGGCTACCCGACAGGATCGACAGACCGACCACGTC
>JBDTBS010000161.1:0-4359 GCA_039924035.1 Aquihabitans sp. | reverse complement strand
GCCCGGGCGCGCCGGTTCCGGTCGATGGCCGCGTTCCCGTTCTGGTGGCTGGCATCGATACGTCTCATCTACGCACCGTTCCCTGAGCCCTTGGCCACGCCTCTCCCTGCCATGGCCGCTTATCTGGCCGGAGCCCTCATCGCCGAGGTGACCGGCGGGCGGGTCCGGACCCCGGCCACGGCAAAGCGCCGAGCCGCGCTGCTCACCCGAACCATGGACGACTATGCGCCCCGTTGGATCCGGATGCTGACCTACGTGCTGCTAGCGGTGGGGGCCGTCACCGCAACGCTGGCCTTCTCCCTCGATAGGTCGACACCCAACGGCCGGGCCGCTCTCGCTGTGGGCGCGGCCATCGTCTTCGCCGCCGGCGCCGAATGGGCTGCGTACGCGATCGTGCGACGTGCTCAGCGTGGCGGAGAGCCCGACGTCCTGGCGGCCGACGACGCCCTGCGGGCCACGGGGATCTCCACCGCGCACGCCGCAGCCGCGCTGAGCGGCCTCTTCGCAGCAGCGACCGGGTTGGGTTCAACGCTCCCCGACGACGGCTGGGGTTGGTGGCTCAACGTCCTCTTCCTCCTCACATGGTTCGTGATCTACGGAATGATCGTCGGGCTGTTCACCCTCATCGTGCGCCAAGAGACGTGGGGCTACCGACGGCGACACCGTCAGAGAGCGGCAGCCAGGGTGGCGGTGTCGGCGTGATCATCTCGGTCGACCCGACCCTGCGCGAACCGCCGTACCAGCAGATCTGGATGCAGGTGGTGGCTGCGGTAGCAACGGGATCGCTGGCCACCGGAACCCGGCTTCCCACCATCCGCCAGTTGGCCGCCGACCTCGACCTGGCCACTGGCACCATCGCCCGGGCCTATCGGGAGCTCGAAGTGGCCGGAGTGATCGAGACCCGGGGCCGCAAGGGCTCGTTCGTGCGAGAGTCCACGGCCACCCCACCCGCCGTAGAACGTGGTCGACAGCTAGACGTCGCCGCCCGAGCCTGCGTCGAAGAAGCCCGTCGGCTCGGCGCGCCAGCCGCCGAGGTAGCCGCCGCCTTGGCCCGCGCACTCGCCGCCACCTGATCAGGGGGCCGCTGGCGTTGATTCAAAGCACTGATCGTTGCGGCTGAGGTCATGTGGGGCCATGCTGGGTTCATGACCGACAACGACGACCAAGACCCCGGCGATCTCGACAACGAAGGAGTGTTCGGCGGCGGAGTGTCCACCGTCGGTTCAATGGCCATCTCCACCCTGATCGGTGGGCCGGTGAAGAGCACCACGCCTGATGCAACGCTGTACGAGGTGGCCGCTCTCCTCTCGGCCAGTGATATCGGGGCGCTGGTGGTCGACGACGGCTTCGACGGCGAAGACAGCGCCACTGCGGTGGTGACCGAGCGTGATGTCATCCGAGCCCTCGGCAAGCTGGCCGATCCAGCCGAGATACTCGTGCACACCATCGCCAGCACCGACCTGGTGTGGTGCGACGCCGAGTCCACCGTGGCCGAGGTGGCAGAGCTCATGTCGAGCCGCTTCCTGCGCCACGTTCTGGTGGAAGAGGACGGCGACCTGATCGGAATCGTGTCGGCCCGCGACCTCTTGGGGGTCTACGCCGCGGCCGAAGACCTCGACGACTGACCAGATTCAGCCAGAGATGTTCTGAGCCGAGGTGGGAACGGCGAAAGGCCAACTACGGGTCAGCGGCGGCGCAGGGTCTCGGCGATGTCGTCGGCCAGGTGCTCGGGGTCGTCCCAGTCGGCAGTATCCACCAGCAAGACGGGATAGGACGCGATCGCCTCGTGCTCGGCAGTGGAGTCCTGCTCCCCCGCGGCCAACCGCACCAGAGCGATGGCATCGGTGCGGTCCGGGTGCTCGGCAGCCAGGGTGCGGGCCAACGAACGACTGGACCCGGCGGCCACATACGACGCCCACGGCAGTTCCAACTCGCGCAGCAGGGCCAGCACGTCGTCGGTCTGCACCGGTTCACCAGGACGGTCGATGTCCCAGAGGGTGACGGCCCGCAGCCCGTCCCAAGCAATGGCGGGAAGCACATCTACCCACGGATCGTCTCGGCCCGGGGGTGAGCCCAGTAGCACGACGACATCAGCCTCCTCGGCCCCCTGGACGCGGTAGGCGACGTGACGCCCATCCACTTCGAAGGTCCCATCGACCGGGGGGAACAGATCGTCGATCTCTCCGTCGTAGACCGACACCGTGGGTCCCATACCGACAGCGATCGGCGAGAACTCGCCACGATCCTCTTCGGGAGCCTGGCCCCGAATCAGAACCCGGGCGAGGGCGAACACGGCAATGGAGCCGTAGGCCGCGGCCATCACCACGAATAGTGCTCCCGGCCCGATCTGCCCGACCGCGAACGCACCCACGATCGGGCCACCGATGGAACCCACGCCGTTGATCAGCACCATGCGGGCCCCAGCCGCTACCGCCTTGGAATCCTCGAGCCAGTCGTTCAGGTGGGCGTTGCACAACGAGTAGAGCGGGAAGGTGGTGCCGCCGGCCACCAAGGTGAGCGCGATGACCGTCAGACGGTGGGACGGACCGACGACAGCCACGGCCACCGCCGCACCGCACGCCGCCACCGATGCCGCGGCGATCACCAGGCGGCGGTCGATACGGTCCGACCAGCGACCGAGCGGGATCTGGAGAACCGCACCACCCAGCAGCGCCGCCCCGATCAGGGCACCAGTGGCGGCGCGGTCCATCCCCGCCTGAGCGGCGTAGATCACGCCGGCTCCGAGGATCGCCGAGGCACCGAATCCCGAGAGGGCAGCACCGAACGGTGCCAAAGGCGCCGCGGCCACGACTTCTCGCACCGACATGCGCTCGGGATCGGGCAGCACCGGCGCCGAGAAGTTGGCCAGCGACACCGGAACCACCGCCATGGAGAGCAGGACCGAGGCCACCACGAAGGCGGTGAAACCGGCCGGGTCGGTCACCGTGAACAGCACCTGCCCACCGAGGAGCGAGGCACTCACCACCGTCATGTAGATGGCGAACAGGGTGCCCCGGGTGCGGTTGGTGGCCACGCCGTTGAGCCACGTCTCGGTCACCACGTAGAGGGCAGAGATGCACATACCCGAGATGACCCGCAACAAGAACCAAGTCGCCGGGGCCGGATCGATGACGTGGATCAGGATGGACGCCGACCCGAGCGACGCCAGCCCAGCGAACACTCGGATGTGACCCACGCGGGCGATGGTCGACGGGGCCACCAGCGACCCGATGACGAAACCGGCATAGAAGCCGGCCAGCACGATGCCGGTGATGCCGGGTCGGAACCCTTCGATGCCGGCCCGGGTGCCCAGCAGCGTGGATGACAAGCCGTTGCCGGCCATGAGGCAGGCGATGCCCAGCAACAGAGCGGAAGCATCCCGCAAGACCGGCCGGAGCCCCAGTGTCTGAGGCTCGGTGGGGGCGATGACCGGCACCGGCTCGACAGGAGCGACGACGGTCATGTCGACAGCCAGCCAGTGGCAGCCGACGAAGACAGCAGCGGAGCGGTCGAGAGCAGAGCGAACCTCTCACATGGTCATGGTCACGCGGTCAGGGCCAGCAGCGTAACCACCCTCTCAGGGCCGGCGCCGAAACAGAGACGCGACACCCCGACATCCACCTCGCCCGCCATCGGACCGGTCGAATCCGTAGGGTGCTGGCGATCTGACCCGAAGACCCAAGGGAAGCATGTTCGTCACCAGTAGCTCTGACCGCACCGGCCCTTCGCGGGTGAGGGCGGTGGTCCTTGCCGTCGCGTTCAGCCTGATGGCGGCCGCGTGCTCCTCGGACTCCGATGGTGGGGCGACCACCGACCCGGTCGTCACCACCACCGTCGTCACATCCACCAGCGACGTGGAAGAGCCCGTCGAAGCCGAGTGGTCAGTCGAGGACCCCGCCGATCACGGCATGAACTCCGACAAACTGGAGGAGGCTCGCTCCTATGCCTTCACCGACGGCCGCAACACCCAGGGCGTGGTGGTGGTGCACGACGGAGCCATCGTGTCCGAGTGGTATGCCGACGGTTCTGACCAGGATTCGTGGGCTGCCAGTTGGTCGGTGGCCAAGAGCTTCTCCAGCGCCCTGATCGGCATTGCCATCGACGAAGGGAAGATCCCGAGCGTCGACGAGCCCATGACCACCTGGTATCCCGAGTGGGCCGACGACGAACGCCGCCAGGTGACGCTGCGCGACGTGCTCCAGATGGCTCCCGGGCTCGCATGGAACGAGAGCTACGACCCCTCCGACATGGGCAGCTCCGACATCATCAAGCTCGGGTTCAGCGAGCGTGACCAGCTGGCCTACGCCGCCAGCCGTCCCCCCAGCGGTGACAGGCCGGGCACGGTCTTCACGTACTCCA
>JBDTBS010000160.1:0-8433 GCA_039924035.1 Aquihabitans sp. | reverse complement strand
CACCGCACCGGCAACCGACCGGCCGACCTCTCCGGCGGCGAA
This sequence comes from Aquihabitans sp., assembly GCA_039924035.1. Taxonomy (GTDB): domain Bacteria; phylum Actinomycetota; class Acidimicrobiia; order Acidimicrobiales; family Iamiaceae; genus Aquihabitans. Next base: position 8,391 of record JBDTBS010000160.1, on the reverse strand, counting down.
CGTCAACGGGTCAACATCGCGCGAGCCCTGATGGGCGAGCCGGCCCTGTTGTTGATCGATGAACCCACCGCGGCCCTCGACGACGAGCGAGGCCGTGAGGTGATGCAACGTCTGGTGACCGAGGCCGCCGACCGCAAGATCGCCATGCTCATGGTCACCCACAACCTCTCTCAGCTGCCCAGCGGCACCCCAACGGTTCGCCTCGTGGCCGGGAAGCTGGAAGCTCCTTCGAAGGTCTGACAGTGCCCCGGATCACCGCTGGAACCATCGTCGAGCACGTCGCTCAGCAGGAGGCAGCCGTGCTGGCCGCCGCTGTCCGACTGTTCACCGAGCGGAGCATCGATCAGGTCACCATGGGCGACATCGCCGCCGAGGTGGGCCTGGCTCGCAGTTCTCTCTACCGCTACTTCCCCGACAAGGGCCACCTACTGTCCCGGTGGTTTCACATCGAGATGGCCCCGCTGTTGGCTGCCAGCCACGACATCGCCTCAGCCGACGTGCCTGCCGACGAACGGTTGGAGCAGTGGATCGACCTGCATTTCGAGTATCTGATGGCCCCCGGTCACCGAGCCATGATCATCGCGACCATCGGTTTCGGCGACCTAGACCCAGCGTTGCGAGTTGAGATGGTCGACGGTCACCAGGTCCTCTACGACACTCTGGCCGTCATCATCGGTGAACTGCTCGGCTCAGACACCGACCGCGACCTGGCCGTGGTCAGCATGTTGGTGGTGGGTCTGGTGCGGGCTGCGGCAGACCAGGTGGCCCGCGGATCAGGAACCGATGTGGTTCGACACGAACTGCGGAGCGCAGCGAACGCCGTCGTGGCCTTGCCGTGAGCTTCGGTCAGGCCGGATCGATTACCGGGAACACGAAGCTGTAACCCTCTGCCTTGAGCAGCTTGATCACGTAGTTCAGCGCCACATAGGACGTGGCTCGGCTCGATCCCCCGCCGTCGTGCATCAAGATGATGGAGCCCGGTTCCACCTCATCGAGGATGTGGGCGACGACGTCGCCAGCTTCGGCTCCGGTCTTCCAGTCCTCGGCATCGATGGCCCAGAACAACTGGACCTCGCCGAGAGCCTTCGCGGTCGCGGTGATCTCATCGCTGAGGAATCCGCCGGGGGGCCGGAAGTACGAGGCCGGCTCCAAGCCGAGATCGGTGAAGGCCTTCGCTCCGCCACCGATCTCCTCGTCGAGTTGGGCCTGCGGTGCGCCCCGCATGGTCTCGTCGTGGGTCATGCCGTGGTTGCAGAGCTGGTGACCTTCATCGACCACCTGGCGGGTGATCTCGGGGTGGTACCCCACCATCTCACCGACCTGGCAGAAGGTAGCCTTCACGCCCTCCTTGGCCAGCAGGTCGAGGAACATGGGGGTCCAGGTGGTGTTGGGGCCGTCGTCGAAGGTGAGGGCCACCACCTTGCGGTCGGTGCGCTTCGGGGCCCGTGCCTCACGGATGACGTCGGACGAGATCACCTCGCCGCTCACCTCGCCCACCACGCGGTCGATGCGGCCCGGAGCACCCCGCTCGTGCACATGGCGCAACATCTCGGGCATCTCGGGGGTGCGGACGACCTCGCTGATCTCCTTGGTGCCCTCGGTGCTGTCGGTACCGTCGACCACCCGCAGGACAGCCCCGTCGTAGAGGGGGAAGCCGGGGCCGGCTTCGAGATCGTCGACGGTGATCCTGGCCGGGTCGGCACCGGTGCTCACCGGTACGCCGTCGCGGGCCGACAGCAGGACCCCGTCGTGGGGTTCTACGCCAGCGTTGGCCAGGGCAATGGCCACCGGATCATCGCTGCCGACCTGCACGGTCTCGTCGATGTCGCCTGATATCACCTGGACCTGGACCGTGTAGTCCCGGCCGCTGAACGCGTTGAACACGGTGACGGCTCCGGTAGCCGCTGCTACCAGCAGGACCATCGAAGCCACGACGGCAAGCGACCAGAGTTGCCAGGCCGGACGGGGTGAATGGGGTGGTCGGTGAGGGGACACCATCCCCCCATCGTTCCAGCCCAGACCGACCGAGGTGGGTCACCTGACAGAAATGAGGTGGTTGCGGCAGTTCCAGGTGCTCCTCGCACCAGCACATCACCGTGAGTAGACCGCCACTTCGGTGGCCTTGACGCTGGCCCACACCCGGTCGCCCACCAGGATGCCGAGCTCGGCCAGCGACGCCGGGGTTATCTCGGCCACCAGCGGCACCGGGCCGTCGAGGTGGAGGCGAACCCGCTCGCCGAGAAGTTCCACCACCGTCACCGTGCCCGGCCAGCAGTTACGGGCGCTGCCCTCGGGTCGACCGAGGTGCACGGTGATCGCACTCGGCGACACGGTGGCGAAGACGGGACCGTCGACGGCATCAGCAACCGTGACGGTGGCGGCATCGACCCGGTCCTCGACTGGACCATGAGGGGCGAGGGTGATGGTGTGGCCGGCGGCAATGCCCCGCAGGAGGTTGGTACCCATGAGGTCGGCCACGTAGCGGGTGCGGGGCCGAGTCGTCACCTCGGCCAGCCGGCCGGACTGGGTGGCCCGACCGTGTTCGAGCACGATGACCTGGTCGGCCAGGGTGAGCGCATCCAGGGGGTCGTGAGTGACCACGACGGTGACCCCGTCGTAGCCGTCGAGGTAGGTCCGAAGGTCGCGGCGCACCACACCGCGCGTCCCGGCATCGAGAGCGGCCAGCGGCTCGTCGAGCAGTAGTAGCGCCGGTTCGGCGGCCAGCGCTCGGGCCAGCGCCACCCGCTGCGCCTGCCCACCCGACAAGACCCGGGGTTTGTCGGCGGCGTAGCGCTCCAGGCCCATCCGTTCGAGCCAGCCCCGCGCCGTGGCCCTACTGGCGGCGCGACTGGCGCCCATGCTGCGAGGGCCGAAGGCCACGTTGTCGACCACCGAGAGGTGAGGGAACAACAGGAGGTCCTGATGCACGAAGCCGACGCGCCGTAGTTCCGGAGACACGAACACCCGGGCCGTGGGATCGTCCACCCGTCGGCCGTCGAGATCGATGTGACCGTGGTCGAGGGGCTGCAGTCCGGCCAGAGTGCGCAGGACGGTGGTCTTGCCGGCCCCGTTGGGTCCGAGCACGGCCAGCACCGACCCAGGGATGGCGTTCACCTCCACCCGAAGGTCGAGGGTGCCGATCTGCACCCCGAGGTTGGCGGCCAGCGTCATGAGCGCACCAGCCACTTGTCGCGCAAGGACACCAGGACCACGAACGACACCGCGAGGAGCACCAGGCTGAGGGCGATGGCCGCGTCACGGTCGCCCTCGAGCTTCAGGTAGACGGCCAACGGCAGGGTCTGGGTACGGCCCACGATGTTGCCGGCGAAGGTGATGGTGGCCCCGAACTCACCGAGGGCGCGAGCCCAGGCCAGCACCGAACCGGCCGCCACAGAGGGCAGCACCATGGGCAGGGTCACCCGACGGAACACCGTGAACCGGGACGCTCCGAGGCTGGCCGCCACCTGCTCGTAGCGACGGTCGGCATTGCGGAAGGCCGCTTCCACGGTGATCACGAAGAACGGCATGGCCACGAACACCTCGGCCAGGATCACCCCCCAGACCGTGAAGGTCAGTTGGAGGCCAAAGGTGTCGTATAGCCAGCCACCGATGGGACTTCGAAGGCTGAATGCCGACAGCAGGGCCACGCCGCCCACCACCGGGGGCAACACCATGGGTAGGAGCACGAGCCCTCGCAGGAACGACCGTCCGGGTAGGTCGGCGCGGGCCAGCAGCCAGGCCAAGGGCAACCCGATCACGATGATGACGGCCGTTGCCGCCAGCGATGAGGTGAGTGACAGCCGCAGTGCCGTTTTCGACTGATCGTCACCCAGGTCGGCAGCCAGGTTCGACCAGTTGGCCTGTTGCAGCAGCCCGACGAAGGGCAGCGCGAACAGCACCAGCCCGGCGGCCGCGGCCAGCAGGACGATCACCGGCGGGCGAGGGGCCACGCGGCGGGGCGACCGGAACTCCCCACCATTGCCGCCCCGGTGTTGCTCTCTCACCGGCGCCGGATCGTCATGCGAGCTCACGATGGGGGCTGGAACCCGGCCGCTTCCAGCACGGCCTGACCCTCGGCGGACTGCACATAGGCCACGAACGCCTGGGCCACGTCGGTGTTCCCGGAACCGGCCATCACGGCAATGGGGTAGGTGGCGATCACGTTCTGGCCGTCTGGGATCACCACGGTGTCCACCCGGTCGCCGGCGGCTTGGGCATCGGTCACGTAGACCAGTGCCGCCACCGCGTCGCCCTCGGTGACTGCGGCCAGCGTGGCCTTCACGTTCTGGCCCCGGGTCACGTTGCCTTCGGGAATTTCGACTGCGGCGGCCGTGAGGGCCTCGTCGGCGAAGGTCCCGCAGGGCGCGTCCTCGCTGCACAGAGAGACGATGCCGACGTCGGCCAGGTCGGCCAATGTGGCTATGCCCTCGGGGTTGCCGGGTTGGGTCACGATGATCAGGCGGTTGGTGGCGAACACCACATCGTCTCCGTCGATCTGATCGTCGTCGGCGATCTTGTCCATGTTCGACTGGTTGGCCGAGGCGAACACGTCGACGGGCGCACCTTCGAGTATCTGGGTCGACAGGGTGCCCGATGAGTCGAAGTTGAAGTCGACGGTCACTCCGGGATTGGCGGCCTCGAAGCCCGCTCCGACCGTTTCGAAGGACCCGGTGAGCGAGGCCGCGGCCGACACGGTCAGTGGACCAGACAGCTCGGACCCCCCAGGCGACGTCGTCTCATGGCCGCAGGCCACTAGGACCAGGGTCAGCACGGCGAGTTGAGCGAGAGCGGTGCGACGGAACGACACTCGAACCTTATACCGCATTTACGAGACAGACCGCACGTTTGTCATCGCAAATCAGAAGTTTTACGAGAACAGGAGCGACCGAACGTGAGAAACCAACAGAAGGTGAGCATCCACTCGTCTTTTGAGAGATGATGGGCCGGTGACTGACACCCCATGGCAACAGGACGCCTCCTCGCTCGTAGATGCCTTCCGGGCCGGCGAGCGTTCCCCTCTCGAGGAGCTCGATGCCACACTGGCGGCGATCGAGGCTTCGGACCTCAATGCGTTCTCATTCGTCGACCCCGAACGGGCCCGCGAGGTGGCGTCCAAGGCCGACATCTCCCTGCCCTTCGGTGGCGTCCCCACCGGCATCAAGGAACTGGAATCACTGAAGGGGTGGCCCGACACCCACGCGTCGCTGGTGTTCAAAGATCGCATCGCGCAGCAGACCGAGCACAGTCTCTTGAAACTGCTCGGTGAGGGCGGCGTCGTGCCGGTCGGACTCACCACCGCCAGCGAGTTCGGTGGACTCAACGTGAGCGTCACCAAGCTCAACGGGGTCACCCACAACCCGTGGAAGCACGGTCGCACCGTGGGCGGCTCGTCCAGCGGAGCCGCAGCCGCCGTCATGGGCGGTCTGGTCAGCCTCGGGACCGGGGGCGACGGGGGCGGATCCATCCGCATCCCGGCCGGCTACACCGGCCTGCTCGGCATGAAGGGAACCTTCGGACGCATCACCCGCGGCCCAGATGCCTACATGCGCCCCCACACCGTGGTGCTGGGCAACCTCAGCCGCTCTGTGCGGGACGCGGCCCGGTTCTTCGATGTGTGCGCCGGCGTCGACCCTTACGACCCGACCAGCCTGCCTTCGCCCGGAGGGTGGGAGCGCAACCTCGGCTCCCACGATCTCAAGGGCAAGCGCATGGCCATCGTGCCGGCCCTCGGCGGGGTGAAGCTCGAGCCCGGCGTGGAAGACCGCATCCGGGCCGAGGCCGAGACCCTGGCCCGGGAGACCGGCATGGAACTGGTCGACATCGACGTACGACCGCCGAACATGGCCGCCCAGTGGATGATGGGCAACCTGGCCACCCTGCTGGGCGAGCTTGGCCCCCACTGGCCCCGATGCGCCAACGACCTCACCAACGAGGTGGCCATCGGCCTGTTCTTGTCGCAGGCGTTCTACAACCTCACCACGGCATCGGTCGCCGAAGACATGCGGGTGGAGGCCAACCGGGTGATGGCGGCAGCCTTCGAACAGGTCGACTTCATCGTGTCGGCCACCAACCCCGGTCCTGCCTTCGCCGCCGAGTCCACCACCAGCAACCCTGAGAAGGACATCACCGACTACCTCGACTCGAATGTTGGTCGACTCGGGCTGCGAGGAGTGCTCGGTACCGCCCGTGTGGCGGCGGCCTTCGCTCCGAAGCTGCCCAACTTCATCCTCGACCAGGGCAGCAAGCGGATGCCCGACATGAGCGCCATGGGGGCACTCACCATCATCTCGAACATCTACGGCAACCCGGCCGTGTCCATCCCGGCCGGCACCATCGGTGGCCTGCCGGTGGGCATGCAGGTGCTGGCCCGTCACCACCATGATGCACTGCTGTTCGACGTTGCCCTTCACGTGGAGCGCAACCACCCGTGGCCGATGGTTGCCCCATCGGTATCCGCAGCAGCCACGGCCGCCGCGGGCCACTGAGTCGTTGCCCGCTAGGGCGGCCCCATCTGGGTCCGCCCTAGCTGGATCAGTCTCGGCTGAACTGGTGACGGATGGCGGTGGCCGCGGCCACCACCACGAAGGCCGCGATGGCCACCAGCACGATGGTGCCGCCCGACGGCGTGTCGAGGTAGTACGACGCGCCCGCGCCGCCCACCGATGCCGCCACGCCGAGAGCCGTGGCCAGCGCCACGGTGCCCCGGAAGCTGCGGGCCAGCAGTTGGGCAGTGGCCACCGGGATCACCATCAAGGCACTGATCAGCAGTAGACCGACCACCCGCATCGACACCACCACCGTCACCGAGGTGACCACGGCCAACAGCAGGTTGAGGGTGAGCACGGGAAGCCCCGAAGCTCGGGCGTACTCCTCGTCGTTGCCGACCGCGAAGAGGTAGCGGCCGAGGCCGTAGGTCACGGCCAGGACCACCAGAGCCAGGATGGCGAACACCCGCAGGTCTCCGGTGGTCGTGGTGGTGATCGACCCGAACAGATAGCTGTCGAGGTTGACGCTGGTGCCGGCCGGGGCCTTGGACACGATGACCACGCCACCGGCGATACCGCCGTAGAACAACACGGCCAAGGCCACGTCGCCGCTGGCCCGACCACTGGTGCGGATGATCTCCACCACGACGGCTCCCAGAACGGCGGCCACCAGAGCAGTGAGGACCGGCGTGGTCGAGGTGACCAGACCCACGGCCACACCGGTGAGGGCCACGTGGCCGAGCCCGTCGCCAATCAGGGCCAAGCGACGCTGCACGAGGTAGACGCCGACCGACGGCGCGGCCAGACCGATGAGCAGCGCGGCCAACAGGGCCCGCCGCATGAACTCGTAGTCGAGCACTTCGAGATGCATCGCGGTCAGCCCACCAGTCCAACGCCGGGGGTACCGCGTTCGGGAGGCTCGCCGTGTTCGTGATGCCAGTCGTCGTCGTGGTGGCCGTCGTGCTCGTCGGGGATGCTGTCGGGCGGACCGTCATAGACGATGTCGCCCTCGCGCAGGGCGAGAGCCCGGGTGAAGACGGGTCGAACCGGACCCAGTTCGTGGGTGACCAACAAGATGGTGGTCCCCGCCACCTTCAGGTCGTTCAGGGTCCGGGCCAAGAGCTCCTGGTTGTGGATGTCGACGCCCGCAGTGGGTTCGTCGAGGATCAGGATCTCGGGACGACTGGCCAAGGCCCGGGCGATCAGGACCCGGCGCTGCTGTCCGCCGGAGAGGTCACCGAGTGACTGCGAGGCACGGTCGGCCAGACCCACCGCTTCTAGAGCGTCGGCCACTGCGGCCCGGTCCCCAGCGCGACGGCGACCGTTGCGACGACGTCCGAGCCGGCCTGAGCCCACCACCTCGGAAACCGTTGCCGGTACCCCGCCGAGGACGGTCTGGCGTTGGGGGACGTAGCCGATCCGCAGGCGGTCACGCTGGTGGGTGTCGTCGGACCCGAAGAGCTGCAGCGACCCGGCCAGCACGGGAGCCAAGCCGAGCAGGCCCCGGATCAGCGTGGATTTCCCCGATCCGTTGGGCCCGAGGATGCCGACCGCTTCCCCGGCGGTGATGGTGAGGTCCATGCCCGAGATGACGGCATGGCCGTCGTATCCGATGTCGACGCCACGGAGCTCGATCACGGGCTCTCCCGGCGCTACCGGCTCATATCCGTGGAACCCGCTCATCGGCAGCGCTGCCCGGTGCGCAGGGTGGTCAGGTTGGCCTTCATCACCGATGGATAGTCGGTTCCCGGCGATTCGTCACTGATGCCTTCGAGCGGGTCGAGAACTGCGGTGGCGGCCCCGGTCTCGCTGGCCAGCGCCTGGGCCATGGCCGGGCTGGCCAGCGTCTCGAAGTAGATGGTGGCTACGTCGTTGGCCCGGATGAAGTCGGTCACCTCGGCCAGCT
>JBDTBS010000159.1:0-3032 GCA_039924035.1 Aquihabitans sp. | reverse complement strand
AGGATTGGGTGCTGCCCTTCGGGGTGGGGGAGATCCGGCGCCCGGGCGACGATGTCACCGTGGTCTCGTGGGGGGCGACGGTGGAGAAGAGCCTCCAGGCCGCGGCGGTGCTGGCCGACCGGGAGGGCGTGGAGGTCGAGGTGATCGACCTGAGGACCGTGGTGCCGTGGGACCAAAAGTTGGTGGCCGAGAGCGTGGCTCGCACCGGTCGGCTGCTGGTGGTCCACGAGGACACGTTGGTGGGCGGGTTCGGTGGTGAGGTGGCGTCGTGGGCTGGTGAGCACTGCTTCGCCGACCTGGATGCTCCGGTGAGGCGCCTGGGCGCGGCCGACACCCACGTGGCCTACGAACCGAAGCTGGAAGCGGCGATCCTGCCCCAGACCGAGGGCATCACTGCCGCCATCTGGGACCTAGTCACCTGGTGACGGCCTAGAGGCCGGCTTCCCGACTGCGTCAGCCGACGCCTGCGACGGCGATGACCATGCTGATGAGGGCGACCACCAAGGCCAAGATCACCTGACGTTGGGCCGTCCGTCGTTCGGCATGGATCTCTTCGCGGAAGGCGCCGAATAGCCCGATCATCTCGGTGCGGAAGTCGGCCATCTCGGTTCGGAGTCGGAGTTCGCTTGCGGTGATCACGTGGCGTAGGGAGTCTTCGAGGTGGGCCAGGTCGGTTTTGGTGGCGACGTCGGCCCAGCCGGTGGGTGGGAGATGTTGCATCAACACGGTGGCGTCCTTTGGGCCGAGGATCTCATCGAGGTGGGTGTGCAGGTCGTGGCGGCTCTGCTCGTTGGTGGGCACGGCTGGCTCCGGGTCGAGGCGATCGATCGGGGCTGACGAACCCGAGGGCACCAGGCGATCCGGTGCGTAGCGTCGAGAACAACGCTACCCCTGTGGTGTGACACCGTGCCGGGCGTGTTCGAAACAACTGCCGGTGCCACCAAGGGCCACGGTCGAACCGGCCTAGAGGCCGGCTTCGGCGAGGGCGGCTCGGCGGGCCAGTTCGGTCTCACGGGTGGGTACTTGGAACACGATGTAGACGGTGCCGATGGTGCCGAGCGCCACGAGGCCGGCCACCACCCAGGGCATGGAGTGAAGGATCACCCCGCTGATGGCGATGGCCGTCCACATCATGGCGTTGGCGATGACCTTGATGCGCTTGGGCATGCCCAACCCGAGCCGGTGGTCTCGAACCATGGGGCCGATGGCTGGTAGGTCGAGGACCCATTTCTCAAAGCGAGGGCTGCCGTGGGAGAAGCACCAGGCCGCGATGATGAAGAACACGGTGGTGGGCAGGCCGGGCAGGGCAATGCCAACGCCGCCGACACCTACGGCCAAGAACCCGCCCGCGCACCAGAAGGTGCGGGTGATGCGGCCGCCGGTGGCCACCGAGGCCAGGGTCGCGGGTGATGTGGCCTGGTCGTTGGAAGCGGGTGCGGGCAGCTCGGCGGCAGTGGGGGCAGACGCGTCGACGGCCCGAGCCCGGCCGGCTGTCGACATGCCCACGGTCATGCGATCAGGTTGCCGACCACTTGGGACACGTCTCGCACCAACAGCACGACGAGCAGGCACATGACGGCGAAGGCAATGGCCGAGAACTGCCAGCGCCACTTGTGGTCGGCCACGAAGAAGCGGCGGATGGTGAACGTGTCGCACACGAGGGCGAATGATCCGATGAGGATGCCGACGACGGGACCGACGCCCTTGAGGAAACCGATGCCGGGCAGAACGAACGGGAAGATCACGTAGGTGAGCGTGCAGCGCACCGCCGAGATCATCATCGACTTCTGGAAGGTGCGAAGGACGCGGGCATTGCTGACGCCGGCCGGCTGATCGGAGATGCGCAGCAGGCGACGCATGAACATGTCGGCGGGGGTCCGACGGGTGCCGTTGGGGGCCGTCATCGGCGAGCGGCCGCTACCGCTGGAGGCCAACCCCGGGAACGGGCAGGTGGAGGCCGTGGCCGCCAAGGAGGGGAACGGGCACTTCGCCGCTGAATCTTCGGAGCCGACGGTGGTGACGGGAGCAGTCCCATCGACCACGGCCGCACCGTTGCCGTTGCCGTTGCCGTTGCCGTTGCTGGTCGGCTGGGTGCTGATGTCGACGGTTGCTGCCACTGCGGCGAGCAGCGCCGGGTCGAGCAGACGGCCGGCTATGGCCAGGTTGGGAGCGTTGGCCACTGGGGCGTCGTGTGCGGTCGCGTCGTTCGGCAACACCGTGATGGTGTCGGTCGACGTCGGGTTCGCCACCGGAGTGCTCTCCATTCTCGACAGGCTACGGACTTGTACCCCGGTAGCGCTAGCCATCGCGGGGTGACGCTTGGCGCAGGTCCCTGTCGGCTGAGAGGTGGTGCAGGTCGGAGTCTCCTGGTCGGGCACGGGCGCTCTGGTCAGTTGTCGAGGAAAGGACGATCCGTTCTTGAACAGGAAGTGGCTACCTGCTGACCACAATCTCCTCAAGAACCGTTACAACTCCCGGCCGATCCGTTCTTGAACAGAAAGTGGCTAATGGATGACCACTTTCTGTTCAAGAACCGATGGGGAGAAGGGCCGGCGGGCTGGCACGTCCTACGCTGCCCGTCGCATGAACATCCGCCGTCGCATCTACGTTCGGACCCATCGGGTGACCAACGCGGTCATCCAACGGGGTTGGGCCAAGCTCCGGATTGCGGGGGCCATCGCCCCGGGTACCGCAGCTGCTGAGGAGTTCGGTTCGTTCGGGGAGGGCAGCGTGGTCGCCTTCCCAACGGCCACCATCTACGGCCAGCGGTCCATCCACATCGGCACGAACACCATGGTCAGCACGTGGATCACGTTGGCGGCGGGCTACGGCCCCGACCAGAGCACGTTGGCCCCCCGGGCTTTGGTGATCGGCGACCGCTGCGTGATCGGGATGCGGTCGGGGATAGTGGCCCACGAGTCGATCGAGCTCGGCGACGACGTCTGGTTCGGTCAGGACATCTACGTGACCGACGGCAACCACGGCTACCAGGACCCGCACACGCCCATCGGCCGTCAGCTCGGAGCGCACGA
>JBDTBS010000158.1:0-11984 GCA_039924035.1 Aquihabitans sp. | reverse complement strand
GATCTCGTCGAGCGTGTAGCCCACGGCCAGGCGGGCGGCGATCTTGGCGATCGGGAAACCGGTGGCCTTCGAGGCGAGCGCGCTCGAACGGCTGACGCGCGGGTTCATCTCGATGATCACCATGTCGCCGTTGGAGGGGTCGATGGCGAACTGCACGTTGGAGCCACCGGTCTCCACGCCGACTCGACGAATACACGCAAACGCGGCATCGCGCATGACCTGGTACTCGACATCGTAGAGGGTCTGGGCCGGGGCCACGGTGATGGAGTCACCGGTGTGCACGCCCATGGGGTCGACGTTCTCGATCGAGCAGATGATCACGCAGTTGTCGGCGTGATCTCGCATCACCTCGAGCTCGTATTCCTTCCAACCAGCGATGCTCTTCTCGATGAGGATCTCGGTGATCGGGCTGGCTTCGAGGCCGAGCGACGCCAGCTTCTCGAACTCTTCGGGGGTGGAGGCGATACCGGTTCCCTTGCCGCCCAGGATGTAGGCGGGGCGGATGACCACAGGGAGGCCGATCTCGGCGATCACCTTGTGGGCCACTTCCATGGCGGCCTTGATCTTCTGGGCCTTGGGGGCCTTCTTCAGGTCTGCGGGAGCGGCCGCGGTACCGGACGGGGGTACGTCGAGGCCGATCTCGATCATGGCCTGCTTGAACCGCTCGCGGTCCTCGGCGGTGGCGATGGCCTCGGCGTCGGCACCGATCATCTCCACGCCGTAGCGCTCGAAGACCCCGGCCTCTTCGAGTTCCATGGCCAGGTTCAGCGCGGTCTGTCCACCGAGGGTGGGCAGCACCGCGTCGGGACGTTCCTTCTCGATGATCTTGGTGAGGATGTCGAGCGACAGGGGTTCGACGTAGGTGGCATCGGCGAAGTCGGGGTCGGTCATGATCGTGGCCGGGTTGGAGTTGGCCAGGATGACCCGGTAGCCCTCTTCGCGCAGGACGCGACAGGCTTGGGTACCGGAGTAGTCGAACTCGCAGGCCTGGCCGATCACGATGGGGCCAGACCCGATGAGCAGGATCGATTGGATGTCGGTGCGCTTGGGCATCAGGCCTGGCCCTTCGTCTCGTGGGAAGCGTCGTCTCGACGCAGGTGACCTTCGAGTAGGCCGTCTGGTTCGGCGGGCAGGTAGCCGCTCCACCGGGGCGTGACTCGGTCTCGTGATGCCGCCGTGCCGCTGCGCCGTTGCTCCATCAGGTCGGCGAACTCTTCGAAGAGGTAGCCCGAATCTCGGGGGCCGGGGCCGGCTTCGGGATGGTGCTGGACCGAGAAGGCCCCGAGGGCAGGGGCGCTGATGCCCTCGATGACCCCGTCGTTCAGGTTGATGTGGGTCACCTCGATGCCCGAGGTGGCCTCGACCACGGCGAAGTTGTGGTTCTGGCTGGTGATCTCGATCAGGCCGTCGCTCACCCGGCGCACCGGGTGGTTGCCGCCGTGGTGGCCGAAGGGCATCTTCTCGACGGTGCCGCCGAGGGCAGTGGCCATGAGTTGATGGCCCAGGCAGATCCCGAACATGGGTACCTCCCCGAGCAGGCCGCGAATGGCTTCGGTGGCATACGGAACCGCACCGGGATCGCCGGGACCGTTGGACAGGAACACCCCGTCGGGGTTGAGGGCCAGGACCTCGGCCGCGGTGGTGGACGCGGGAACGACCTCGACCTGGGCCATCCGGGCCAGGTGGCGAAGGATTGTGGTCTTGATTCCGAAGTCGAAGGCCACCACCCGGAAGGGAGCGTCGGTCGAGCCGACGGTGTAGGGGCGATCTGTGGTCACCTTGGCCACCAGGTCGACCCCATCGGTACCCGGCTCGGCCTGAGCAGCAGCGAGCAAGGCAGCGTGACCGGCGGTGCCGAAGGCTCCAGGCATGGAACCGGCGTCGCGCAGGTGGCGGGTCAGACGGCGGGTGTCGACGCCGGCGATCCCGGGGATGCCGAAGCGGACCAGCCAGTCGTCGAGGTCTTCGGTGGCTCGCCAGTTGGATCGGCGGCGTGCTGGCTCTCGGACCACGAGACCACGACAGAACGGCTTGCGACTCTCGTCGTCGTCGGGGGTGACCCCGTAGTTGCCGATGTGGGGATAGGTGAAGTTGATTATCTGCCCGGCGTAGGACGGGTCCGAGAGGACCTCCTGGTAGCCCGACATCACCGTGTTGAACACGACTTCACCGGTGGCGATCCCGTTGGGGGCATCGGCTCCGATGGCCTCGCCCTCGAACGTGGTGCCGTCGGCCAACACCAGATGGGCCTCGCGGAGGCCACTCACAGGATCACCGGACCCTGGGCAGAAAAAACGCCCCCGGGTGGGGGCGTGGCCAGCGAAGAGTACTTTTCCATTCTCAGCTCCTGTCCGTGCGGGCCTCACTGGACCCGCTTCACGGTCAGAAAGGCAACCTATCAGGCGACCTACCTCACCCCCTTGGTCGGCAGGTCACGTTCTTGCTGTGCTTCGATCCAGGAGGCGGGCGTCGGCCCTAGGGGCCGAAGCCACGCCACCCGGGTGCGGCTAGCGCTGGGCTTCGCAGTCGACCACGACCGCTTCGCCGTGGAGGACGGTGTGGCGGATCCTCCCCCGTAGCTCCCTTCCCTGGTATGGGGTGTTGACGCTCCGGCTGGCCATAGCGGCACCGTCGACGGTCCAGGTGGCATCAGGGTCGATGACGCACAGGTTGGCGGGCCGGTCGACGGCGACGGCCCCGTGGACCTCGGAGACACCGAGGATCTTGGCCGGGTTCCACGACAAGAGACCGAGCACGTGACGGATCGGCAGATCCAGCTCGGTGAGGGCCAGGGCCAGAGCCGTTTCGAGCCCGAGCATCCCGGGCGGCGCCTGGTCGAACGGGAGCTCCTTGGTCTCAGGAGCATGAGGGGCATGGTCGGTGGCGATCGTGCCGATGGTCCCGTCGGCCAGGCCGGCCTTCACCGCAGCGACGTCGTCGGCGGTGCGCAGCGGCGGGTTGACCTTGAACACGGGGTCGTAGGTCTGGCACGACGCATCGGTCAGCGTGAAGTGGTGCGTGGTGGCTTCCGCGGTGACCGGAAGACCCGATGTGATCGCGTCACGGACCATGGCCACCGACCGGGCCGTCGACAGGTGCTGGAAGTGGATCCGACAGCCGGTGAGCCGGGCCAGGGCGATGTCTCGCATGACCATCAGTTCTTCGGCCTCGGAGGGCTGACCGGCGATACCCAGCCGGGACGACCACTCGCCCTCGTGCATGTGTCCCCCACCGCACAGCGCATCGTCTTCACAGTGCTGGGCCAGGGTGACGCCCAGACCCTGGGCATACTCCATGGCCCGGCGCATGAGGCGGTTGTCTTGGACGCCGGTGCCGTCGTCGGTGAACAGGCGGACGCCGAGTTCGGCCATCTCGGCCATGGGAGCCAGTTGCTGGCCGGCCCGGTCGACGGTGATGGCCCCTGACACGTACACGTCGCACACCGTGGGTCGACCAAGTTCCAGCACCTGGCGAACGACTGCGGCGCTGTCTATGGCCGGGGTGGTGTTGGGCATGGCCAAGATGGCGGTGTAGCCCCCGAGAGCAGCCCCGCGAGCCCCTGTCTCCACGGTCTCGGCCTCTTCCTTGCCCGGTTCACGCAGATGGCTGTGGACGTCGACGAGGCCAGGGCCGACGATGCAACCGGCGGCATCGAGCACTCGGTCGCCCGACAGGTCGTCGCCGATGGCCACGATCCGTCCGGACTCGACGACCACGTCGGCGATGCGGTCGGTTTCGGCATCGACGACACGACCTCCCTTGATGACCAGCGAACCGGCGTCAGACACAGGTGGATCCTTTCAGGACAGGTGGTGAGAGCGAATGAGGGAAGTGCAGATCACGGAGCAGGGTCGCCGGCGGCGACGGGAACCGAGCGGTCGGCTTCAGGGGGATCGACGGCCGGCACCTTGTCGGCCCCGGCCCCGAGCAGCAGGTAGAGCACGGCCATGCGCACGGCCACCCCGTTGCGCACCTGGTCGAGAATCAACGAACGGGGTAGGTCGGCCACGTCGGCCGAGATCTCCACCCCCCTGTTCATGGGGCCCGGATGCATCACTACGGCATGGTCGGCCAACCGGTCGACCCGCCGACCGGTGAGGCCGAAGGTGGCGGTGTATTCCCGCATGCTGGGCAGTAGAGCCTCGGTCATGCGCTCCCGCTGCATGCGTAGGAGGTAGACGACGTCGACGGTGGGCAGCACGGCATCCAGGTCGTGGCTGACCTCCACCGGCCAGCCGGCCAGGCTCGGCGGCAACAGCGTGGGCGGGGCCACCAGGATCACCTCGGCCCCCATGGCCGTGAAGGCCAGCACATCGGACCGGGCCACCCGACTGTGCTTGACGTCGCCGACTATGGCGATGCGAAGACCAGCGAGATCACCGAGGTGCTGGCGGATCGTGTAGGTATCGAGCAGGGCCTGGGTGGGGTGCTCGTGCCAGCCGTCGCCGGCGTTGATCACCGCGGCATCGACCCACTGAGCGATCCGGTGGGGAGCACCGGCGGAGGCATGGCGGACCACGATGGCATCGATGCCCATGGCTTCGATGGTCCTGGCCGTGTCCCGCAGCGATTCGCCCTTCTTCACCGATGAGGAACTGACCGAGAAGTTCATGGTGTCGGCCGAGAGTCGCTTGGCCGCGGTCTCGAACGAGAGGCGGGTGCGAGTGGAGTCCTCGTAGAACAACCAGGCGACGTTCTTGCCCCGCAGCGCAGGTACCTTCGGGATGGCCCGCTCGGATACCTCCACGAACGAATCGGTGAGCCGCATGACCTCCTCGATGCCGTCACGGCCCCCGAGGTCGGCCACACCGAGCAGGTGCCGGAACGGAGCGCTCATCGCACCATCTCCCCGAGATCGACGCCGTCGGCATGGACGTCGACCACCTCATCACGGCGGGTGGGCAGGTTCTTGCCCACGTAGTCGGGGCGGATGGGCAGTTCCCGATGGCCACGATCGATCATGACCGCCAACTGCACGGCCCGGGGCCGGCCGTAGTCGGACAAGGCATTCAGCGCGGCGCGGATGGTCCGTCCGGTGAAAAGCACGTCGTCGCACAGCACGACGGTGCGACCGTCCAGGTCCCAGGGAATGTGGGTGACCGCTTCGGGCAGGACCGGTCGCAGGCCGATGTCGTCGCGGTAGAAGGCAACGTCGAGACTCCCGATCTCGATCTCCTGACCGGTGATGGAACCCAGCGCATCACCTATGGCTTCCGATATCGGCAGGCCCCCGGTCTGAAGACCCACGAGCACCACATCATCCAATCCGGCGTTGGCCTCGATGATCTCATGGCCCATGCGCCAGATGGCCCGCTGCACATCGGCGCTGTCCATCACACGGGTGCGGGGCGCGAAAACGCCCCCGTACGGGGGCGCCTGACGTCGTTCTCTTTCGGCCATGGGGCTCGCTTCCTGTCCGTCTGGGCCTCACGGGACCCGCTTCACGGTCAGAACGGGACCGTACCAGCCGGACCTCCGGCCTTCAGGGTCCGACGTCGCGCACCCACACCTGAATGCCATCGTCGAGGGTGCCGGCCATGTCGTAGCCAGCCCGCTCCGCCACCCGACCAGAAGCTGGGTTGTCGCCGTGAGTCCGGGCGAACAGTCGCTGCATCCCCAGGTCTCGCAATGCCCACGTGGTGAACATGATCAACGCTTCACCGCCACGACCGGCTCCTCGTGCCGACTCGAACAGCCAGTAGCCCACCTCGGCCCAACGCCGGTCGGGATCGACGAGGACCAACCCGACCTCACCCAGAACTTCCTGGGGTTGCCCAGCCTCGGTGACAACGAGATCGACCGCGAGGCCAGAAGCCCTTCGAGCGCTCTCTCCGGCGATCCAGTGAGCGGCCGCGTCATGGTCACGGTTCTCAGGGACCTTCGTCCACCGAGCGATGCTCTCGTCGTTCCATGCCGCAGTCAAGGCTTTGGGGTCGCCACCATCGGATCCCCACGGTCGCAGGCAAACCGATGGCCCGAGTAGTGGAGGCCACGGCAGCGGGAACGGTGGCCGCGGGGCTGGGGTGTGCTCTTCGGGCGGAGGCGTGGTCTCGGAGTGGGCGATGCCAGAGACTAGGACTCCTGCGCCTGACTCGGGGCCACCGTCTGCCGTGCTGATGGCCGGGAGGGTTCAGCGGTGTTCTTGAGCCACCCGGGACAGCATGCCGTTGATGAACTTGTGGGAATCGTCGGTGGAGTATCGCTTGGCCAACTCCACGGCCTCGGAGATGCAGGCCCCCACGGGGACGTCGGTGTGCATCAACTCATAGGTACCGAGGCGCAGCAGGGCCCGGTCTATGGCCGGCATGCGAGCCAGAGGCCACGAGACCGAATAGGAGCCGAGCAGGCCGTCGATCTCCGCTAGGTGGTCGCTGACCCCGACCACCAGATGGCCGGCGAACTCGTCGGGGGCCACGGGTAGGTCGTCGAGGATGGCCGCCGGTGGCTGCACCTGGCGCTGTTCGGCCTCGTACAACAAGGCCAGCGCTCGCTCACGGGACTCGCGACGCGTCCCGATGCCGTCGTAGCCCGAAACCCGGTCGGGTAGCGGCAGGGCCTCGGTGGGGTCGCCATCTTCGAGGTCGGGCTCGGCCACCACCTCGAAGGTCTCGACCACGTCGTCGTCGGACAGGTCGAGGTCTGGGGGAAGGAAGGAATCTTTTGGGGTCGACAATTGGTCAGGCCCGCGTGATGTATTCGCCGGAGCGGGTGTCGACCCGCAGCTTGTCACCGACATTCACGAACAGCGGAACCTGGAGCACCTTGCCGGTCTCGAGCGTGGCTGCCTTGCGAGCACCCGATACCCGGTCTCCCTGCACTCCGGGCTCGGTCTCGGCGACCACGAGCTCCACGGCTGCAGGTAGGTCTACGCCGACGATCTCGTCGCCGTACATCTGCAGCACTGCGTTGTCGGTCTCTCGTAGGTAGTCGGAAGCGGGACCGAGCGAGGCCGGGGTGACGACGAGCTGTTCGTAGCTCTCGGTATCCATGAACACGTAGTCGGTGCCGTCGCGGTACAAGTACTGCATCTCGCGCTTGTCGATCATGGCCTGCTCGACCTTTTCACCGGCCCGGAAGGTCTTGTCCAGCGAGGCTCCGGTGCGTACGTTGCGCAGCGTGGTGCGCACGAAGGCCCCGCCCTTGCCCGGCTTCACGTGCTGAAACTCGACCACCGTGTAGAGCCCCTCGGGGAGGTTGAGGCTCATTCCGTTCTTGAGGTCGTTGGTGGTGATGGCCATGAAGATCCTTCGGGTGCGGGCGGGCGGTCAGACCGCGGCGGTTTTCGGGGTGAGCGTGACAGGGCGACATCCGTCGGCAGTGACGACCACCGTGTCTTCGATGCGTGCTCCGCCATGCTCGGGGAGATAGACGCCCGGCTCAACGGTGACCACGCAACGGTCCACGAGCGTAGCAGTGGAGGTCTGAGACACCCGCGGGTCCTCGTGGATGTCGAGGCCTACGCCGTGTCCGGTGCTGTGGAGAAAGGCATCGAGCCATCCGGCGGCCTCGATGACGTCACGACACGCGGTGTCGACCACTTTGGCCTCCACGCCGTCACCGACAGCAGCGACCCCGGCCGCTTGAGCCTCGGTGACCACGTCGAGCATGCGCTCCTGGGTGGGCGACAACGTCCCGATGGCAAGCGTGCGGGTCATGTCGGAGTGGTAGCCGTCGACGAGGGCCCCGAAGTCGAGGACCACCAGGTCGCCATCGGCAATGGTCCTGCTCGACGGACGATGGTGGGGCCGTGCGCCATTGGGACCAGAGGCCACGATGGTCTCGAAGCTGACATCGTCGGCACCGTGGCGACGCATGGCGGCATCGAGCTCCAACCCGAAGCGAATCTCGGTGGGCCGGGCGGCCAACATCGGCCGAACCTCGGCCAGGGCCGAGTCGGCGATGGCGGCTGCCGCGGCGATGCGGTCGATCTCACCGTCGTCTTTGACGAGGCGTAGGGCCGTGACCAGACCCGAGGTGGGAACGACGTCAAGGGTCGGGAACCACTTTTGTTCATAGGTACGGGCCGTCGACCAGGTGATCGAGTCGGCTTCGAGCCCGAGTCGGGTCGCCGAACCGACTGCAGCCACCACGACCTCTCGTTGCATCCCGCTCGGTACCTCGATGGTGGCCTGCACACCAGCGGCCGCGAGTTGAGCCTCGGCCTGGGCGCCATAGCGGCCGTCGGTCACGAAGGTGAGCCCGTCGGCCGTCACCACCAGGAGCGCGGCCGACCCTGTGAACCCGGTGAGATAGCGGATGTTGGTGAGGTTGCTGACCAGGAGAGCATCTACCTCGGCGCCAAGGAGAGAGACCTGCAACCGTTCGGAACGGGCGGCCACATCCATGAGGGCCCACGAAGAGGGATCGGTCACCAGCGCACCAGACATCCCACCAGCCTACGGCCCGCCTCCCGCCACCTCGTTGCCGTGATCAGGCGTGGAGCAGCCTGGCCACCGCGTCGATGGCCAGTCGGTAGCCGTGTCCGCCGAGGCCGGCAATCGTCCCCGATGCCACCGGGGACACCACCGAGGTGTGACGCCAGGACTCCCGGGCGTTGGGGTTCGACAGGTGGACCTCGATGATCGGCCCTTCGAAGGTATCGAGGGCATCGTGGATGGACCAGGCGTAGTGGGTGAAGGCCCCGGGGTTGATCACGATGGCCGCCGCCCGCCCACGAGCATCCTGGATGGCATCCACCAGTTCGCCTTCGTGGTTGGTCTGGAAGTGCTCGATCACCAGACCGTGGGCCGTTGCCGCCTCGGTGGCCGTGGCCACGTGGTCATCGAGGGTGGCCGTGCCGTAGACCGCCGGGTCCCGTTCTCCGAGCAGGTTCAGGTTGGGACCCGACAGCAGCAAGACGATGGGTTCGGCAGTCATGGGCCCATGATCGCCCATGTCGGGCCCTCGGCCGGGGATCAGTTCAGCGAATGGTGTCGAGCACGTCGATCAACAGTGCTCGGTCTTCGACGCGGACGGGCTCCACCCCGTCGGGGCCGTCGAGCACGAAGGTGATGCCACCTACGGCCTTCTTGTCTCGGGCGAACAGGTCGACCAGCTCCGCCGGTTCCACCCCGTCGGGCAGGTTCATGGGGAGGTCGTAGGCCGAGACCACCCGGCGGTGTTCGGCCACCCGGTCACGGTCGATGCGACCCAGTCGACTGGCCAGTTCGGCGGCGTAGATGAGCCCGATGGCCACGCCTTCGCCGTGGCGTAGGTCGTAGGAACCGGCGGTCTCCAAGGCATGGCCCAGGGTGTGTCCGTAGTTGAGGATGGCCCGCCGGCCCCCTTCACGTTCGTCGGCGGCCACCACCGCGGCCTTGCAGGCCACGCAGGCCGCTACCGCTTCGTCCAAGGGCAGATCGGCGAGGTCGGCTACGCCCAGGAAGGCGTACTTGGCCATTTCACCTTGCCCGTTGCGGTACTCGCGGGGCGGCAGGGTGGCCAGCACCTCGGTGTCACAGATGACGGCCGACGGTTGCCAGAACGAGCCCACCAGGTTCTTGCCCTCGGGCAGGTTGACCCCGGTCTTGCCCCCGATGGCAGCATCCACCTGGCCCAACAAGGTGGTGGACACGTGTACCACCGAGACACCCCGGTGATACACCGCAGCAGCGAAGCCGGCGGTATCGGTGACCACGCCGCCACCCACCGCAACCACGCAGTCACCCCGGGTGAGACCCCAGGCCGCCCAATCTCGACAGAGGTCCTCGACGGTGCCGAGGTCCTTGCCCTGTTCGCCCTCGGGCATCGTGAACACGCGGTGCTCCATGCCGGGGTCGACGGTCACCGGTATCGAGGCCTGGGTCACAACGGCTACTCGCTCCACGCCCTTTGGCAAGACTTCCAGGAGCCGATGACGGGCCCCGGCGCCAACAAGGACTGGGTAGCTGCGATCGCCCAACGGCACCGTCAACTCGATCACTTGGGACCTTCCATCCTCTTGGTCTTGGGCTCGCCATCGGTCCTCGGATCCAATACCCCGAGATCCACCAGTGCTTCCACCACGGTCTCGGCGATCCGCCACTTGGGCTTCTCTCCGGCCAGATGGGCGGGCTGGATCTCGACCACGGCATCGGCCACCGACCGGTAGAGCCCGTCACGAGCGGTGTAGAGCTGCTCGAACACCAGGCGGGGATCACGGTCGTGCAACAGCGGTCGGTGAGGCTTGGCTTGGGTGCGCGACGCCAAGAACGCCGGTTCACCGTGTAGGTACACCGCCGTCACATCGGCGGCCTGCAGCCGTTCCCGATTGGCCGGGCTGACCACCACGCCACCGCCGGCCCCCACCACGATGGGTTCGTCAGCGTCGAGCAGTGTGGCCAACAGGTCGACCTCGGCATTGCGAAAGGCATCTTCTCCTTCGCTGAACCAGTCGGCTACCGAACGTCCCGAGCGGGCCTCGAGGGCCACATCGGCATCCACGAACGGGATGCCGGTGAGCTTGGCCAGCTTCTTGCCAACGGTGGTCTTGCCCGAGCCCATCAGCCCGATGAGCACGACCTTGGCCGGCGGGCGGGAACCCTGGTCAGACACCGACAGGTCCGGCAGCCAAGGCCTCGATGAACGTCCGATGGTTGCGGGTCATCTCCTCGACCGAGTCGCCACCGAACTTGCGGGTCGCTTCATTGGCCAGCACCAGAGCCATCATGTGTTCGGCGACCACACCGCAGGCCGGCACGGCGGTGACATCGGTCCGTTCCTTGAACGACACCCCCGGTTCCTTGGTCTCGGTGTCGACGGTGGCCAGCGTGGGGCGATTGAGGGTGGCCAGTGGCTTCATGGCAGCCCTCACGATCACCGGCTCCCCGTTGGAGATACCACCCTCCAGCCCGCCAGCGAGGGTGGACCCGCGCTGGTAGCCGGACTCGGCAGCCCAGGTGACGGGGTCGTGGGCCTGACTCCCCCGCCGTCCGGCCACCTCGAAGCCGTCGCCGATTTCGACGCCCTTGACGGCCTGGATGCTCATGATCGCCTGGGCCAGCGCCGAATCGAGCTTGCGGTCCCAGTGGACGTGGCTTCCGAGGCCTACGGGTACGCCATAGGCGATGGCTTCCACGATGCCACCGAGTGAATCGCCTTCCTTGGCCGCTTCCTTGATCTCACGGACCATGGCCTCGGCAGCGTCGGGGTCGAGACAGCGGACCTCGTTGGCATCGACGGCATCCAGATCGTCGGGTCCGGGACGCACACCGTTGGTGGACCGGGCCGGACCCATCTGGATGACATGGGAGACGATCTGAACGCCCATGGTGCTAAGCAGTTTCTTGGCCAGAGTGCCAGCAGCGACCCGGGCCGCTGTTTCACGGGCCGAGGCCCGCTCCAGAACATCACGGGCATCGGTGAAGCCGTACTTCTGCATGCCAGCCAGATCGGCGTGTCCAGGGCGAATCTGGGTGAGCGGAGCCTTGGTGGGGCCGTCGGCGGCATCAGGCGACATCTCGACCTGCCACTTGTCGGGATTGCGTTCCCACTCGGAGTTGGCGATCTCGATGGCCACCGGCGACCCGAGCGTCCGTCCGTGGCGAACGCCACCGACCAACGTGACCACGTCCTGTTCGAACCGCATGCGGGGACCGCGGCCGTAGCCGAGACGTCGTCGGGCCAGTTCGGAGGACACCTCTTCGGCAGAGATCTCCAGGCCAGCGGGCAGTCCTTCGACGATGACGACGAGGGCCGGGCCGTGGGACTCACCAGCGGTCAAGAAGCGGATCACAGGCCCAAACCTACCGGTCGCCCACTCGCGCCTGAGAAACCGTAGGGGTCGTTGGGGTCAGGAGAAGCCGTAGGCCTCGAGGATCTGCTTGCTGGCCATGATGACCACGATCGCGCCCAATGCCAGCCAAGGGCCGAATGGGTAGGGCTTGCTCTCCTTGCGGACGAACATGATTCCGACTCCGACCACCAGACCGATCACGCTGGCCGCTATGAGGGCGTGAAGGATCAACAGCGGGTTGATCCATCCGATCCAGATCCCGAGCAGGGCG
>JBDTBS010000157.1:0-3210 GCA_039924035.1 Aquihabitans sp. | reverse complement strand
CATATCGAGGGTGGTGGGAGCTGGGCCGCCACTGGCCGCGCCACCTCCACCCCCACCGCCACCACCGGATTCACTGACGGCTCGGGCCGCCAGGCCCACCGCGAACACCGCGATGACCATGGCGAAGATGCCGAAGACGAATCCGGCGATGGCCAGGGATTCGAAGGTGGTGCCCTTCTTGGGGGGAGCGGACGAGGCCGCCGGCGGGGATGCCGTTACCGGCGGGGCCTGGGGGGTCGGCGCCGTGGTGTCCGCGGGCCGTTCTTCTGTCGTGGACTGTTCCATTTTCGTCTCTTTCCTCAGTGTCCGGCCCGCAGCGGCATCTCGGCGTCACCGGCACGGAACATGCCGAGAGCACCGATTTCCGCGGTGGCAAACTTGTGGGTCACGAAGGGGTAGTAACCCACCTCGTCAAAGCTGAACTCGATGAAGCCGCCCTGAGACGGCTGAAGGTCGAGGGCCTGGCTGCCGCCCTGCGTCTCGTCGGGGCGCATCCGGTAGGAGCCCTCCTTGTAGACGGTGTCGAAGATGGTGCCGATCACGTGGAAAGCACAGTTCTCCGAGGGCCCGTTGTTCATCACCCAGACCCGGATGCGCTCATCGGGCTGCACCTGGATGGGGCGGGCGCCGTACTGGTTGACGTAGCCGTTGAAGGCCACGCCGTCCCAAGCTTCACGCTTCATCTTGCCGTAGTCGGCAACTCCTCCGTCGGGCCCGGTGTAGATCTCGGACTGGACGAAGATGAACTCGTGGTCGACCTCGGCCAGGTCGGGCGGGTCGATCACCAGAGCGCCGTGCATGCCGGCACCGATGTGGTGCATGACCGGCGGGGTGCCGCAGTGGAACATGAAGATGCCCGAGTGCTTGGCCTCGAAGTTGTACTCCAGCGACTCACCGGGCGGGATGGAGCGCATTTCGTCGCTCCAAGCCACCTTGGAAGCGTGGAAGTCGATCGAGTGGTCGAGCGTGCCCTTGTTGTTCAGCGTGAAGTTGAACTGGTCGCCGAGCTTGCCCCGGATGAAGGGGGCCGGGACGACGTCGTTGAAGGTCCACAGCATCTGGTTGACACCGGGGGCCACATCGCCGAGTACCTCGGTGGCATTGAGGGTGATGTTGTGCACCGTCTCGGCGGGGGCCGGCGGCAAGACGGGGTCGCGGGCTTCGAAGCTGTCGTCTGGCACGGCCGCGAAGTCGATCTGCACCGTTCCATCGTCGGGGGCCGCGGCGGTGCCGCCGCCAGCACCCGCACCGACACCCGCACCGGCGTCGGCAGCCACTGCGGTGGTCTTGGTATCGGGCCATAGGGTTGCGGTGCCGAGGCCGACAAGGGCTGCAGCACCGACGCCACCGAAGGTGGCGCCAAGGACTGTTCGTCTGCTCACCGTCCCTTGACCGGCTTCTTCGTGGGGTAGCTCTTCGGATGCCACTGGCGCTCCTTGTGTCTCGTCGAGTCTCCGTTGACTCCTTGGTGATATCCTAGCACTATGAACGAGGAATTAGGAAAGCTCTTCTTCGGAGAATCGACAGACAGGACGACGCATGCGCTACCTCGGAGGAATGGACACGATGTTCGTGCGGGCCGAGACGCGTTCGATGCTTCTCCACGTCACCGGCGTCCTCATCCTTGACCCGAAAACCAGCCGAATCGACACTCGACAACAGGTCCGTGACCTGATCGCAGCCCGGGTCCCCGCCCTCCCCCCGCTGCGATGGCGACTCATCGATCCGCCCGGCGGCATCGGGTCACTCCGGTGGATCGAAGACCCCGATTTCAACCTCGACGACCACGTCTACTTCACCTCGACCCCACCTCCGGGGACCCGCACCGAACTGGAAGCGATCGTGGCCGAAGTGGCTGGCACCCCGCTCGACCGCGATCGCCCCCTCTGGGAGATGCACGTGATCGACGGACTCGAAGACGGGTCGGTGGCAGTGGTCTGGAAGTTCCACCATGCGTTCATGGATGGCGGCGGCGGTATGGGGGTGATCGGCTGCATCTTCGATCTCGACCCCGATGCCGATCCGCCGGCCTTGCTCGACCTACGCCAGGCCGAAGCAGTTCCCAGCCGGTGGGACCTGCTGGTCGACACTCCCCGAGAGCTCCTGTTCCGTCTCGGCCAGGTACCCAGCGCAGCGATGAGCACCGTGGCCGGGATCGGCGGGCTCCTTGGGTCGATGTTCCCCGGTCGCAGCACTGGAAACGGTACGTCCCTGGCTCCCCGCTCGCCCTACAACGGCCGATTGTCCGACGACCGGGTGGTGGCCTTGGGTGATGCATCTCTGGTCGACGTCAAGAAGATCAAGACCGCTTTCGACGTCACCGTGAACGACGTCGTGCTGGCCGCCGTGGCGTCATCTCTTCGAGACCACCTCGGATCCGACGTGGCCACCGCTCAAGGGCCACTGACCGCCGCCGTACCGGTATCGGTCAGACCCGAAGGCATGGAAGACGACTTCGGCAACCACACCTCGGCGATGATGGTCTCGCTGCCCACCGATCTCGAAGATCCCGTCGCCCGCCTCACTGCCATCCATGAGTCGTCCATGCAGACCAAGGAGCAGCATCGGGCAATGGGACCCGACCTGCTCGAGCAGTGGGCGGGGTTGATTCCGCCATGGCTGATCTCGGCTGGGGCCGACGTGGTGGGTCGGTTCGGGCTCGGCAGCCACCTCCCGACCGTGTTCAACGTCATCGTCTCGAATGTGGCCGGGCCACCCGTGCCCATCTACCTTGCGGGAGCCGAGGTCACGGCGATCTATCCGATCGGCCCCCTCATGGAAGGTGGAGGGTTGAACATCTCGGTCATCAGCCGGCGCGACAGAATCCACATCGGTGTGGTTGGAGACCCAACGCTCGTGACGGACCCATCGGCGATCACCACAGGGTTCGCCCGGGCGATCGACCAGCTCCTGGACTCGGCGCCCTCGAAACCTCGATCTCCCCGGTCCCGGGGTCCTGCCCGCACAGCAAAGGAGGCGTAGATCATGCGTCTCGCCCTTACGAAGCGAACCGGCGATGCCATCCGAATGCTCATGTACTTGGCTTCGCTCCAAGATGGCGAACGTCGTACGTCTACGCAGTTGTCCGTGGCCTGCGGTGTCTCCATGGGCAACGTACCCACTTTGGTGGCTGCCCTTTCCCGCTCTGACCTGCTCGACTGTGCCCGTGGCCCGGGTGGCGGCTGCCGGTTGAGCCGAGATCCGTCGGCT
>JBDTBS010000156.1:0-3574 GCA_039924035.1 Aquihabitans sp. | reverse complement strand
TGCCCTTCCACTCCGGGGCCCGCTTCTCGATGAAGGCGTTGAGGCCCTCACTGAAGTCCTCCGTGCCGAACATCTTCATCATGCCCTCGCCCGAGAGCTTCCAGCCGACCTCGTCGGGCTCGTCGGTGGACGCCAAGATGATGGCCCGGCTTTCGCGGACCGCCAGTGGGGCGGCCTCGGTGACCTGAGCGGCTAGTTCGAGGGCGGACTCGAGTGCAGTGCCCTCGGCACACAGCCGGTTCACGAGGCCGTACTTGTGGGCATCGGCGGCCGAGAAGTCGAGCCGGCCGGTGAGGGCCAGTTCCATGGCGATGTTGCGGGGGATCTTGCGGGGAAGGCGGAACAGACCGCCAGCTCCGGCCACCAGGTTGCGCTTCACCTCGGGGATCCCGAAGACGGCGGTCTCTGAAGCCACCACCATGTCGCAGGCCAGCACGATCTCCGTGCCACCGGCAAGGGCAGGCCCATCGACGGCCGCGATCACCGGCTTGGTGCGTTCGCGCTGGACGAACCCGGCGAAGCCACCCTTCTCGGTGGTCATGCCGCCCGGGTCGATGCTCATCTGCTTCAGGTCGGCACCGGCACAGAAGATCCAGCCCTTGGCGGTCTGCGATCCGGTGATGATCCCGACCCAAGCGTCGTCGTCGGCCTCGAGCCGATCGATGCCTTCTTCGATGCCCTTGGCGACGTCGGTGTTGACGGCATTGCGGGCCTCGGGACGGTTGATGGTGAGTACGGCGACGTGGTCGCGCAGTTCGTAATCGACGGTCATGTCGCGCACGTTACCCAACTCTTGACCGGTCAGTCAGGTTTGCCCTGAGCGGTCGAGCGTGGATGAGCGCGAAAGGACCTCGTTGTGCACCGCATGCAACCCCAATGGTGGGTTCGGGTCAGCGGGAACCGGGTCGGGGGACCACCACCGAGGCCCGGCTGGCTCGACCTCGGAACTCGCCCGTGGCGGGGTCTTCGTCCCAACGCGCACCGCAGGCCCGACAATCGCACGAATCCAGACGGAGCGCCCCGAGGAACAACCGGGTCACGTCGTAGCTCTGACAGTACGGACAACGCAGGTGGGCTGATTCATGAACTTCTTGGCTCATCGATCCAAACCCTATCCACCGGTAGCCCGAACGCGAGGTACCCCCGAAACGGCAGGGTTCCGGGGGCAATCTCGTTGTGGGCAGTTCAGCTCGGATCGACCTTGGTGGAGGCCCGAACCATCACGGAGGCGTCAGCCTTCGTCGGTGGGATCCGCGGGAGCCTCAGCGGTGGTCGCTGCCGGTTCCGTTGGCGCGGCTGCCGGAGTCTCCGGAGCATCTGTGGCCTCGGAGGGGTCCGCAGATGCTTCGGGGGCCGGGGGAGCGGGCGCGGCTGCCGTTGTGGTGGCCTCGACAGGTTGTGCCGGATCAGCCTCGGTGGCCTTCTTGGCCACGGGTGCGGCTGACGCCTGCTCGGTCACGGCGTTATCAGACTGTTCGGCAACCTGGCCGGCATCGCGGGGATCGGCTGGGTCCTCGGTCTTGGCTACAGGTGCAGCTTCGGTCTTGGCCGCGGCCGGATCGGCGTCAGCGATCGGTGGCTTCGGGGGACGGGGACGGCCACCGCCGGCCTTCTGTCCGCCACCCTTCGCTCCATCGGCCTTGGGGCCTCCGGGCTTGGGCTTGCGGCCGCCACCGGGGCGACCCCGCTTGCGGGGGGCATCGGCAGGGGCTTCGATGCCGAAGGCCTCGGCCACCTTGGGGACCCGACCGGCAAAGCGGGTCACCACGGCCACCAACTCTTCGCTGGGGGTCTCGGGCTTCGATGCGGGGGCAACCGTGAGACGCACCGGCGAGAAGGAGAGAGCGTCGAGGACCGTGGCCCAACGATCAGGCATGGTGTCGGCGGTTAGCGCACCCGAGGCCGCTTCGGCCAGACGTTTGGCCAACTCGGCCGGCAGCGGCGAGCCGGCCTTGGGCGGACGTGAACTCTGGTGGAGAGCACGCACGACGCGACCCTCGGTCAGGGTGTCGGCCATCTCGGTGAGCCAGTTGGTCTGTTCTTGGTCGACGCGCTGGCTTAGCCCGTCGCGCAGCGTCGCCGCCAGCGCCCGGGACTCATCGTCTTTGGCTCCGGTTTCGGCGGCCACCACGACGGAGCGCAGATCGCGCAGATCGAGTTCGGCCAGATCGGCGACGGCAGCCTCGGCACGGTCACGCCACTCGGCGGCCCGAAGGGGCGGCAGCAAACGTTCGGCCACGGCCACGAGAGCATCCGGCTTAACCGTGGGCTTGCCCTCGGCCTGGGCCTGCTCGTTCATGCGTTCGACGGCCTGACGTACAGCGGGGATGCCACCCTTCAGCACCTGCTCGGCGATGACCTGTTCTTCTGGAGCGAGGGCATCGAGCGCGGCCTTGCGGTGGGTGCGCCCGGGACGGAGGCGCTTGGCCTTCGGCTTGGCCGGGGCTGCCGGTCGCTCACGACGAGGGCGGTCGGGGCGGTCACGACGGTCGCCACCATCGGGACGGTCACCACGTTCGCCTCGGGGGCTACTGGGCTTGTCGCCGTCACGTCGAGGACGACGGTCGCCATCACGACGGGGGCCGCGGTCTCCTCGGTCCCCTCGATCTCCGCGATCACGGCGTTCGCCGCGGCCACGCTTGGCCAGGGTGGTGATGACGAGGTCTTCGTCCTTCAAGCCCTTGGAGATGATCTCGATGGTCTCGGCGGCAGCCCGGTTCTTGGCCTTCGGGTGCGCCACCGACAGCACATCGGTGCCATCGAGCGTTGTCTCCACATCCGCCCGGAGCTCGTCACCGACGGCAGCGCCCTCGGGTAGAAGGGAGCCGTCGAGGGACCCCTTGGGCTGTTTGGCACCGGCGGCACGCCAGGTCCAAGACCCGTCTTCCTTGGCACTGGTGAGTTCGATGTCGATCCTGCGGGACATAGGGCTGCAAACCTACTCGCTGGACCTGGTTCCTCGGTAAGGCGTCGCTGGTTGGAGCCCATGACCAACCCTTCACAACGCCCATAATCTACGTTATGTCAAGTGGAACGGAGCTCGATCGTGCGCGGCTCGATCCACATGTCGGCTGCTGGCCGAGCGTTGTCCAGCAGCCAGTCCAAGGCCTCGCGCACCTCCCGCCCAGATGGTCGACCGACAAGATCTCGGTCGACATCCTCTATGGCAGCTTGCAGGCAGTACAAGACCCCCTGAAGCTCCTCGAGGTGCTGTCGGTCGATGATCACATCGTCTTCGCCCAGTCCGTGGGCGGCCGCCAGTTTGCGAGCCATGTGGGCCTGTTGGCGACAGCCTGCCCGACAGAACCGCCGAGGCCTCCCCGGACCGACCCGTTCGGGCAATCCGCGCCCGCACCATCGGCACCGCTCCTTCAGGTCCAATAACGTCACGTGACGAAATTATCATTCAATTGGGTTGCCCGGCAAATAGGGTCCGGGCCGAAGCTCATTTCGTAGACTGAGAGTCGGGGTGCCCGCTGCGCCCATCAGATCGTTGGTATCGAGGAGGAGCCCATGGGTTCAGCACGCAAGCCGCACGAAATATCAGTCGACCGCTCTATCGGCGACGAGCGAC
>JBDTBS010000155.1:0-9782 GCA_039924035.1 Aquihabitans sp. | reverse complement strand
ATCGAGCGCCTCGACGACCTGCTGGACGGCTTTGATGATTTGACCATCGAGACCGCAACGGCAGCGGAGTTCGTCACGGCCTTGGTGGAGATCGAGATCCTCTCGGGTGTGTTGAGCGACGCCGATCTGGAGATCAGCCAGGCCGATCGTGACGAACAGACCGAGGCCCTCGCCGAAAAGCTGAAGACCGAGCAGCAGATCGATGACATGGAACCCTTCGAGGCTTTGGTGCGCCTGGAGATCGAACGCAACCTGCTCTACGAGAAGGTGACGGAGGCGGCATCGTCGCCCGACGACTACGAAGCCGAACTGCGTGCTGCCTACGAAGAGAACTCCAGCAACCTCGAAGAGCTCTGTGTGCACATCATCGTCACCGAGGACCAGGCTGCGGCTCAGGCCGCCTACGAGCGGGTGACCTCGGGCGAAGACTTCTCTTCGGTCGCCACCGAGGTGTCGATCGACGAGACCAGTGCTCCCAGTGGCGGTGATATCGGCTGCATCCCTCGGGCCGGCATAGCCAACGTGTTCGGTGATGTGGCCACCACGGCCAAGCCCGGAGACGTGTTGGCTCCCGCCGATGGCGAGGGCAGCTGGCTCATGATCCAGGTCGATGATGTCAACATGCCGACCTTCGAAGAGGCCCGGGAAACGCTGACCCAGATGGTGCCCGACAACAGCGAGGCCGCGGTTCAGGAGTTGCTGGCCGAAGCATTCACCTCGGCCGAGGTCACCATCGATGCCCGCTATGGCACCTGGAACCCAGACAACGGGGCGGTCACCCCACCGGTAGACCCGGCCCCGACCACCACCGAGGCGATCCCCATGCTGGACCCCGCGGCCATGGACCCGGCTGGCTCCTGATCATGTGGGCTGAACTGGTCGGTGGAAACGGTCGGACCTCGTGACGCGGCCCGGCATCGTGATCATCGGGCTCGGTCCCGGTGACCCGTCACTGATCACCGCTGGTGCTCTTCAGGCGATCGAACGGGTGCCGGTGCGGTACCTGCGCACCGCCATCCACCCTTCGGCCCACCTGGTGACCGATGCGGTCACCTTCGATCACCGCTACGACGCTGCCGATACCTTCGATGATGTCTACGGCTCGATCGTCGATGACCTGCTGGCGGCGGCCACCGAGCACGGCGAGATCCTCTACGCCGTCCCGGGTTCGCCGCGGGTGCTGGAACGAACCGTCGACCTGCTGGCCCAGGCCGAGGTGAAGGGCCTGGTGGATCTGGAGGTCCATGCCGGCCTGTCGTTCGTCGACCTGGCTTGGGTCCGGCTGGGCATCGACCCCTTCGAAGACGGGGTCCGACTGATCGATGCTCACCAGTTCGACACCGCCGCCGCTGGCGAACGGGGACCGTTGCTGGTGGCCCACTGCCACAACCGTCGGGTCCTGTCCGACGTGAAGCTGGCTGTCGACGATGCCCCCACCGAACCGGTGGTGGTGCTCCAACGCCTGGGCCTACCCGACGAATCGGTGACCACGGTGGCCTGGGAGGACCTGGACCGCAGCTTCGAACCCGATCACCTGACGTCCATCTTCGTGCCCACTCTGGCCAGCCCGGTGGCCGCCGAGATGCAGGCATTCGTGGCCCTGGTGGCCACGCTGCGGGCCGAATGCCCCTGGGATGCCGAGCAGACCCACCGCACCCTCACCCGCCACCTCCTGGAAGAGACCTACGAGGTTCTCGAAGCGCTCGACGAGGTGGGCGACGGTGGCCCCGACACCGACGCTGACCACTACAGCCACCTGGAGGAGGAGCTCGGCGACCTGCTCTTCCAGATCGTGTTCCACACCACCTTGGCCACCGAGGCCGGGGCCTTCGACATGGCCGACGTGGCCCGAGGTGTCCACGACAAGCTGGTGCACAGACACCCCCACGTGTTCCCGCGGGTCGCCAACGGACTGGTGGACGTGGCCGGTTCCGACGACGTGCTCACCAACTGGGAACAGATAAAGAAGGCCGAGAAGGGCCGCGACTCTGTGTTCGACGGGATCCCGGCCGCCCTGCCCGCTCTGCTGTACGCCACGAAGGTGCTCAAGAAGGCGGCCACGGTCGGTCTCGATGCTGATCGAGGCATCCCGACACTCGGTGAAGCCGTCACTGCCGTGAACCTCAGCGCCGATGAGGATGCTTTCGGGCGCCTTCTGCTGTCCGTTGTGGATTCTGCTCGGGCCGTGAACGTCGACCCCGAAGCCGCCTTGCGGGCTGCCGCGACGGCCTTGCGCCTGCGGGCTCAAGCCATCGAATCCGAGTCCTCCGAAACCCAGGCCTGACCGACCAGCCCGGAGACAGCTTGCGCCGCGGGTGTCCGGTGGGATGGGCTTCGGTTCACCAGACGCGAGAACGGTGTCCGCCGAGCGACCAGCAAGTGCGTGTACCGTTTCCCACGAGCAACAGGAGCAACACCGGCCATGAGCATCATCGAGCACGTTGTCGGCCGCGAGATCCTTGATTCACGCGGCAACCCCACCGTTGAGGTCGAGGTCCTCCTCGACACTGGCGTCGTCGGGCGAGCGGCCGTGCCCTCGGGAGCCTCCACCGGCCAGTTCGAAGCCGTCGAGCTACGTGACGGCGGATCCCGCTACGACGGCAAGGGCGTCACCACCGCCGTAGCCAACATCAACGGGGAGATCCGCGAAGAGCTCATCGGACACGACGCGCTCGACCAGCGGGGCATCGATCTGATCCTGCTCGACCTCGACGGCACCCCCAACAAGGCCCATCTGGGAGCCAATGCCCTGCTCGGCGTCTCACTAGCAGCGGCCAAGGCCACGGCCAACGAACTTGGTATCGGCCTGTACCGCCACGTCGGTGGAGCCAATGCCCACGTCTTGCCCGTGCCCATGATGAACGTGCTCAACGGGGGAGCCCACGCCGACAACAACGTCGACTTCCAGGAGTTCATGGTCATGCCGGTGGGCGCGGCCAGCTTCTCAGAGGCACTGCGCTGGGGCACCGAGGTGTATCACCGGCTGCGCGGCATCCTCCAAGACAAGGGCCTGTCCACGTCGGTGGGCGACGAGGGCGGCTTCGCCCCCAACCTGGCCAACAACACCGAACCGGTGGAACTGCTCATCTCCGCCATCGAAGCGGCCGGCTTCACTCCCGGCGACGACATCGCCATTGCCCTCGACCCTGCCGTCAGCGAGGTCTTCAAGGACGGCGCCTACGTGCTCGAAGGCGAAGGTCGCACCCTCAACGGTGAACAGATGGCCGACTACTGGGCCGACCTTTGCGAACGGTTCCCGATCGTGTCGATCGAAGACGGCATGGACGAAGAAGACTGGGACGGCTGGGCTGCGCTCACCGAGCGGTTGGGCCACAAGGTCCAACTCGTCGGCGACGACCTGTTCGTCACCAACACCGAACGCCTGGCCCGTGGCATAGACACCGGCGTGGCCAACTCCATCCTGATCAAGGTCAACCAGATCGGTACCCTCACCGAGACCCTCGACGCTGTGAGCATGGCCAACAAGGCCGGCTACTCGGCGGTGATGTCGCACCGTTCCGGTGAAACCGAAGACACCACCATCGCCGACCTGGCCGTGGCCACCAACTGTGGTCAGATCAAGACCGGCGCCCCCGCTCGTAGCGACCGGGTGGCCAAGTACAACCAGCTCCTGCGCATCGAAGAGCAGCTCGGCGATTCGGCCGCGTTCCTCGGTGCCGACGCGCTGGTGCGGAGCCGGACTCCCTGATGGCCACTGACGGGCGTCGGCCGTCGGAGCCGAGGCGGGAGCGCCCGCCTCGTCCCGCGTCCCGGCCCGGCACGCCTGTCGGCGGTTCCCGTTCTCCGAGGCGGCCGTCGTCGCCCCGGCGGGCTGCCTCGCCGGCGCTGGTCGAGGCTGTGCCAACGTATCGGTCCGCTCGGCGGTCTGTATCTTCGGCTCCGCCCACCCGGTCGAAGCGCCGTACTGGGCCTCAGGACCCAGCCGGACGACGGGCTCTCGGCCAGGTCGACGGGGCCAGGGGTGAACGCGACGGTCAGAGCGTCACCGACCGCCGTCACGTCCGCCACCGCAACCGCCGTTGGCTCGTGGGCGGCCTGGCCACCGTCGTGCTGCTGGTCGGGGTGCTCTTCGTGGCTGGGGCCCCGTGGCAGACCTACCGCAAGCAGCAGGCTGCCAACGCTGAAGCCGATGCCGAACTGGCTCGAGTCCGGGCCGAGCGGGCCGAGGTGAAGAACCAGATCGATCTCCTCGACACCGACGAGGAGATTCGCCGCCGGGCTCGTCAGTTCTTCGGGTTCGTCGCCCCCGGCGAAGAGCTCTACAACTTCCTGCCTCCGGCCACCGAACCCATCGGCCTACCCGACGGTTGGCCGTTCATAGGCGTCGAGCGCGAGCTCGGCGCCGGCTGACCAAACCCATGGCCGACCCAATGCCGGCAGTGGAACGGGTTGATGATGAGCCCGATGCCGACGACCTCGTTGCGGTGGCGGCCCTGCTTGGCCGTGAGCCGAAGGGGCGGTTCACCGTGGTCGTCCGCCATGTTCACGACCGCAGCCCGGTGGTGATCCGCAACCACCCACTGCTCGACGATGGTCGCCCGATGCCCACCCGCTACTGGCTGCTCGGCGAACCGGAGCGAACCATGGTGAGCCGCATCGAGAGCCGCGGTGGTGTCCATCGGGTGGAGGATGAGATCGGCCTCGATGTGATCGCCGCAGCCCACGACCGCTACGCCGCCGACCGGGATGCGGCCATGCCAGAGGACTGGGAAGGCCCCCGCCCCTCAGCGGGTGTGGGCGGTACCCGGGTGGGGGTCAAGTGCCTCCACGCGCACTACGGCTGGTGGCTTGCTGGCGGCGACGACCCCGTGGGCCAATGGGTGTCTGACCACCTTGCTGCCGGTGACGGCGACAAGGACCCGGAGCTCGACCACCCCGGCTGAGCGGTCGGGCGACTGTGCGATGCCGTCGATCTCACCGTTTGCAATTGCCCGGTCGTTTCGCCGCGCGCCGGTGAATGGGGGAAGATCGACCCATGGCTGACCGTGTGGCATCGATCGATCTGGGTACCAACTCCAGCCGCCTGTTGGTGGCCGACGTCGGGGCGGACGGCCGGCAGCTGGCCACGGTGGAGCGGCACATGATCATCACCAGGCTTGGCCAGGGCGTCGATCAGGCCCGAGGCCTGCACCCCGATGCCATCGTCCGCAACCTCGAGGCTCTCGGTCAGTTCCGGGAGATCATGGACCGCCTCGACGTTCCGGCCGGACGGGTACGGATGGCGGCCACGTCAGCTGCACGCGATGCCGCCAACCGCGATGAGTTCTTCGACGCGGCCGAGGCCATCGTGGGGGTTCGTCCTGAGCTGCTGTCGGGTGACGACGAGGCCCGGCTGTCGTTCCTCGGGTCCACGTCAGACCTCGACCCCGCAGATGGACCGTTCCTGATCTTCGACCTCGGCGGGGGCTCCACCGAGTTCGTGTATGGCACCACCGGTCCCGAAGGAGCCATCGAAGGTGCCATCTCGTTGGAGGTGGGCTGTGTCCGGCTCACCGAACGTTTCTTCACCACCGACCCCCCGGCTCCCGAGGAGCTCACGGCCGCCATCAGCTATGTGGATGCCTGGCTCAACGACGTGATCCGCGAGATCCCGAGCCTGGTCGGGGCCCGCAAGGTGTTGGGCATGGCCGGCACGGTGAACGCAGTGGCCCGCATCGAACAGGGTCAAGCCGACTACGACCGCGAGAAGGTCCATCACTTCGTGCTCACCAAGGATGCAGCCGAGGACGTCTTCCGCACCCTGGCCACCGAAACTCGAGCCGACCGGATCTTCAACCCCGGACTGGAAGAAGCCCGAGCCGATGTGATCGTGGGCGGCTGTTGCGCTCTGGTGGCCATCTACCGGCGGTTCGGCCTCGATGAGATCGTGGTGAGCGAAAGCGACATCCTCGACGGTCTGGCCCAGTCCATGGTGGGCTGAGGACACGCATTGGCAACCAATGTGATTCGACCGGTGTCGACGAGCGCAGACCTCTACGATGCGAGCGATGTCCGCCACCCTCCTCATCGTCGTCTCCGGGCCGGACACGGCTAGATGATGCGGGATCGAATGAGTGCGACCGATCATGGCCAAGCCCTCTTCGGGCAGCGGGTGATGCTTCGGCCCATCGTGCTGGCCGACTTCGACGACTGGCGTGAGGTTCGAACCCGTTGTGCCTCCTGGCTGACCCGGTGGGAGCCGTCACGGCTACCGCACCAACCCGATGTGACCCAGGACCGCGATGCCTTTGCGGTGCGCTGTAGCGCCCGCCAGCGTGAACGGCAGTTGGGCACGGGCTTCGGATACGGGATCTTCGCCGACGGCGTGTTCTGTGGCGAGATCAACCTGTCGTCGATCCAGCGGGGACCGTTCCAGAACGCCTATGTGGGCTATTGGATCGATCAGCGGTGGGCCGGACAGGGGCTGATGCCTGAGGCCGTGGTGGTGTTGGCTCGGTTCGCGTTCGAAGAACTCCACCTGCACCGCATCCAGGTGTCGATCATCCCTCGCAACCAGGCCAGTCGCCGGGTGGTCGAGAAGCTCGGGCTGCGCAACGAAGGGGTGGCCGAGAGGTACCTGGAGATCGACGGGGTGTGGGAGGACCACGTTCGCTACGGGTTCACCGCCGAGGAGTGGGATGACCGTCGCGAAGAGCTAGAGGCGGCCTGGCTCACTCCTCGATAGGGGGCTGGCCGGTGAGTGGCCTCGCTCAGCTGGGCCAGGGCTTTTCGGCGTACTCCTCGCGGAGCTTGAACTTCAGCACCTTGCGGAGGGTCTCGTTGCGGGGGAGCGCGTCGACCACCTCGAGTTGCTCGGGGAACTTCTGGCGCATCAGTTGAGCCTGGGTGAGCAGGGCCACCATGTCGTCGAAGGTGAGGTCGTCCTGGCCGGGGGCTCGTTCCACCACCGCGCAGACCCGCTCGCCGCGCTCCCGGTCGGGTAGACCGATCACGGCCACGTCACCCACCTTGGGATGGGCGTAGAGAAGGCTCTCGATCTCTTGGGCCGAGATGTTCTCGCCCTTGCGGATGATCACGTCTTTCAGGCGGCCGGTGAGGACCACATGACCGTCTTCGCGGACGTGGCCGATGTCGCCGGTTCGGAACCAGCCCTGGTCGTCGAAGGCTTCAGCGGTGGCCGTCTCGTCGGTGTACCCCCGAAAGACCATGGGACCCTTTAGTCGAACCTCACCGTTGTCTCCGGTGGCCGCTTCGGTGCCATCGTCGGTCACGATGCGAAGTTGCAGGCCGACTACCGGCTTGCCGACGGTGTTGGTCAACTGTTCGTCGGTGTCGCGCGGGGACCCCTGACAGATCATCGGGCACTCGGTCATGCCGTAGCCGTGGCAGGTTTTGATGCCGAACTCCCGCTTCACCTCGGCGAAGATCTCTGGGGCCATGGCCGCACCGCCACCTGACATCTTGCGCAGGGTGGGCAGAATGGGGGTGTCCGGGGTCTTGCGCTGCTCGGCTAGGAACATCTGGTAGAAAGCAGGCCCTCCGCCCACCATGGTCACGCCGTTGTCGACCAATACCGGCAGCGCGGTAGCCGGAGCGAAGGACTCGAACAGCACGGCCGCGAACCCAGCGATCAGCATGGTGCCGAAGTAGTCGGGGCCGGCGATGTGGGAGAACGGGAACGCTATGGAACCGATGTCGTCGGGGGTCATGTCGAGGGCCACGGCCAAGCCGTTGGCCCCGGTGATGAGGGTCCGGTCGGTGTGGCGGACGCCCTTAGGGTCCGACGTGGTACCCGACGTGAAGTAGATCCAGCGCACCTCGTCGCCGTCGGTGGGAGCTGGGGGTAGACCGGCCGGGTCGCCATCGGGGAGGTCGGCGAAGACATCGATGACCTGCGGTTTGTCGGGGAGGTCGGCGATGAGCTCGTGGACCATGGCGGTGAAGTCGAACCCGTTCCATGTACCCGGGGTGAGCACCACCTCGGCATCGGTGGCCCGGATGGCGTAGCCGACTTCCTTGTGGCGGTAGAAGTGCAGGATCGGGTTCTGGATGGCTCCCAGGCGGGCCAGGGCGAAGCTGGCGATCACGGTCTCGAAGCGGTTGGGCAGTTCCCAGGTGACCCGAGTGCCAGCCTCTATGCCTCGCGCCGCGAATCCGGCTGCGGCCCGCGCGGTCCGGTCCCGGAACTCGGCGCAAGTGAGGCGGTCGCCGGACTCGTTCACCAACAGCACAGCATGGGGGGTGGCGGTGGCGCGTCGCTCCACCAGTTCCCAAAGGGTCGTTGAGTTGTCGAGCGCTTCGGTCACGTCGTGTCCCCTGGCATGCGGATCTTCGGATGGAAACCCATCTGATGGGTCGTCAGGAATCTAGACCCGAACGGACCCTGCCGCGGACGCCGTACCGACGGCGGTACCGTCCCGCCAGGACGACCACGTGAGGTGAGCTGTGGAACTGAGTGACGTGATGCGGACAACGGCAGCGGCGCGGGCCTTCCGACCCGACCCCATCCCCGCCGAGGTGCTGTACCGAGTGCTCGACGATGCCCGCTTCGCTCCCAGCGGCGGCAACCAGCAGGGCTGGCACGTGACCATCGTGCGAGACACGGCGCTGCGCCATCGTCTGGCCGACCTCAGCGCCGCCACCTGGGCCCGCTACAAAGCAGAGCAAGCCGCTGGCTTCCGGCCTTTCAACCCGATCAACGCAGCAACGGCCGACATGCCGGTGCCCGACGGGATGCCCGAACATCCGATGCTGGCCGACATCGAATCGGTGCCCGAACTGTTGGTGGTCACCGTCGACCTCGCCGTGCTGGCCGTGATGGACCACCGGCTCGACCGGTTCTCGGTGATCGGAGGAGCATCGATCTATCCGTTCGTGCACAACATCTTGCTGGCTGCCCGCAACCAGGGCCTTGGAGGGGTGCTCACCACGTTCCTGACCGCCTCCGAACCCGAGGCTGCCCCACTGCTCCACCTGCCCGACGGTCACGCCATCGTGGCCATGATCGGCCTCGGCGTGCCCGTGCATCAGGTCACGAAGCTGAAGCGCAACCCAGTGGAGCACTTCGCCACCATCGATACCTTCGAGGGCCCTGCCTTCACCTCTGCTACCTGACGACGGATGTGATGGTCGCCGACCCCGAGACCGAGCGACCCAGCTGAAGCTCACAGCCAGGCTTTCACGATGCTTTAAGAGTGCTCGGTAGCCTGCGGGTCGGCCTTGTGACCAATGGAGCGAGTCTTCTCATGATCGTGTTCACCTCTGGAGTTCGCGCACGCGTTGCTGGTGCAGCGCTGGCCGCCACCTTGCTGCTGGGCCTTGCTCCCCCAAGTGCGGGCGCTCTGCCCGGACCGGCTGCCATCGAAGGCGAACAGGCATGCTTCATACAGCGCACCGTCGGCGTCTTCTTGGCCCGAGGGCACTCCCGGGACGAGATGAATCAATGGCTCGACTGGATGAAGACCAACCCGCCGTCAGGCATGGCACGCGAACTAGCCAACAGCGAGGCCTGGTTGGGGGCAACGGTTGACGGCATCTATCAAGACGCGCTCGACCGCGGACCGGACCCAGCCGGTCGAGACTTCTGGGTCGGCCGCCTACGCGCCGGAGCCAAGGTCAACGACATCGGCGCCTCGATCTACGGCTCATCTGAGTTCTACAACATGGCCGGCGGCAACGCCGAGGGTTTCGTTTGGTCCTTGAAGGCTTTTTCAGCAATTTTTTTAAATTCAGTTGTATTGCTAATAATGTCGTTTTGCTTTAAAAGCACGCCAGTTTTAGGATCAAAATTAAGGTAGGTAATTCCACCGTTGCCATGAGCT